>CAYOYU010000053.1:13791-19562 GCA_964408265.1 uncultured Syntrophorhabdaceae bacterium
CTTGAGGCTTATTGGCGTGCCTTCAGTGTAAAGACATCGCCCTTTTCCCAGTTGCCGGTCTTCTTGTTCCAGAGTTTCTGCGTCCCTGTGAGCGTCCCCGTCTTCTCATTCACCACGATCAACAGGTAGCCTGTCTCCACGTCGGACGCCGCCATGGGCCCTGAGGGGTAATGCATGGTGATCCGTGAATCCACCGCTTTCGGGTCGAAAGCCACGGTGTCGGCACCCCCGTCGCCCACCACTATCTGTTCGATCCCGGCCACGGTTCCACGGCAGTAAAAATGAATGTGGCCGCAGAAATATGCCGCGGTGCCCCCTTTAAGGAGGCTCCCCCACAACTGGTCCCTTGCAGCGGGGTGGGAATAGAGGTCGGGGAATGGCGACTCATGGTAATCGCCCACTTTGTAGGCGGGGGTATGAGAGAATGCAAAGGTGAAGGGCCTCTTCTCCTTGGCGAGGTTCTCGTCGAGCCATCCCAGATTGACGTAGCCTCTGATCACTTCGGCCTTCTTCTTGTGGTATGCGTCGAAGGCGAAGAAACGCGCCCCTTTGTGGGAGAAGCTGTAGGTAAGGCCTTTTTCATGTTCGGGACCGTTCTGGGGCATGAGTCGTGCGAATTCGTCCTCATATGCTCGTTTAAGGTTTTCGTCCGTCACATACTTGCCGTCCTCATGGTTGCCGCGGACGAAATAGATGAAGACCCCTTTCTTATTGTCATAATCGTAGAGGGCTTTCACGCCCTTCTTCCAGTTGCGGAACTGGTCGTGGAATCTCCCGTGCATGGGGGAGGTGGGGGTCGTGTAGTATCCGTTTGCCAGGTCTCCCGTATGGATCACGAGGTCAGGCTTCTCCGCGGCGATAGCCGCAGCCAACCGCCCAAGGTCCGGGCTTATTCCGGTGAGGGTATCTGTCGTCGTGTCACGGGTATCGCCCATGACAACATAGGACCAGGTCCCTTCATGTTGAGAAGCGGGGCAGGGTGCGGCGGCAACTACGAGAAGAAGAATGGTAGCCAGCACTCTTATGAAGGGTATTGGGGATGTTCGCAAGTCTAAAGAGTTGGTTCCGACTGCCGCTCGCGAAAGGCCTTTTCCGCTTCCATGAGCCTGGAGCCGAATTCGATGGCGTGGTGTTTCATGGCCGCTTCCGCAGCGTCAGGGTTACAGGAGAGCACCGCCTCTACCACGGGTCGATGCATGCCCGCCGGGTGCAGGTCCATAGGGTGCGCAGGATCGGGCTCGATGATTTCGTTGACCCGTCTGGTGAGGCCCATGAGGGAACGTATGAGGGCCTCGAAGAACCTGTTTCCGCACATTTCGGCGAGGATAAAGTGGACCGCCGTCTTCCTGTCTATATCTTCGGTGAGGGACGTTAGGGGAACCTGCTCCGCCTCTAAGGCTGTCTTGAGCCGTTCCGCATTCTGGGGTGTGACGTTGAGGGCCGCGAGACGGGCAACCTCCGGTTCTATGTGAAGTCTCACGCGGTAAAGTTCGGGCACGGAAAACTTGTCCGTCAGGAAAAGGTCCAGGAAAGCATCCACGAGACGCTCGAAGGTAAGGTCCGTAACGTAGGCCCCGCCCATGGCGCCCTGCCTGGTCATAATGAAGCCCAGTTCCTTGAGGGACCTCAAAGCCTCCCGGAGGGCCATACGGCTTACCTGGAATTCCTCGGCAAGCTCGCGTTCTGCAGGCAGCTTGTCTCCTGCCTTGAAGCGGCCGAGAAGGATCGCCTGCTTGAGTTGATCCACAATCTCGTCTGAGACTCTCACCTGTCGTATGGGTTTGAATGTTGCCATATATTGCGTCTCTTCTTACGATACACCACCAATTTTGAATGTGCAATAGATTTCATAATAAAAGGCTTGACATATTATATCGGATGGTTGAATATAAGACCATTAGACATATGGACCCGAGTAAAGAGTTATTTCCGGTCCATCTGAAATAGAAACCTGAAGGGGGGTTACATGAACGTTGCTCATAATCTGGAGGCGTCCACCTACTTCTTTCCCGACCGCATCGCAGTCCGCCAGGACGACAGGAGCCTGACCTATAAGGAATTGAACGAGCAGGCCAACAGAATCGCTACCGGTCTTATGGGGCTTGGCGTGCAACCGGGAGACCACATCGGTCTCTGCGCACCCAATTCGATTGACTGGATCGCCTTCTACTTCGGCGTGTTCAAGGCGGGCGCCGTGGCGGTAACATTCTCGGCACTCCTTACGGGTGATGAACTGGAGCTGCTGGCGGATCATTCCAAGCCGCGCGTCATGTTCACGACCCGACCGAGGCTGCAAGACCTTAAACCCCTCAAGGACAAAGGTGTGCTGAAGCAGGTGATCTGTGAGGGTGGCGACATGGACCTGGCCGGGTTGGCTCAGACGGGATCGCCGGAATTCAAGGCCATGGACAGGGACCGCCGCGACACTGCCGCCATCCTGTACACCGGAGGCACCACGGGGATACCGAAAGGCGTGATGCTCACTCACGAAAGCATAGTATTTTCGAGCCACAGCATAGCCTGCTATGAGCGGTCCACACAGGACGACGTGGGAATCTGCTTCATGCCCTTCAACCACGTTTTCGGCCAGATACATATCATGAATTCCATGATCATGAGCGCCGGCTGCCTGGAACTTTTGCCTTCATTCGACCTGGACAAGATTGTCGCCCTCCTCGAAGCCGGAAGGATAACAAAATTCTTTGCTGTACCTACCGTCTATATCCGCCTGCTTTCGATGCCGGACCTGAAACAAAAGCTCGGAAGGCTGCGTTACTGCTTTTCCGCCGGGGCGGCAATGGCCATGGAGGTGGTCCGTCAATGGAAGGAGCGGACAGGCATCACAATCTCCGAATCTTACGGCCAGACCGAAGCCATGCCCATCACCTACAACCATTACTATCCCGAGCGCCACGTGGTGGGGTCAGTGGGTCATGCCGTGCCCATGGTGGAAGTCCAGATCAGGGACATGAACGGACATATCCTCGGAGTAAAGGAAGAGGGTGAGATCTGTGTCAGAGGGCCCATCGTCATGAAAGGCTACCTGAACAACCCTGAGGCCACGAGGGAGGCCTTCTGGGACAACGAGTGGCTTCGGACAGGAGACATAGGCATCCGTGATGCCGACGGCTACATCTACATAGTCGACCGTGTCAAGGACATGATTATTACCGGCGGAGAAAACGTCTATCCCAGGGAAGTGGAAGAGGCGCTCTACACCAGCGCCGTAGTCGAGGAATGCGCGGTCATCGGGCTTCCCGATAAAGAGTGGGGCGAGCGGGTCGTAGCCTTTGTCGTGCCCGGCCCAGGACAGAACGTGGTGGCCGAGGAGCTGAAATTGTATCTCAGGACGAAGCTTTCGCCATTTAAAGTGCCGAAGGAGTACATCGTTCTGGCAGACCTGCCGAAAAGTCCTGCAGGCAAGGTATTGAAACGGGAGTTGAGAAGGCAGTATAGTGTGAAATAGTCTATAGTCTTAAGATGGTGGCAAGCGGTACGAACCGCATATAACAGAGGAGGAGGGTATTATGAGGAAGTGTACAGGTGTAGCAGTAAGCGTGGTAAGTCTGGTTTTCATGTTGTTCATTGTTTTTGCAGTCTCAACGCCGGCGATGGCGCAGGATAAGGCGATGAAATTGAGACTCTCGTCAATGTGGCCTCCTACGCACCCGCTGACAAAGCTGCTCGATTCGTGGGGGAAGGATGTATCAAAAGCAACGCAGGACAGGGTAGTGGTAACGGTATTTGCGAGCAGCACCCTTTCACCTCCCATGCAGGTCTATGACAACACGGCGAAAGGAATTGTCGATGTGGGTACCGCCCTTTTGGCGTATGCGCCCGGCAGGCTTCCGCTGTCCGAAGTCCTGCAGCAGCCTCTCGGATACACGAACGCCTATCAGGCGACCAAAATGGCCAACGAGTATTACAAAAAGTTCCATCCGAAAGAATTCGATGACGTGAAAGTGATGTTTCTCCACGGCGCTGCACCCGGTTTCTTTTTTACCAAGAAGCCGGCCAAGGGAATGGCTGACATAAAGGGCCTGAGAATTAAGGCCAACGCAGAGAATGCAGACATCGTAAAGAACCTCGGCGCTTCCCCTGTGACTATGCCCGTCACCGAAACCTATGACGGTCTTTCAAGAGGAGTCATAGACGGATGCCTCTTTCCCCTGGAGGCATTACAGGGATTCAAAATCGGCGAAGTTGTCAAGACGGTCATCGAGAACTACGGCATGTCCTACATGACATCCCAGTTTGTGGTAATGAACAAAGCCAAATGGAATGCCATCTCTGCCGCAGACCAATAAGCGATCGAAGCCGTCAATCAGGAGTATATCGAAAAATTCGGCAAGACCTGGGTTGACCTGGATGCCAAAGCAGTAACGTTTGCCAAGTCGAAAGGTGTGACCTTCGTGAAGGTTTCCAAGGAAGAAGAGGCTGACACCGCGAAGAAGATGAAGCCTATTCTCGAAGACTATGTGAAGATGACGAAAGCAAAGGGGCTTCCCGGCGATGAGGCGTTGAAGTTCTGCCAGGACTACCTGAAGAAGAACCAGTAAGAATTGTAATCGGCCAGGGGGGCCGTGTAAGACGGCCCCCCTGAGTGCTGACAGCGGGAATGCGGTCCGGGTCCCTTTTTTGGATAGACATGGAGGAATAGGATGAAAGGTTTCGTGGCGGGTGTTATCGGTATTGATAAAATATTGTACGTCATCGCAAGCATCGTGCTATCGGGCATGGTTATGTTAACCCTCTTTGACGTGATTCTGAGGAATTTCGGCCACCCCATTACCGGGTCCATGGAAATAATCCAGTACGGAGGGTGCCTCGTCTTCGGGTTCTCCATGCCTTTCGGCACAATGCTCGGGGCCCAGGTGATCGTGGACATAATAACCGAAAAGCTCGGTCCCGGAAAGAAACGTCTCGTCAATATCATTACGAGATGCGTGGGCATCGCACTCTTCCTGTTTATTGCCTGTTACTTCACAGCCTATGGGATGGACGTGATTCGGACAGGGGAACGTACGGCCAGTTTCAAGATACCCTATTATCCCTTTGCATTTGCCCTTTCATTCTCTTTCCTGCTGCAGGCTCTTACCATCATCTGCGACCTGATAAAAACAGCTAGTAAAAGGAGCGAACAATGAGCGACGTTGCGGCCGGCATATACGGAATAATTCTGCTCCTGGCCCTCTTCCTGACAGGGCTCGAAATGGCCTACTGCATGATGCTGGTGGGATTCCTCGGCTTTACCTTTCTCATGACCTTTCCCTCCGCATCGAATCTCGTCATCAAGGATTTCTTTGATACCTATACATCCTACAGCTTCACGGTAATACCCCTCTTTATTCTTATGGGGGAGTTTGCGTCGAACTCGAATATCGCAAAGCGGCTCTACCAGGGAGCGCACAAGTGGTTCGGCCACATACCGGGGGGTCTTGCAATGACGACGGTTGCCGGGGCGACGGCCTTCAAAGCCATGTGCGGGTCAACCCTCGCCACAGTAGGAACTTTCTCCAATCTCGCAATGCCGGAGATGGACCGGTTCGGATATAAAAAGGAGCTCTCTGCGGGCACCATCGCTTCTGTGAGTACCATCGGCATGATATTGCCGCCCAGCACGGTGCTTATCATCTATGGGCTTCAGGTGGAGCAGTCCATAGGCAGGCTCTTTATCGCGGGAATCGTGCCTGCCCTTATGATATCGGCGCTCTTCATGATGGTCATAGCAGGGTGGGCACGGTGTGCCCACGCGACCCCCGATAAGGTGG
>CAYOYU010000053.1:19572-22142 GCA_964408265.1 uncultured Syntrophorhabdaceae bacterium
CCTGCAATAGCGCCCAGAGCGTAAAAGGCGACTTGGAAAGAGAGGCTCGCTTCAATCCCGGAGGCACTGATCATTCTCGTTGTCTTCGGCATCGTGATCGGCGGGATGATCACCGGGTTCTTCAGCCCCACAGAGGCCGGCACGATAGGCACGGTTGCAATCTTCATCCTGGCCCTCGTGAGAGGGGAGGTGAACGGCAAGATGCTCACCGTTGCGTTCAAGGGGGCGCTGAGGACCTCCATAATGGTCCTTATGCTCATTGCCGGTTCCTCTATCTTCGGCCATTTCCTGGCAATAACGGAAATACCGATGATAGCAGCCACCTGGGCCTCGAAGCTTCCTGTTCCGGGTGTGGTGATCATGCTTCTCATAATCGTTATCTACCTGGTAGGCGGTTCAATAATGGATGACCTTGCCTTCATGGTCCTTGCCACGCCGATTTTTTTCCCCACAGCGATTCAGCTCGGCTACGACCCCATATGGTTCGGCATCCTGATTTGCGTCACCCTGATGATCGGCGGTGTCATCCCTCCTGTTGCGATTTACGTCTTTATATTGGGGAATATTACCGGACTTCCTTTTAAAACGATCTACAGGGGCGTGGTTCCTTTTCTTTCGGCCCTCGTGGTTGCCCTGATAATTCTGTTTCTCTTTCCCCAGGTTGCCCTCTGGCTGCCGAATCTGGTGATGGGGCAGTGATGGTTGATGAAAGGGTTGTTTATCGGGCCGGGTGTCACTGGGCTATCCTTCTGGGACCGATATTGGTGATTATCATAGGAGGGCTGGCCCTTCGGTCCCAGGGATATCATGCAATGGCACTCATCGCTTTTGGCATTGTCTGGGGAATAATTTCATATATGACTTTAGGCAGGTTGGAAATAAAGCTGACCGGAAAGAGGGTTGGAATCGATCCCGGTTCTCCAATGAAAAAGCCCTATGAAATTCCTCTCAACGAGGTGACTGCTATCGACTATTATCAGCCTGCACTCGGTTCGATGCTGAATTTTGGCAAGATCATTCTTCTGTACGAAGGGAATAAGAAATCTGTCGTCAAATTTGTCTCCGCCCCGGCGGAATTTGTGAGGAAAGCCCGGGAGGAGGTTGGAATGGCCAGATCATCCTCACAAGAGTCCTGAATCGAAAAATATCGCCGGACCTGCTGTAGCCTTGCAATGTGGAAACCCCCTCCTCCGGGTTCAGTACCGTGGGAACCCAAAGGTTCGGCGGGCCCGGCTCTTCTTTAGGGGGGTTCCCGCTACCCTCACCAGAAAATACTTTCTTCTGCCGGCAGCCCGTAGTAATATTTGCATCGAAAGCCGTTGAATCATCATGCAGGACCCTCCAAGGACTGCCGCTTTGAAATAAGATGATCGATAAAATCGACGATAATCTGTACAGAATCAGGGTCGTCATGCCGGCCAACCTGATGGGTTCTACAAATGCCTATGTGCTGAAGGGCAGTGAGAGGTCCCTTATCGTGGATACAGGGATGGACCTCCCGGAATCTCTCCACATGCTCCAGGCAGGGCTCAAGGAGCTTTCAGTCGACCTCCGGCGAAGCGACATTTTTATCACCCATTACCATAAAGACCACATCGGGCTCGCTGGACGCCTTGCATCGGAGAACACCCGGATCTTCCTCAGTTCCGAGGATTTCGATGCCCTGGAAGAGGAGAGAACGTTGAACCCCTTTCTCGGTGACCCTGAGGGATTCAGTTTTAGCACCGGTTTTCCAATGGAGGGGCTTCTGGAGGTCCACCGGTTCTTCCACCCTTACGAAAAAGCGACCGACGTCGGTGCGGGGCTTGTCCTCCTCGGTGACGGGGATAGGATCGATTTGGGGGATCGCAGGCTCACCTGCATTCTTACACCGGGACACAGCAGAGGGCACATGTGCCTCTACGAGCGGGAGCGCAGGATCCTCTTCAGCGGCGACCATGTCATTGGCGATATAACACCTACGATCCAGGGACGGTTTAACGGCAAAGACCCCCTCAAGGTGTACCTCGAAAGTCTCCGGAAGGTGCGGGCCCTGGACGTGGCTGTCGCCTTTCCCGGCCACCGTGAGCCCATAGCGGACCTGCGGGCGCGGGTAGACGAACTCCTGGAGCACCACGCCCTCAGAAACGAAGAGACCCTTTCCATCCTGAAAAGGGGTCCGGCGAAGGTCTACGAGATAGCTTCACAGATGACCTGGAGCGTCGATACCCCGTGGGAGGATCTGGACTATCTGCAGAGATTCCTTGCCGTCGGGGAAGCCATCAGCCACCTGAATTTCCTGGAAGGGCAGGGAAAGGTACGGCGGGAAGGGCTGGGTCAGGAGACGGAACTGAGATTTATTGCAGAAGAGTGAAGACAGGCCCTGTACGGACACCAGCGCCCGAAACCATGAAAAGGTCAAGAACGGTCGGCCGGGCGCTGTTTTGCTCCCTGCTTCACTCCGCCCCACTGGCCCTACATCGATTTGCCTCCGTTCACTTCTCGGAACTCGCTCTGAGCTTCGGACATCGAGAAGTGGCCTGAACGCGGCCTGGCCGCAGGCACACTCCGGCTTCATCGTGAAGGGCACC
>CAYOYU010000054.1:0-2821 GCA_964408265.1 uncultured Syntrophorhabdaceae bacterium
GCCTTCCTGAACGAGGTCGAGGAGTGACAGTCCCCTGTTGAGTTACCGTTTGGCTATGCTGACGACGAGCCTTAGATTGGCTTTGACCAGTTCGTTCTTTGCAATGATGCATCTGCGCTCAGCTTCCTTTATACTGCCCAAATAGGCCTTTAGATCGTCTGCACCGACACCTGCTTTTTGATGTATCTTTTCAAGGCGTCTGTGGGTGAGCGACGCGTCCTTTCCTGCATGACCGGGTTTGTTGTACTTTTCGATCTCCTTTTCCAGTTTCTCTATCCTGTCTACATATCTGCGCATCCGCTCGACAATTTTTTCGATCATCTTTCGGCCCGGGTTGATTTCCCTTATGATGCCTTCCACTTCCTGGCGGTAATTCTCCTGCTGAAGCGTATCGGCCTTGTCGAGCTGGTTCGAAACGTGGCGTAATCGCTCCAGGAGGCCAATGACCCGCTCCCTCTGAAACTCCAGTTCTGTTTCTGCATCCTCTTCTTCGTCAACCTCCAAAGTAACATCCTTCACAGTCACTTTCGAGCTCTTCAGTGTATTGAGGGTATTGAGAAGTTCCTTCACGGTGCCGGGAAATGAGAAGATAATCCTTTTGATCTCTTCCTGGGACTCTTCGATGCGCATGGCAATCTCACGTTCCCCTTCCCTGGTCAGGAGAGACATGCCTCCCATCTCTCTGATATAATGCCGGATCGGGTTTGTCAGATCCTCATCATAGACGCCTTCGAAGTCTTCCTCAAATACCTCCTCCATGCTTTCGCTGGGAGCCAGACCTATTTCGTTACTAGCCTCGATATCGAAAAGTTCAATGTCATCAAATATGCCTTCATCCTTACCGCTCTTAGAAATCAACACGTAAAACTCTTTGTTTTCGGTGTTCTCATCAAAGGAAAAAAACGGCTTGCCTTTGTCCGGCATGGTCACCTCACTTTACAAGACTCGATTTCATTGTGGCCAATATTTGCCTTTTTTTACCAAGGAGTTCGGCAACGGCTGTATCGTCCCCCCTCTTTTCCGCCTCCAACAACCGCTCCGTGATTCTTCGTGCTTCCTGAAGTACTGATTCCCGCTCCAGATGATGCACGTAATCCCAGACAACTCTTTGCTGATTTTCTTCATCCGACTCGAATTCCGCGAAGACCGAATTCAAAACAAATTCCTTCAATTCTCCATTCTCCAGGCTGTCGACGAAAGCCTGGATGTCAAGGCATTGCCTCTTGTCATAATGTTCACACATTCTCACCAGCACTTCTCTCACATCATCTTCTTTGATCCTTCCGATCACCTCCCTACTTTTGAGCACATCTAGTAATACAGGATTATTGATAACCGCGTCAATAATCCTTCTACCAATAATGCTCGTTGACTGATTTTTCTTTTGCGCCGGTTCTGCTTGAATCCAGCTTATTCTTCCGCCGAAATGTAATTCTTCGACACCTGTAAGTTCCGATAATCGCTTGACATAGAGTCTCTTCTTTATATTGTCCCGAATATTTTCCACATGAGGCATGACCTTCTTGATGAAGGCCATTTTGCCCTCCATCTTTTCCAATCCGCATTGTTCCATATGGTAGTCGAAAAAATAGTCAAGAATAGGTCTCTTGAGCATCATGAGGCGTTCCACTGCATCCGCCCCTTCGCGGCGGATAAAGCTGTCGGGATCATGTCCCTCAGGCAGCACGACCATACTGCCGTTCATGTCCAGTTCAGACAGGAGAACTATCAGCTTCAGGGCGCTCCTGACCCCCGCCTCGTCTCCGTCAAGCATGAGAGTTACGTTCTCTGAGTAATTCCTGAGCCTCATCAACTGTTCTTCAGTGACCGATGTTCCTAGGGCTGAGACGGCGTTACGCAAGCCAGCACCATAAAGAGAGATGAGATCGAAATATCCCTCAACTATGATAGCCTCATTCTTCTGAACTATTTCCCTTTTCGCTTTGTCAATCCCGAATAGCGTCTTGCGTTTGGAAAAAACAGGGGACTCCGGTGAATTAATGTATTTAGGTAACCCTTCTTTCTCGAGGGTCCTTCCGCCGAAACCGATTACCTTCCTGTTCACGTCCATTATGGGAACTATTATTCTCCCTCCGAAGATGTCATATGTATCACCATCCTTTACCCTGAATATTCCTGTGTCGAGGAGAATATCATTCGGAATTCCCGTGGACCTGATAAATTCCTTAAGGCGGAACCGCGATCTGTCACTGTAACCCAGCTGGAATTCCTCTGTCATGGCGTCATCGATTCCGCGGTCGAGGAGATATTGTCTGGCCGGCCTCGAATTCTTCAGGTTTCCGTGGTAGTAAGCGGTGAGTTTAGACAGAGCATCCTGGACGGTGGACCTTTTGGTCTGTCCCTTCTTCTCTATTTCCAGCCCGTACTTCCGGGCAAGTCCTTCCAGGGCCTCCTGAAAGGTAAGATTCTCATACTTCATCAAAAATGTGACTGCATTGCCGCCTTCATTACATCCAAAACAATAAAACATCTGTTTTTCAGCATTTACACTGAATGATGGAGTTTTCTCCTTATGAAATGGACATAACCCAACGTAATTCTTACCGGCCCTCCTGAGCTTCACAAACTCAGAGATAATGTCCACGATATTGACTCTCTCAAGTAGCTCATCGAGGGTGGTCTTCATTGCAGCTCCACGATAGTAACGCCTGCGTTTCTCTCATCACCGCTGAACTCTTTAACGTAGGCTGTCTCTCCGAGCCGTTCCCGAACGGCAGTCATTAGTCTGCCTGTGCCTATTCCATGAACGATCCGCACTTTTTGGATGCCCTGAATATAGGCGCGGTCGATGAATTTTTCC
>CAYOYU010000054.1:2831-3687 GCA_964408265.1 uncultured Syntrophorhabdaceae bacterium
CCATCTCCTTCAATGCCTCTTCGACTCGAAGACCTATGAGACGGATTTCCGGCTGACCTATTTCCTCGGCCTGGATCTGGACTTTCTCCACACTCCTCTTCCTGGGTACTGCAGCCACTTTTTCGAGCAGTCTGGATTCCACCTTGGTCCTCAGGTTGCCCACAACCACCTCGAATTCATCAGAGACTTTATCTACAGACGTCACGTAGCCCTTCGCACCGAGACTCTTGACTTTAACGTAGTCGCCTATGCCGATGCTCTCCTTTTGGCCTGCGGCGGATGTAGCTCCAGGAAGGTATCGTTTTCTCAGTTTGATTAACTTGTCGCTTCCTATCTTAATAGCTGTCTTTTCCTTTTTTGCAATCTCTTTTCTCAGTTCCTCCAGTTCGATTTCAAGTTCGGTGAGAAGATCCTGCGATTTTTGTTCGACTTTTCGTAGATATACATCCCTATTTGTCTTCAAGGCCGTAAGCTTGTCGCGCATCTGACTTCTCAATCTGAAGAACTCCTGACGTTCCTCATCGACCCTCTGTTTGGCCTGCTCCAGTTCCGTTATGAGCTCATTAAGCATATACTCTTGTTTACCCAAATAGGCATAGCTCTTGTCGATTATGTCCTGGGGCAGCCCGATGGTCTTGGCTACGCTGATTGCGTTGCTATAGCCTGCAGTCCCATAGATGAGGCGGTAAAGAGGGCTCATCGTATCGGAGTCGAAAGCCGTAGCCACGTTGATGGCAAATGGACGGGTGTACCCGTAGGCCTTCAGAAGATTGAGGTGGGTGGTAACGATCACGGTGGTCTCTTTGGCAACGAAAGCATCCATGATACCCATAGCGAGGGCTGAAGCTTCCTGTGG
>CAYOYU010000054.1:3789-22048 GCA_964408265.1 uncultured Syntrophorhabdaceae bacterium
TCTACCATGTGCCGGGATAAAGAGACCTCTCTGAGCCATGATGGACAGCAATCCGATGGTTTTGAGGGCCGCTGTCTTGCCCCCGGCATTGGGGCCGCTTATAATCATAACCTTCTTGTCTTGGTCCAGGACTACATCGATGGGGACGGTTTCTTCCTTTCTGGACATCGCAATAAAGGGGTTTATGGCATGTTTGATCTCAAGCGTGCCGCGGAGGTCGAGTTCGGGCCTTACACAGTCGTATTCGGCACTGAAAAGCGCTACAGAGTGGAAGAAATCGACTTCCTTGAGTATCTCAAGATCCTCCGCTAACCCATCAACGGCCGCTCGGACAAAATTGGTCAGCTCAAGAAGGATATTCTTCTCTTCTTCTATAGCCTCATTCTCAAGTATGTTAATGGAATTGTTCAGCTCCACCACTTCCATGGGCTCGACGAAAGAGGTCTTGAGAGAATGGGAGTAGTCATGCACTATTCCCTGAAAGGCCTGATTGAAGTTTGGCTTTACCGGTATGACGTAGCGTTCATTTCTCAGTGATATGTACGTATCCTGAAGAATGGAACGAACTGAGTCGCCCTCCATGATCTTCTCAAGTCTCCGCCTTACACGCTCTTTCAGGACGAAGAGATCTGACCGTATCCTGGATAGTTCATAGGAGGCGGTGTCCTCGATAAAGCCTTCACTGCTGATAGTCTTCGATATTCTCGCAAGAACATGGGAAAAGGGTTTGATTCGCTCTATTAGAGACTCAATAAAAGGTTTCTTGACGTGTGCCCGCTTGAGAAAGCCGTTGACATCGCTGCAGTTTCGCAGGAAGTCTGAAACCTTTAAGAATTCTTTTGCCTCGAGGACGGTGTCGGCCACTGAAAGTCTCAGGAGGGTTTCCCGGATATCGGGCACCTCGTAAAAGGGAATTCTCCCATCCCATCTTACGACTTCCATGATGGCTTCCACTTTGTCCAGGCGCTCATTGACCATCGGGATATCCCGCAACGGAGTCAGCGCCGCGACGGACTCTTCAATATAGGGTGTCGATGAGTAATGCTTCAGAACTTCGAGCAGCCTTGAATAATCAAGATAGGATAAGGTTTTGTCTATCATCCCGGGCTTGCGACCGCCTACGCAGCAGGCAGTCTTTTAAGCACCATCTGACTCAACAGTTTTCCGTCCACTCTTCCAGGGAATCTTTCCAGAAGAAACTTTATGACTTTACCCATATCCCGCTGGTTCTTGGCCTGCAATGATTGGATCGCTGAATCTATTTCGCGGATGAGATCCTCCTCGGACAAGGAGGCAGGGAGAAATCCCTTCAGGATTTCGAGCTCCCTTTCCTCCTTTTCAGCGAGTTCAGATCTGTGTCCTTTCTTGAAGCTTTCAATCGATTCGTTGTGCTGCTTCACAGAGGTCTTGACAAGGGCGAAGAACTCATCCTCAGTGAGGGGTCTTATCTTTTCCACCTCTTTGTTCTTGATAGCTGCGAGAAGCATTCTCAGGACTGACAGCCTGACTGCATCTTTCTGCTTTAGCGCTTCTTTGAGTTCTGTCTCAACCCTGGACTTGTGATCCATAATTAATAAAGACCCTTATCTGCGATTCTTTTCAGTTTTTTCAGTGCCCTTTTCTTAGCGGCAAGTATCTTCTTCTTGCGTTTTACACTCGGTTTCTCGTAATGTTCCCTTTTCTTTATCTCAGATAATATACCGGTCTTTTCGCACTGCTTCTTGAATCTCTTAAGGGCGCTTTCGAAGGATTCTCCATCTCTCACGATAACTGCTGGCATTCATTTTCCCCTCCCTCCGTCCATAACGTAGTAATTTTAAATTGAGTTATTAAAACCCAATTGTTTGCCTGAAGTCAACAGATTTATGGCCGACAGGAGTGAGGATACTCAGGCCTGAAAAGGGTTTCTGAGCACAATAGTGGCGGCGCGATCCGGGCCTGTGGAAATGATCTCAATCGGGACATCAAGAAGTTCTTCAAGGCGCTTGATATACTTCTTGGCGTTCAGCGGAAGGTCCTGGAACCTCCTGACATCCTTTAAGGACACGTTCCAACCATCAACTTCTTCATACACCGGTTCACACTTTTCGAACCCCTGGATGTTCGCAGGGGGCTGATCGTAGAATCTCTTACCCACCTTGTACTTTACGGAAAGATTTATCTTTTCAAATACATCAAGGACATCAAGCTTCATGAGGGCAAGGCCTTTCACACCATTAAGCTTTATGGCCCTTTTTACCAGAACGACGTCAAACCAGCCACACCGGCGGGGCCGCCCCGTAGTGGCGCCATATTCAGCCCCCACCCGACGCATGGTATCTCCCGCCTCTCCAAATAATTCAGTTGGAAAGGGGCCTTCACCCACTCGGGTAGTGTATGCCTTGCAAATGCCCAGAATGTAGTCTATACAGGTTGGTGGAGCACCGCTCCCCGATGCTATGTTGCCCGATACTGTATTCGATGATGTAACATACGGATAAGTACCGTGGTCAATGTCCAGGTAGGTACCTTGAGCGCCTTCAAAAAGGATATTTTTCCCTTTTGCAATGCTCTGGTGCAGAAAATCGACCGTATCGGCAGCATACTGTTTGAGGAGCCTACGGTACACGTCATAATCACGTACTATTTCCCGGCTCTTAAAGGGCTCATCCTTATAGTATTTCCTGATGAGGAAGTTCTTTATCTCCAGGTTCTGCCGCACTTTCTCCGCAAATATCTTTTTATCGAGGAGGTCGGTCACTCTGATCCCCAGCCTGCTCACCTTGTCTTCATAAGCAGGACCTATGCCCCTTCCTGTGGTGCCGATCTTCTTGTTGGCTTTGGATTCTTTCAAGATATCAAGTTTCTTGTGGTAGGGCATGATAAGGTGCGTCAGAGTGCTCACCATCAGTTTCTTTTCATCTTTCATATAACCCAGTTCTTTTAACTGATTTACTTCTTGCAGAAAGACTTCCGGGTCAAGGACCACACCGTTGCCGATGATGCAATACTTACCTTCGTGCAGAATACCGGAGGGAATCACATGAAGTACGACCTTCTTATCTCCTACTACAATGGTGTGACCCGCGTTTGCCCCGCCCTGAAAACGGACCACAACGTCTGCCGAAGCGCTCAATATATCGATAACTTTTCCCTTCCCTTCATCACCCCATTGGATACCTACTACACCCACGTTTGGCATAACCCGCTCCGCTCTTTTTCAGTTCTTAAATTGTCGTATATTTGTAATATACCTCTTATCACAAAAGCAAATAAAAACTTGACCGCGGGACGATTGCCGATGCCGCCCCAGCTTGATTTGTTATGACATGCTCGTGCCAGATCGTTAGAACCGGACTATCAAGATTCTACCAGACCCACCGGATTGGGCGGCTTCTTCAGGGGTGCCCACTTGGGGTATGCGGCTGCGTCTAAGACTCTGCAATGCTTGGATCAGCCGCGTGAGAACTTGGCCCGAGACCTCGGCACTGCAATGATGCGAACTACACAACCATAACCCAGCTCGATAAGTACCTTTACAGAGAGACCGATCATGAATCTAATGAGATTTCTTTGGCGTTCTCTGTATTGCCCAGACTCCTTCCGCAGTGAGTTCTTTTTCCTTCTCTCTGCGGCGCTCGACGATTTCTTGATGGGATAACCCCAAATCAATGTTCCTCTTGAAAAACGAACAGTGCACGTGTCTACCCCTGAAAAGGCCACATTCGATACATGCCCCACCTGACACCGGACACGACAATTTATCATCCATGAGACACCTCATATCATTCTCGGAAACCGCTCCGATTCCCCGCTCCTTAACATCAGAATAATCCTTCCCGGAATATTGCTGAGATCGTACCCTTTGATTGGAGAGTCGACAGAGGGTTTCTAGCAATGATACCATATTTTGATCCCCTCCACATTATCAATAGAGTCGAACCCTGCACTATGCCCGGCGTGAAAGTTAATAGGGTGTCCTCTGCCATTATGAAACCTTTATAAATCAATGGAACTTGGGCTAAGGTACCCTTCCGCGTTCTATTCCTTTTCGAATTCACTCTTCCTGTTGCGCGGCATCGTCAGAACGCCATCGCTGTTGACGTCCTCCAGATCATACCACCATTTGTTTTTGTCATCGGGTTTACCATAACCCATAAGATCATCCCCCCAGATGGCTATGCGTCGCGCCCAACCGGAGTGTCTCATTGCCCAACCCACGACCCTGTGAAAGGGAGTGTAGGGTTTACTCCAGGGACATACTTTAATGCAGGTCCCACACCCTGATCCTCTCTGGTTCCCCACTCTCATTCCAGTACACTTTCTCACGTCGATAGGCCACTTCTCATATCCGTTGTGAATCTCTTTGGCACCATCGCTTATGGCACCGCTTGGACATTCGCGGGCACACTTCCTGCACTTAGAACAGAAATCCTGAAGGCCAAAATCAATAGGCTTGTCAGGAAGAAGAGGCAAGTTAGTGGTGACAACAGCCGCCTTGAATCGGGGACCGAGAAAAGGGTGGACAACGGAATCGCCGATTCTGCTCATTTCTCCCAGGCCTGCCATAAGGAGGATGGGGGGCACTACAAGGTCATAGAATGGTGCATAGTGAGCCTTTGCCGGGTAGCCAAGTCTTCGGATATATTCGGCGAGGATAATGGCCACAAAACCCGACGTGGAGTAAGACAGCATACTCATGGCATTGCTTATCCAATCACTTCCGGAATAGGCCTGCGATGTGCGATAATCTTGGTCGATGAGAATGGCAATGGCGTACTCGTGGCTTAATTCCGTCGGTACCTCTCCCACGTCCGGGTTCATGAAATCAAACCTGTGGCTGTAGACGGCGAACTGTGGAAGTTCACATATTCCCACCGCATCGGCCCTCAGGAAGTAAGCAGTCTCTTTGATATGTCGAGCAATTGCTGAGGGGTCTGAAGGAATTGGGGCCTTTTGAGCAGCCGACAAGTTATCGACAAAGGGTTTCATGTTGTTGCGCATCCAGGACAGGGCGCCTGAAAGAGGATGTTTCGGAACAAAGCGCCTGAACTCGCTTTGAAGCTTAGGTCCGTAGTCCCCTGCAACTGCCTTGCAAAACCCCGATTGGCGTTCTCGAACCCGATGAATCCTGCCTTCGTCGATCCGCGTGGTCGGTCTATCAACCTTCTTTATCGTATCCATTGGAAAGGTTTCCCAGTTTCGATTCAAGTATCCACCCATAGACCTATTGCCTCCTCTATCGCTCCTATCCTTTAACGGACTTCTTCGCATTGTTTTTCAGAGAAAGAAAGTCTTGCAGAGCTGAGGTACTCCAGCCGCAATATAGCCAAAGAACGACACAGAAACGGCACCACTTGGATACAAGCAGTGCCGTCTTATAATTCATGATTCGTACTAACTAGAGTTCGTCTGGGAAATCTTTAAGCTGTGCCAGCGAAAAGACAGGACCGTCCTTGCAGACATACATTGAACCTATGTTGCAGCGTCCACAGAGACCGATACCGCACTTCATCCTCTTTTCAAGGGTAGTAATAATGTTCTCATCCTGAAAACCGAGCTTGGCAAGGTTCTGAAGGACAAACTTGATCATGATCGGCGGTCCGCAGGTAATGGCAACCGTGTTTTCCGGCGACGGCGCTACTTCGTTCAGGACAGTAGGCACAAATCCTGTTCTCTTTTCCCATCCGGGGAAAGGTGCATCTACGGTAAGGATCAGATCAACGTCACTTCTCTCTTCCCACTCTTTGAGGTCCTCTTTATAGCACAGGTCAGGGGGCGTCCTGGAACCGTAGATGATAGTGATATCGTTGTAATCTGCCCTATTGTCGAGCATATAGAGAATGAGAGTACGAAGCGGTGCGAGACCGATGCCGCCACCTATGAAAAGAATCTTTTTGCCTTTCATCTGCTCATAGGGAAAATAGTTGCCTAGGGGTGCTCTCACACCGATCTGGTCGCCTTCATGGAGTTCATGCAGAGCTGCTGTAACCTCGCCTGCTTTCATTACGCTGAACTGAAGATAGTCCATCCTCGTCGGGGGAGAATTGATAACAAAAGTCGATTCACCCACCCCGAATATGGACAACTGGCCAACCTGACCAGGTTCAAAGGTGAAGCTCTTCATCCTTGCAGGATCATTAAATGTGACCTGGAAGGATTTTATATTCGGCGTCTCCTCAATGACCCTTTGAACGGTCACGAGTTCCGGGAGATAAGGATTCTCAATTGACATTTTCACCACCCTCTAAAAGCGGATCTTATTCACACAGGCTTTTGCCTGGGGTTAGCCTTCTGACTTGCCGAGGCGAGAGACAATCTCGCTGATATCGACGGATACGGGACAATAGCGGATGCATCTCCCACAGCCCGAGCATGCCAACGCGCCCTCATATTTTTCAGGATACCAGACGAATTTGTGCCCTACCCTGTTCTTATAGCGCTGTTGTTTCTTCGGCCTCGGATTATGACCGCTTGCCTCCAGGGTAAAGTGGGGAAACATACAGGCATCCCAGCTGCGAATCCGCTCGCCCTTCTCAATCGCCTGTTCGTCGGTAATATTGAAACAGTAACATGTGGGGCACAGGTAGGTGCAAGCGCCACAACTGAGACATTTCTCAAGAGCCTCATCCCAGAATTGGTCCTCAGCAAACTTTTCTTTTGCTATATCGGGCTTGCCTGCCTTGCCGAAGGGGTTCTTTACGCTCTTTTCCGCCCCTGCCTGTTTCTCTCGGGCTTCCTTCTCGTAACTTGCACCGTCTGCGAGTCCTGCCTTGGATAGAAGTGTCTTCCCTTTGTCCGTCAGGGCCTCCACGAAGTAGCCCCCTTTAACCTCGGTGACCATAACGTCACTGCCGGTCTGATCAGAGGGGCTACCGCCCAAGGCTGTACAAAAACAACCCGGGTAGGAGGACTGACACGCGAGAGTAACAACTGTGGTCTTTTCTCGTCTCTCCCGGTAATAGGGGTCTGTGTAATCCGGGTTGAGAAAGACCCTGTCGTAAATGGTGAAGCCTTTGGCGTCGCAGGGACGGGCTCCAACGATGACCATCGGTCCAGACTGCGTGTCTGCCTTTAGTTCCGTCGACACCTTCTGCTGGTTTTCATCATCCTTTTTGAAAGTGTACGTAAAGAGCGTCTCACTCTGCGGATAGATCACCGGTTTTGGTGGAGAATTGGCAGGCCTGTCGAAGTAAAGAGTCTTGTCAGGCCCAAATGGCCTGAAGACTACCGTCTCCCCTTCGAGGCACGGGACATATGCCACGGCATCCTTGGCCAGTCCTTCTATAAAACCATTCCATTTTTCCTTGGGGACGTAACCTGTATTGGCCATTACAGTTTGTGCTCCTCTATCGTTTTCTCTTCGACGTTGAATGTGAACATAGGCGGTTTGTCGTCGGGATTGACGCCTGCGTCATATCCGAAGAGTTCTTTCATATCCAAATTGATCTTCCGCTTGATTTTGTTCACAGGGATGTCCATAGGACAGACGCGTTCACACTCACCACACTCCACACACCTGCCGGCAAGATGGAGAGCATGTATCATGTGAAACATAAACTTCTCCTCTTCCGTAAGTTTCTGGCTGACCCAGTGAGGATCCCGGCTCTCTGCTATACAACTGTCCTGGCAGACGCACATGGGGCAGGCGTTCCTGCATGCATAGCAACGGATGCAACGCCCCAGTTCCGCTTTCCAGTATGCCATTCTTTCCTCAAGCGATTTTTGTTCGAACTCCTTTATGTCTGCGTAGACGCTTTCGGCAGGCTTGTCAGATTTAATCTCATCACCCACGAGGTGGTCATAGACGAGAGGTGTGGGATACTGACATGTTTTGCACTTGTCCGGAGCAACATCAAGGAGGGAGAATGTCTTTTCTCCTGACGCCGTCTTCACCACTACCTTTCCCTGACCATCGAAGGCAATTGATTCGATTTTCTCATTGCCCGTCGCGGCGGCAACCTTTTTCACGCTGATGACGCCCGTGCAGGGAACACCTATGATTACGACGTTGTCTCTGTTTATGAGCCCTTCCTGCATGTACTGGACTATAGCCCTGCTGTCGCAACCCTTCACTATGACCGCCGCCTTCTTCTTGAGAGACGGCAGATATCCGGCGAGGCTCTGCGCACAGAGCGGGTTAAGAATCAGCTGCTCTGCCTCGTCAGCCCCTTTGATGAAACAAGGTGTCGCATGCAGTGCGTCAAAACCTTGTTTGTACCCTATGAGTACCTCGACATCCGGAATGACCTTTCCAACTATCTCTTTAAGTTTCTCAGCCTTCAACTATTTCTCCTTGTCGCCATGTAGTGGACCAAGCGAATGGATAACGTTTGTAAAATCTGTCACCGTCCTCTGCCATCTCTGTCCCTCAGAGGCGGAAATCCATGTATAATGGAATCTGCGCTCATCGATGCCCATGAAAGGCAGCAGTCGCTTCAACATTTCGAGTCTCCTGCGCGCATAGAAATTCCCGTCGGAGTAATGACAATCCCTGGGATGGCAACCTGAAACCAGCACCCCGTCTGCTCCCGCCAGAATGGACTTTACCACGAAAAGCGGATCAACCCGACCCGAACAAGGGACTCTGATGATTCTGATGTCGGTGGGCTGCTTGAAACGACTAACCCCAGCTGTATCAGCGCCGCCGTAGGAGCACCAGTTGCAGAGAAAACCGACGATGCGCAGTTCCTTCGGGGCCTCTTGTGCTGCTCGTGCTACCTCAGACATAACGTATTGACCTCCGCTAAGAGTTGATTATCTGTAAAGTGCTGCAGCTGTATCGCCCCGCATGGACAGGTGGAGGTACAGACTCCACATCCCGCGCAGACTGTCTGTATAACGTTCGCCACTGTCTTGCCGTTACGAAGTACCTCATCCTTGATGGCACCGAAGGGGCACGTCTTGACGCACTTCAGACATCCGACGCACTTATTTATGTTTACCTGAGCAATGGCAGGATCGGATTCCAGAGTATCTCTCGAGAATAAGGCCAGCACCTTTGCCGCAGCGGCGCTTCCCTGACCTACCGACGCGGGGATGTCTTTCGGTCCCTGAGCCGCACCGGCAAGGTAGACACCAGATGTATTAGTCTCCACAGGCCTTAGCTTAGGGTGGCTCTCAACATAGAACCCGAAGGTATCGTAGGATATGTGGAGTTTTTCTGCAAGCTGCGCTGCTCCCGGTGCTGAAGTGACCGCTGTTCCAAGTACTACCAGATCCGCCTCGACCTCCACCTGCGTTCCGAGCAGTGTATCAACGCCCCGAACAATCATTTTCTTGCCCTTAGGATAGATCCTTGATACTCTACCCCTCACATACTTGACTCCGTAGTCCTCCTGGGCCCGGCGGGTAAACTCGTCATATCCTTTGCCGGGGGAACGAATGTCCATATAAAAGACATAGGACTGTGAATCGGGAACATGGTCTTTGGTTAAAATAGCCTGTTTGGCTATGTACATACAGCAGAAGTTCGAGCAGTAAGGTACTCCGATGGACTTATCCCTTGACCCTGCGCAGGAGACAAAGACTACCGTCTTCGGCTCTGTCTTATCGGAAGGCCTGAGAATGTGACCCGAAGTAGGCCCTGAAGCATTCAGGATTCTCTCATACTGGATGCCGGTAATCACATCGGGATAACGTCCCCCGCCGTATTCCGGCAGTTTTTCGATATCAAGAAGCCCGTAACCGGACGCCACGACTATGGCCCCTACGTCCTCTGTTACGATCTCATCTTCCATCTCATAATTGATAGCTCCCGTGGGGCAAATCTTTGCGCAGACTCCGCACTTGCCTTTCTGCAACTGTCTGCAGAAGTTTGCATCGATCTTTGCTTTCTTGGGTATTGCCTGAGGAAAAGGAATATTTATCGCACGCGTCGGAGCAACACCAAAGTTAAAATGATCGTAGGCGTTCTTTGACGGACATTTTTCTATACAGGCGCCGCATCCCGTGCACTTCTTCCAGTCAACGTAAGGAGCCTTTTTTCTGACCTTTACCTGGTAGTTCCCTACGTAACCCTTTATTTCCTCGATCTCTGAGTAGGCGTGAAGTTTTATCTTGTCGTGCTGTGCCACATCCACCATTTTCGGGCCGAGGATGCAGATGGAACAGTCGATGGTGGGGAATGTTTTGTCAAGCCTTGCCATCATTCCGCCGATGCTGGGGCTTTTCTCCACCATGACCACTTCCAGGCCACCATCAGCACAATCAAGTGCGGCCTGCATTCCAGCAACGCCTCCACCTATCACCAGAACTCTTTTGTTCACCTGAAAGGATGAGGGGTAAAGGGGTTTGTCCTGGATAGCTTTCATAACTGCCATTCTTACGGCATCTATGGCCTTTTCCGTATTTGACTCTTTATGCTCGCCTATCCAGGAGATGTGCTCCCTGATGTTGGCCATCTCGAGAAAGTACCTGTTTAGTCCTGCCTTTTCGATGGTCCGGCGGAAGGTGAGCTCGTGCATACGGGGGGAACAGGCGGCCACGACTACGCGGTCGAGGTTTTCCCTCTTAATGGTATCCTTGATCTCATCCTGACCCGGTTCAGAGCAGGTGTACATATACGTAGTGGCAAAGGCCACACCGGGGAGTTTCCTTGTCTCTTCGGCAACTCTCTTGACGTCGACAGTGCCGGCAATGTTATTTCCGCAATGGCATATAAATACACCAACCCTCATGGATCAGCTCTCCTCTTTAGCTTCTTTAGCTTCGCTGGATTTCTTTTCGGCTGCCTTAGCCTTCTTCTCGGCCGCTACTCTCTCCGCTTCCTTACGTTCTATTTCCGCTGCTTCCTGAACCGTAATCCGATTTTTAACGATGTTATCGGCGCTCACAATGAGCTTATCTATTCCAAGTTCTTTTGGTGACCGTCCATAGGCGAGCCCAATTATCTGGGAGAAATAAAGCACCGGTATCTTAAAGCTGGAACCCGTGGTCTTATTCACCTGTTCCTGTCTGAGGTCCAGGTTCTGCTGGCAAAGGGGGCAGGCGACTGCGATGCAGTTTGCGCCTGCATCAAGAGCCATTGAGAGCACCTTGGCGGTCAGTTTATTCACCGTGGCCCGCTTTGTAACTCCGAATGCAGCACCGCAGCATTCGGTTTTGAAAGCGTAGTCAACAACCTCAACACCAAGACTCGCCAGGATCTTATCCATCGCCACGGGGTTCTCAGGATCGTCAAACTGGGCTATGTCCGGGGGCCGGTTCAGTATACATCCGTAGTAAGGGGCAACCTTAAGCCCGGGAAGTCTGTGGGTCACTTTGGCAGCGATCGCTTCAAGGCCCACATCTTCGTAAAGTATTTGCAGGGTGGACTTGGATTCCACACCGCACTCATAAGGTTCCTCGATAAGTTCATTTACCTCGTTCTTAAAGGCGCTGCTCTTGGCCATTCCGATGTGTGCCCTCTTGAATGCTGCGAGGCACGAGGGGCATGGAACGGCTACCGTCTGAAGGCCAGTCTTTTCCACAATGCGAAGGTTTCTGGCAGCAAGTGCTGCGGCCAGAACATGATCTACCGTATGAGCAGGTGTGGACCCGCAGCAACTCCAATCGTCCGGTTCCCTTATGGGAATGCCAAGGGATTCCATCACCACGCGCATGGAAAGATCGTATTCCTTTGCCGTGCCTTCCAACGAACAGCCAGGATAGTATGCATATTCTTTATCAGCCATGTCTGTTAGCCTTCTCCTGGAACTTCTTAAAGATTTGAGCTACTTTGTCACTGCCTTTGATCTTCTTGGGGAAGAAACCCACTTTTCCCTTTTCCATGACCTTCGGCCCGAGGTCTGCATCAGCCATAAAGTGCCCCGACTTCAGGTTATATGAAAGAAGAATACCCATTTCGAAGATGCGACCATTCTGCTTGAGGGAGTCCATGAAGCTATCATAGAAGAGTTTAACGTCCTTCTCTGATACCTTGTTTTCCCTCCGTGCAATGATTCGTAAGGTGTCCATTATCATTGCCACATCGACCTCACAAGGGCATCGTGTTGTGCAGGTCTCGCAGGTCGCGCAGAGCCAAATTGCCTTTGAGTTGAGGATCGTTTCTTTCTGGCCGGCCTGCAGAAGCCTCATTACCTGGCTCACAGGAAAGTCGAAGTACTCCGAATAAGGGCAACCGGCTGTACAATTTCCACATTGGTAGCAAAGCGACGGGTTTTGTCCGCTCTCTTCGCGTACCTTGTCTATGCATCCCCAGTCCGTACTTTGAGTTAGATTGATTGTCTCCATCGCCTATTTTCTTAGATAGATTTTATTAGAATGATTGTGCTGTTCCGGAAAGCCGAGAAGAAACTCGCAGGAGGAATCGGAAATCTCACAGGATTCAGTATAGTGAACCATTATAGTGAACCACCCATAATTCAATTTTTGTAAGTAGCTTTAGATATCCCCTCTAAACCATGCAAAATGTAGCACATGTCCAACTTATCTGTCAACAGTTAGGCAGTAGATTTTTGACAAGTATTTTTTTCATCATAATGAAACAGGCCAAATAGGCCGTAGTAATTTGCCCGTAAAGCCTCATGCCTGCAAGCCTGTTTTTGACGAATGAGGATGATAGGAATCTGTATACAAATACGCAGCCACTCCGGAGAAAAGAGGCTATCGTCCCAAGTGTCTTGGGGTACTCGCTTCGCTCCGCCCGTAATGGAACAAGCTGAAATCCGCTGAAGACGAATAAAATTGGACAATAAAGCGTTAGCCGGTAGGTGAGGAGAATGCCCCCAGCATGACTCGAACATGCGGCCTGCGGTTTAGGAAACCGTCGCTCTATCCACCTGAGCTATGGGGGCACGGGCTTGATTATAATAGTTTCTCGGTTCGATTTCAATATAAAGATAGGGACTACGGGCTACCTGAGTCCGTCCTCTTTTTTTGCTTCTTCCGCCTTCAACCCCCCTACCCTCGGGTTGGGCCTTCCACCGTCGGTCACTGCCACTGCGAGGAGAATCTCGTCAGATTTGGGTGCGTCGTTCACGGAGACTGTCATGCCGTCAAAATGGGAACGCACGAAGGCTGCATCTTTGTAGTGAAGGGGAATATCTATTTCGTCACCCATTCTGCCGAGTTTCTTGACTGAAGGAATGATGGCCTTGCCACCACCGACGGCATTGCGCAAGGGGGTACCAAGCTTGGGATGAAGAAGTGCCGCGGCATGCTCCAGTTCGCCTTTCTCGCCAACAATGGCCGCCTTGCCGTAGCTGTGTATTTCTCGACCCGGTCCCAGTGCCTCTACGGCCCTGTCCGACAGGACCTTGCCGAATTCCTCACTGAAGTCAATAAGGGCAGTCAGGTCTTCCTGGTAGACACCGGCAAAGGGATTCTTAATTACACCCAAAACCGCCACTTTCCGCACCGGCTTCGCCGCCACTTTCTGACCGTCTGAGAAGGTATCTTCCACTATTGTTACTATCTTCCTAATATCCATTCTGCACCTCCACGTCTATATTGCCTCCACCGCAGATGGTGGAAACCGTCTTTCCCTTCAGAAGTATCATGGCATCATAAATTATGCCTGCCAGCTTGAGTCTTTCCGCCGCCATCCGTCCTGCCTCGAGAGCCTCCTTTACGTGATCCGACCCCAGTTCGCCTATTTGAACGGTAACGAACTCGTCGGGGATATCGGTGAGGGGGTCAATTTCGCAAGCCCGCCTGCGCTGAACGAGATTGGTCTCCACATTCGTCATGTTGCCGACGAAAGTTGCCGCTGCATCGGCTATGGCACCGGTACTCCCGATGACTGTTGCACAGTCTGCAAGTCCGAGGGTAAAGCTCCTTCCGCCGAAACCGCTCGTAGCAACGCCAAAACTTTCAATCCCTTTTACCGTCACCACGTACGGCGTCGCTTTCCCACCGGTTATATCGCTCAACCCTATCCGTAAAGTACGATTGGCCCTGTTCAATATTGATATATCCCCACCATTATTCACCATAAGGAGATCGGCCTTAGCCGGGCCGATGATGCCTTTGAGACTGTCCGATACCGCACCTGCCACAGCTGCCAGCGGCGTGAGGCTTTCTTCATCTACAGCCTTGGCTGCCAAAACCATGTTTGCTACGACCGGGGGAAGGCCGCTTGTCTTCTTGATCCTGTATGCCCTTTGCCGTAATACAGGGAGACAATTGCCTATTTCTCCCAAAATTCTCTCTACCGCTTCTTCCAGAAAGGAGCGGTCAAATTCAACTGGGTTGCTGTCCTTTTCCCCCGTAATAACAAGACTTGCCGGTCCGATATCAATGTACATAGTTCAGCTATGGGCCGTCACTTCCCTGCGCTGCCCGGCGTTGAAGGCTTCCCTGCGGTCTCCAGCACCTCTTTAACGGGTCTTACCGCCTCAAGGTGGCCCCCGATCTCTTCGTACGTCTGCAGGGTCATGGTATACTCCACTGGCAGCACAAAGGATGGTGTGGGGGAGAGGTAAATGCTGCCGTATTTTATCCGTTCCACGTCAACGATGAAATTTATGCCTCCCCCAGGAAAGATAAACGGCTTCGCACCCCCTATGGTAATGCTGACCTTTCCCTGATGTACGGCTCTGGTAAGCCTCACCGGATTCTTCGTTACCCCTGCCCTCGCCGATCCACCGACGCCGGCAGCAAAGACGGCACTCACCCTGGACTGTTCGCATGAGTCTCTGAGGACTTTGATAAACTGCATTGCTTCAGTTGTGGGCTGTTCCGGGGCAAATTCACCCTTTCTCATCGCGTAGAAGGCATAGTTCCAGCCGGTCGTTTCCGTTATGAGAAGCGTCATCCCTTCGGGGCACTTTTCTTTATCTATTTCCTTCACCACGGCAAGGGGATCAGTTATACTTGTGCCGCCCCAGCCCGTGCCCTTTTCGAGAAAGTATCTTCCATCAGTGCTCTTCTGGCCTATGAGAAAGATTCCAGACCGTTTCTTGCCGAGGTATCGTCCTGACGGATGTTCTGTAAATAGACCGGTGATATGGCCGTCAAGAACGCTGAGCTCATCAGCGGCTTTCTGCATGTATGGCGCGAAGAGGCCGGTTGTGGCGCTGCCGCAGCCCACGCGCATCTTCTCCTGTGTCTTTCCGCCCACTACCGGTGCCTTACCCATCGCCAATTCCAATATGGGACCGTCCTCCACTTCCACCTTGATGTTCTTTCCCTGCAGGAATTCGAAAAGGACCTTGGCAGCGAACATTCCATCCTTTGAAGTGAGTATGTTTACTCCTCCGAGAGACAGAATCTTGGACCCATACTCCTCAGTGCAAAGATGGCCTATGTGACGCTTACCCTTTCGCCGCACGTAAATCTTCTTGCTCTCCTCCCCCAGATGAAGGTCCGTGTCCACTTTCAGTTTGAGCCCGCTATAGCTTAATGGTGCTTCCGTTACAACCGTTACGATATCGATACCCTCGCGAACGCCCTTTACAATAAAGGGAGAGGGTCTGTAATCGGGGTATGTGGTGCCTGATCCTATGCCGACGATCAAAGGTTTCTCTATGTTCCTGTCATCCGATGCGGCGACAATTTCTGCCACTTCGTCATAGGTGTGCACCCTGCCCTGTCGTCTAATCTCACCTGATTCATTGTAGTATCGCAGGCAGGCGCCATAGCTACCTGCGGGGATATGGCACATGATGGGACAGTTGGTACATGTGGGTCTCTTATCGTCTGTCTCCACGCTAAAGACACTCTCAGGACAGACTTTCATGCAGGTCTTGCAGTTGACGCAGCCTTCCGCAACCGCCACCTTACGGTCCTTGATGGTAATGACTTCAAGAGGGCAGACCTCCTCGCAGATACCGCAGCCCTTACATTTTTCCATGTCGACAATCATGAGCACCTCAATCAGAGCCAGAAGATGGAGGTAAGCGTAAGGCGTTTATGTGCCGGCCGCCGGACGCTAAACACCTCTCTTACGCAGTCTTCCTTACGGGCGGCGGCGTATTCCTACTAACCTGCGTTTTCACAATCCCATCGATGAGCACCATGGCAATGCCAGGAATGTCCCCCACCTCGATGGCTTCTCTGGCATCCTTGCCCGCAGAACCCATAGGCGCGTCGATGATCTGGATATCGGCGTCGTCCCCGGCCTTGATCATTCCGTGAGGGAGTCCGAAGACGTTCTTCGTGTTTCCCGTTGCACAGCAGACGGCTATTTCAGCAGGAATGTTGCACATGGCTGATATGAAGTTGACCATCCTCCACATGCCCAGAGGGATCACACCCGTGCCCGAAGGCGCATCATTGCCTACTATGAGCCTTCCCAAGCTGTCGCGTCCTTTAAGATATCCTGCTATCTCGATGGCTGTACGGGGATTCCCACAGTGGACAATCTCGATGGCGCACTCCGTCTTGTCGATGACCCTGATAGCCTCGGGAACGGGGATGCTTGTGGGCCCGCCATTGAGGTGGCAGGCAACGGTGGGGTTCGCAACAAGCACATCATCGCAGGTGACCGTGGAACTGCCAGGTACAGAGGTGCCGCCGACATGCATCAATACCTTCATGCCATATTTCTTTGCCCATTCCACCATCACCCTTGCCTCGGAGGCAGCCTTGACACTTCCCAGGCCAATCTCCCCTACGAGCCAAACACCGTCCTCTGAAAGCTCCTTAAAATCTTCCTCAAGAAGGCCTTTTTCCAATATCAGCGCGCCTCCGTATACCTTCACCCCTGCCGGTCTTGCTTTGGCAAAAGACCTCTGAGCAAGCAGCGCGAGAGCCTTAGTCCCCTTTCTGTCGGTAGGTCTACCTGGCAGGTGCACTTCACCGGCCGAGATCATACTCGTAACGCCCCCATGAAGGCTGCTGTCAATGAAGTTAAGCTGGCTCTGCCTCGGCGTGAAATCACCGAATACCGGATGACTGTGGGAGTCAATAAAACCCGGGCAAACAGTCATTCCGACGGCATCAATGATCTTTTCTGCCTCCTGCGCCGTACCCTTGTCTATGGCTTTTATTTTCCCGTTCTCGATAAATATGGAAAGAGGCCCATCCAGCCGAGGGTTCGTTATATCCCCTGTGAAGATGGTGCCGATATTCCTGATCGATACTGTTCCCATGGTTTCCTCCTTTCAGATGGTTCGATAGGTCATGCAGGTCTTTAGGCCCATAGTGGTGTTCGCACAGACAGTCTAAGCCCCAATCAGCCGCTTTAGCCTTTCAATGTGCACGGGAAGGCTAAAGGCCCTTGCACCAGTGGCGTCTTCTATTGCATTAACAATGCTGGCTGCCTGAGGAATCAAGGCCGGTTCGCCAACTCCTTTCGCACCGTAAGGTCCTGTGGGTTCACTCTCCTCCACAAGGTGGACGGCAACTTCCGGCATGTCCATGGATGTGGGTAGATAATATTGGTCAAAGGATTCCGTCTTACCCGGCTGGAATTCTTCCATCAGCGCGAAACCAATGCCCATGGCCACGCCTCCGCAGATTTGACCCCGCACCAGCGTGGGATTGACAACCCTGCCCACATCATGGGCTGCGTGCACCTTCACGACCTTGCATGCCCCCGTCGTCTTATCCACCTCGACTTCAGTCAAGTGGGTGGCAAAGGCATAGGTAGCGTAAGGAGATCCTTGCGATGTTTCAGGGTTGACCTGTGTTGTAGGGGGATCGAAAAACCCTTCGAACACTGTTGTTCCCTTGGCTTCTGCTTCTGCACAGATATCGACGAGACTCCTTCCCTTATAGTAGCCTGCGTCCTCAAGGTAGGCCCTCAGCTTGAGCGATGCCTCGTAGACGGCTCTTCCCGTGATATAGGTCTGCCTGCTGGCGGAGGATGATCCTGCGTCTCTGGATGTGTCCGAATCACCCCTTACCAGCAGGGTTTCCCCTTCCTTAAACGCAAGAGTCTCCAGCATGATCTGCATCAGGATCGTATCCGAACCCTGCCCTATTTCACAGGCACCGGAATGCAAGGCCACTCTGCCATCTTCACGCAGGGCAAGGTGACAGCCCGCCGGGTTAGAGACACCTGTATTCCCGCACCCGTAGTACATGCATCCCAGACCGAAACCCGTGGTCTTCGTCCTCTTTCGCCTTTCCTTCCAGAAAGGTTCCACAGCCTTCAGCGTGTCGATAAAGCCGACGCTCTCGGTGAGCCGCTGGGACGTGGATGTGAGGGAACCTTTCCTCAGTCCGTTCTTAATCCGTATTTCAAGAGGGTCCATGCCTAGCTTCTGAGCAACCTGATCTACCTGCGATTCGTGGGCGAAAGCGAGTTGCGGAATACCGAAACCCCTCATGGCACCGGAGACCGGATTATTTGTGTAAAACATCCTGCTTTCCACATGAATATTCGGTATCT
>CAYOYU010000055.1:0-266 GCA_964408265.1 uncultured Syntrophorhabdaceae bacterium
CGGCAGGAGAACTGGTCAACCTGTTCTTCCCGGCGCCAGTCTTCGACACTGAAAGACGGTGTTTCTGCGTTGATGCCTGGTCCCTCACAGGCCAGACATAGTTCGCGGTATCCTTGCCGGTTGCAGCAATCTCGCCCCAGGTCATGAGTATCGCCGGAGCCTTTGTCGGGTCTCCGGGTACCGTGGTGGATGTCCAGTAGGAGTTGTTGTTTCCCGGGGCGCCGAAGGGATGGCCCGCGGGGAGGGGAGGATTCTTTGCGGAACGA
>CAYOYU010000055.1:276-22018 GCA_964408265.1 uncultured Syntrophorhabdaceae bacterium
GACGAGAGAGAGCAGTTCCTTGCGGTTGGGCATTCTCCATCCTGTAAGACCAAGGTACTTATTCTGGTTGAGGCAGTCGATGTATTCCAGGCCCTGTTCCCAATTCAAGGCCGTTGCATGGGGGCACGCCGCCGGCCCCGGGGTCTTGGGATCTTTCGTCCAGATGAGCCCTGTCAGGGTGTCACCCACAATGGTGCCCTGATCGTTGTTGCCATCAGGCAGGGGGCTGAACCTGGTGCCGGGGGTCCAGGGCCAACCGGCCTGGGCTTCCCCGTCCTGAAGGGTTCCAGTACAGATGTTATTCGTGTCGTAACACTGCTTCTGTCCCGTCTGCCAGTAGCCAGGAGCACTGATCTTCGTACGGACAGGCAGGAGGTGGTGGCTCATACAGTTGTTGTTGTATAGCCCGCTTGTGCTGCTCAGGTTCATATACCACGTGTTGGCGGTATTCTCGGGAACCACCGTGGAAGAATGGTAGCCGTCATTCTCCTGGATATCGAGAATACCCTGGGAGCGAAGCCATTCAACGGAACTCGCCATGCCGGCATTGACCAGACTCTCCAGTTCATTGATGTTCGGGATCCGCCAGTCATTGTGACTGCAGAGCCCTGTACCTGCATTTAGTGCGGTTACGGCAGCTGCTGCCTCGGCCCGCGATTTCAGACCGCCGGACCAACTTCCGTTTTTCGGCCACATGAGACCGGTCAGGTTATCCACGATACACTCTCCTTCAGGGCCGCTGCCTGCCTCGAATCTGGGAGCAAGCCATGGCTGGCCCTTTTGCAGGTCCCCGTCCTGACCGGTTCCGGGACATTCCCGCACAGTGCCATCAGCTCTGTAGCATACTGCCTGTCCCGTCACGGGCGGCTTCATCGTCCCGGCAAAAGAGTCCTCCGGTATCACGTAGAAGTTGGCGCCCACCCTCATCGTCTTGGGCCCACCGTTCATGGTCAGCGTGCAGGTAGGATTGGATTTGTCTTTGGAGCAGTCACCTGCCCACCCGAGGAACACGCCGCCGTTTGCCTGCGGGGTGGCGGTAATCTCTACCTCGGTGTTGTTGTTATACCGGGCCGTGCCGTTGTCCCCAGTCCATACCAGTTGGGGAGAACCTTCCCCGGCAGCCACCGAACCGTTTCCCACTTTATAAACGTTCAGCACAATGGACGTATCCGGGCTAAAGCTGGCAGTCACATGATTCGAGGCATCTATACTGACCTGGCACGTCGTTGCGGTGCCCGAGCATTCTCCGACCCAGCCCGAGAAGACAGACCCTGCATCAGGGGTGGCAGTCAGTGTCACGGTGGCGCCACTGTAGTAGGTTCCGGCACAGGTGCCGCCGTTGCAGGTGAGGCCGCTCGCCGAAATGGTCCCGCTGCCGGAACCGGATGTGACAACATCCAGAGGATAGGGAATGCCTGACTGGAGGATGGCGCCGTAACTTGCCACTATGACATAAGTATTGTCGGCGTACACGATACCGTGAATCTGGTTCGTTGTGCCTGAGGTTCGCGGCGTCCACGCACTTCCGTATGAGGATGTAAGGACAACACCGGAGTCTCCTGCTGCGATGAACTTGCTGCCGTTATAGTTGATGGCATAAGCTGTACTCGTTGTTCCCAAAGCCCGGGAAGTCCACGTAGCTCCGTCGGGAGAGGTAAGGACGGTGCCTTGGCTCCCTACAGTCACAAAGGTGCCCGCGCCGTAAGCGACCCCGCAAAGAAAGTAAATGGGTCCCGTGGCAACCACCGTCCAGGCAGTCCCGTTCGGTGAAGTAAGTATGGTACCCGAAGTTCCCACGGCCACGAACTTGTCATTACCATATGAGACGGCATAGAAGCTGCTGTTCGTGTTCGCAGTCTGTGACGTCCAGGTGATTCCGTTGGGTGAGGTAAGTATGGTGTGAGACTCTCCTACTACCACAAAAGTGCCGCCGCCGTATGCTACACCTCTCAGTGAACTTGTGGTTCCGGAAGTCCGGGGAGTCCAGGTTTCTCCATCAGGTGAGGTAAGGATGGTGCCTGATTCCCCCACTGCAACAAAGGTGTTGACGCCATATGCCACGGCAAAGAGATGGCAGGGTGTGCCTGAGATTCTGGGCGTCCAGGTCGCTCCGTCCGGTGAACTGAGGATAGTGCCGTAAGATCCTGTTGCCACAAAAGTGTCGGCGCCGCGGGTCGTAGCAATGAGGGAAATCGTCGTACCCGATGACTGGGATGTCCAGGTCGTTCCATCCGGGGAGGTGAGAATGGTACCGCCATACCCGACTATTACAAACTTGCCTCTACCATAGGTGGCAGCCTGGAGCGAATTCGCTGTTCCTGACGTTTGGGGTGTCCAGGTAGTTCCGTTGGGGGAGGTATAAATGGCGCCCAAATAAGTCACTGCCACAAATGAACCGTTATCATAGGTGATTCCTGTCAGTGTGTTCGCACCAACGGCCTGAGAAGTCCAGTTATTGATTCCGTCGGCAGAAGTGAGTACAGTGCCGTTTTGTCCCACCGCAACGAACTTGTCACTGCCATAAGAGACTCCATAGAGCCAACCTGTGGCCGGCGACGTCGGGGCCGTCCAGGAAGTTCCATTGGTGGAGGTGAGGATTTTTCCGGAGGCTCCCACGACTACGAACCTGCCCACTCCATAAGTCACAGCCCAGAGCGCTGTTGTCCCCGAATTCTGTGAAGCCCACTCGGTCCCGTTGGAAGACGTGAGTATGGTGCCATCGTACGCCACCACGACGAAGGTGCCCCCGCCATTTGCAACTGCGCGGAGATTGGACGTTATTTCTGATAACACTGGTGACCATGTAATCCCATCAGAGGAAGTGAGGATAGTGCCATGATCGCCCACTGCTACGAACCTGGTACCGTCATAGGCAACCCCGTAAAGAGCGTACGTTGTGCCCGAGGTCCTTGAGGTCCAGGTTATTCCATCCGCGGAGGTAAGGATAGTGCCAGCCGACCCCACTCCCACGAATTTGTTATTCGCATAGGTGACCGCGTACAAGGCATTGCCCTGCGGGAGCGGATTTCTCCACTGCCAGTTTATGACGGAATCATCCGTGAACGTGGCGGTCACATTCTTCGCAGAATCCATAGTCAAGATACAGGTCGTCGTGCTGCCCGAGCAGTCACCTCCCCATCCGGCAAAGGTCGATCCGGGGAAGGGTTGGGCGGTCAGGGTTACCGGGGTCCCGGACAGATAGGCTGCAGCCCCGTTTTCGCAATTCCAGGCTATGCTCCCGGAATCCGCGGTCACAGCTCCGGCCCCGGTGCCAGCCTTGGTAACTGACAGGTTTGCGGCAGTCCCCGCTCCGATCACCGTAAATGTATAGTTGCCCTCATCAAGATCGTTGTTGGCAATGGTTATGGTGGCTGTCCGAGTACCCGGTGCTCCGGGTGTGAAGGCAATGACAAAGGTGGTGGAGTTCCCTGCGCCAACTGACGATGACGCAGGTTGAGCCGTGACAGAGAAGTCCCCCGCATTGGCTCCGGAAACTGCCACCCTGTCCGTGCCAATGAGGTTGAGGGAGGCGTTCCCCGTGTTGTTGATCGTAAAGGTGACCGGAGTGGAAGACCCGGAACCTGCGCTTCCGAAGTCGTAGGCCCCTCCTGACGCAATGGCTGTCGCGCCTTGTTGGAGACCGATCTCGGGCACCGGGGCAAAGTTCGCCGTAATCGTCATCGGGCCGGTCACATTCGCCAGTGTGAGGGGGTTGTTGGTACTCGTGAAGCCATCCGTACCGGTCCAGTTGGCAAAGGCATAGCCCGAGTCGGGAACAGCGGTGACCGAAGTGGCTGAATCGCCATAGGCAAGGCTCTGGCTCGCGGTACCACTCAGGCCGCCACCGGCACCGGCAGCAAAAGTAAGTGAGAACGTAGGTAGGGCAACTTGGCAGGTCAGCGATATTCCCCAGTTGTTCAGCGTTCCCGTATCACCGTTTGCTTTATCCCACACGCTTAGGGTCCAGGTGCCGGCGGGGTTGATGCTGTCAAAGACCGTCAATGGGGCCACGGGTCTGTAGGTTCCGTTCGGAGGACACTGGATTACCTGCGTTGCCTCATCATCGAAAGCGGCAACTATGTTACTGTAGTTAAAACAAGAATTATCAAATAGATTGGCACTTCTGCCGGTAGTGCTGTGGGCAATCCAGACCTTAAGGTCGCCAATATAGGAGTGCGTGATATTCGCACTCACATTTAGATCGGATATCGAAGTACACGTACCCGATGGAATTACAATATTAGACGTTGTTGTCTGATTGTCGTTAATGGCGGTATAAGGAGAGGTACTTGTAGATATGGTGGTCTTTATATCGTCAACATACCAGCCGCGGTAGTTGTTCGATTGGCTGTCGACTGTGTCGAAGGTGAATTTCACCCTGACCGTCTGACCAACATAACCGGAAAGACTCCGCGTCACCTGATGCCACTGACCCTCGGTTCCGGACAGTGATGTGAGCTGAGTCCAGGTCGCACCCTTGTCGCTAGTGATCCATAGGGTCCTTGTATCGTAACCGCTCGCATTCTGTGTCTCTTCCCAACTCCAGAAGGAGAGGCTCTGACCCGACGCAACGACAAACGAGGGCGTAGTCAGCGATCCTCTATTTGAAGCGCCGGTGTCGTAATTGTTCGTGCTGCCCTGCCCGTACCACCAGGAGCTGGCAGTTGCGCTCGTGAAACTGCGGCCGGAGGGTGTAGCTGAATCTGCAACCTGATGCCAAAGACCCTCTGTTGACCAGGAAGAATCTGAGCCGGTTCCCGTTATGGCAAAGGTGTAGTCTCCTTCATCACTGTCCGTGTTGGCCACGGTTACCGTGGCAGACCGAGGACCGAGTCCTCCCGGTGTGAAGGTGATGACGAAGGTGGTGTAACCCCCTGCATTGACAGGGGATACCGGTTGGGTCGTCACCACGAAGTCTCCCGCATCGGTCCCGCCGATGGCCACTTTCGGGGAGCCCGTGAGAGTGAGTGCTGCCGTTCCCGTGTTTTCTATGGTGAAGGTTGCAGCACTCGCCTCATTGGCGCTCCCGAAAGCGTGGGTGCCCGTACCCGAAGGGATGGACGTCGTTCCTTGCTTGATGTTTATCTCCGGGACAGCAAGACTCGCCGAACAGTTCACTGTCGTGCCGCCGTTCAGCCCCACGCAGGTCCAGGCCCACGGTCCTGTGCCAGTCATTCCAGTAGGGGTACCATAGAAGCAGAGGTTGGAAGAGGGAGCCGAGAGGAAAGTCTGACCATTGGAGGTGCCGCAGGCACCGTTCACGGCGATGACGATGCTCTTCGAGTCGCCGATGTTCAGGCCCGGAGGGATAACAGGGTCCGAGGTGCTGTTGAACCCTGCGTTGGTGATGGTGCCTGTAACGGAGCTGATGGTAAGATCCCCCGATGTCTGGCCTGTGCCTATCGTATAGGTCCCGCTCCAGCTTGTCGTGCTGCTCAGCGCTCCCGTGGTGAGAATTGCACCGGTATTGAGCGTGACCGTTAAGCCTGAGGAAGTCACGGCCTCGCTGAAATTGAGGGTGATGTTGATCATGGTCCCGGCGACGTAGGAACCGTCGGGCGTGGTTGACACGGCGCTTGTGATGGAAGGGGGAGGTGTGTCGGAATGGTCGAAGTTTGCCGTCACATTCTTCGGCGCATCCATTGCCACCGTACAGACGTTGCCCGTCACGGTGGTGCAGCCTGTCCAGCCCGTAAAATGGGAATAGGCGGCAGGTACGGCGGTGAGGGTGATCGACGCCCCGTAGCTCGTCGCGGAGCAGGCAGTGCCGCAATCGATACCCGAAGAGCTGCTCGTCACCGTTCCCGACCCGGTACCGGTCCGGGAGACCGCTAGGGTGGTCGTGTTGTAGAAGAGGCGCATTGATTCCACGATACCCTGCAGGTCGCCTGCCGACGTCCTGCCACGCGCTCTCACGTACCTGTTCTGCAGGTACGGGAGGGAGAAGCCGGAAAGCTGCCATCCGCCGGCCACTCGGGTAGCGTTGCCCAGCGGCGTCCAGGTCTGCATATCCGAAGAGAGCTCGAAGGTCACCGCGTAAACCTCCGGCCCCGACCCGCTCCTCGACCAGGTCACCTGTGTACCGTCCGAAGAGACCGAAAGGTTCTGGAGGGCGGCAGAATCGTTTGTAAGTCTGGCTATGTAGTTGCGGGTAAAACCGCCAACCGTGGTAAACCCTCCCCCCAGGAGAATCTTGCCGTCCGGCTGAAGGGCAGAGGAATTGACGTAATCTCCCGCATCGGAGTTGAAGGAACTATCGAGGCTGCCGTCGGAATTGAGACGGGCGATATACTTGCGCAGTACGCTGCCAACGGTGGTGAATGTCCCCATTACCAAGATCCTGCCGTCGGATTCGAGGGTAAGACCGCCAACGACACCATTCACATCGGGATTGAAGGAGCTGTCGAGGGTGCCGTCGGGGTTGAGGCGGGCAATGCGGTTGCGCGTAGTGCCCCCTATGGAAGTGAAATCCCCGCCGACGACGATCTTTCCGTCGGGCTGGAGAACAATCGGCCCAACGTCGGCGTTCGCATCAGGATTGAAGGTAGCGTCGACCGTGCCGTCGGAGTTGAGGCGGGCAATGCGGTTGCGCGGCGTGAGTCCCACCATGGTGAAGGAACCGGCTATGATGATCTTCCCGTCGGGCTGCACCGTGAGGTAGTACGCACCTCCGTTCAAATTCGGGTCGAAGGCGGTGTCGAGAGTACCGTCGCTGTTGAGCCGGGCAATATGGTTACGCGTGGAAGTTCCCACGGTCGTGAAATACCCCGCCATCACGATCTTCCCGTCGGGCTGCACCGCGATGGTGTTCACCGTGCTGTTTACAAAGCGATCGAAGGATGTGTCGATGGTGCCATCTGCGTTGAACCTGACAAGACAGTAACGCGGGGAGGAAAAGTTCCCTCCTATGAGAACCTTGCCGTCAGGCTGCATAGCAACAGAAGAGACAACCCCGCTTATAGCGGGAGCAAAGGTCTTCTCGAGGCTCCCCTCCAAACCGACGCGGGCTATGTGGTTACGTGTAACACCGGCGACGGTGGTAAAATACCCTCCCATTAGAATCTTGCCGTCAGGCTGGAGGGCAAGAGCGAGAACCGAGTTGCCCGTATTGGCGCTGAAGGTGGTGTCGAGGCTCCCACTCGGGTTAAGCCGGGCAATATTGGCGCGGCTGTTGCTCGCGATGTTCGAGAATGTTCCTCCGGCGATGATCTTCCCGTCGGCTTGGAGGACGAGGGAGTACACATGACCATTGGCGCCGGGAGCGCAGGTATTATCGAGGCTGCCGTCAGGATTGAGGCGGGCGATGTAGTTACGCGTGCTACCGCCGACGGAGGTGAACTGCCCGCCGAGAACGATCTTCCCGTCAGGCTGGAGAAGGAGCGCACGAACCGCATCGCTCGCCGTTGTGCTGAAGGAAGTATCCAGGCTGCCGTCGGCGTTCAGGCGGGCGAGGCGGCTCCGTGCCGTGCCGGCTACTGAGGTAAAGTACCCGCCCATGACAATCTTTCCGTCGGGCTGAAGCACGAGGGAGGTGACGGTGTCGTCTGCGCTGCCACTGAAGGAAGTATCCAGGCTACCGTCGGGATTGAGGCGGGCGATGCCGTTGTGTGCGGTTCCGCCGATACCCGTGAAAGGCCCCACCACGACCGCCTTCCCGTCTGTCTGGAGCGCAACCGCATAGACATGGTAATCCGCGTTGGGATCGAAGGCATCCAGGCTGCCATCCGGATTGAGCCGGGCGATATAGTTCCGCTGGCTGCCGTTTACCGTCGTGAAAGCCCCTCCTATGATTATTCTCCCGTCGGACTGGAGAGCGATGGACCTGACATTACCATTCAAAACGGGAATAAAGGATGTATCAAGGCCGCCGTCCGTGTTCAGCCGGGCGATATAGTTGCGACCTATGCCGCCTACCGCCGTGAATTCGCCCCCTATGAGAATCTTTCCGTCCGGCTGAGGGGTAATGGACCAAACATTACCATTCGCATTGGGGTTGAATTCGTCGTTCACCGATACGGCTCGTACCGGCAAAGCAATAAGCAGACTTCCTAACAGCAGCAACGCTGCCCACAAGACACTCATTGGTTGTTTGCCCGTCCTCATGGCACCTCTCTTCGGATCCCTCTAACCCCATCCTTGTGCGGAATCAAAGATTCCTTCCGTTTCTTGTCTGTGATGTAATCCGCTTCCTGCCCGACACCTTCTGATCCGAATAAACCTTTCTCCTTGGGTTAAGATAAACAGGGTACTTTGAGGTGGTAGAAGATTTTGGTTGGATAATAGATTCCGGCAGCATAAATGCCGGCTTGAGTCTCTTCCACAGATGCGTCTACCAGTGTTGTATTGTAGAAAATAGGTGAAATAATGCTCTGGATCAGCAAAACATATCCCGATCATCTCACTCCAGGATACTTGTATTAGATAGCCGAAACGGTCAATCCAAATGAATCTGTTTTTTCTATTATGTCGAGGAAATCAATTTCTGTCAATGACCTAAATCACAAGACGAATCAACCCAGTCAGAGCGTCTTTAAGGCGGTTGACCCGTCGTCCGATTCTGCTTTTATAGCTGAAACAATGTATACAAATGGCGCAGGCACCCATCGAATCTGAGTCCCAAGACTCTCAGAAAGGCTGACCTCAAGTGCCATATCAACCCTACCGGCAGGGCAAGAGACCAGTGCCTCATCACTTGGGAAGGTAAATCTCGCTTTGCTTCACAATCCACCGCAAAACTCAACAAAAAGGGCTTCTATATCATCCTTCCGCACAATGGCATCGATCCAGCCCCTTGGGATGGCGGGAAGGCCGTAGCAGATCCCGGCGAGGCCTCCTGCCACACAGCCCGTGGTGTCAGTGTCGCCGCCGAGGTTGACAGCCTTGAGAACTGCTTCCGAGAATGACGCCGAATTGAGGAGACACCAGACAGAGGCCTCGAGTGTATGAACGACGTAGCCTCCTGAATCCATCTGTGGTTCCGGCAAATCCTGAATCCTCCCTGAGAGGAACCGCTGGAAATGGAACAGTTCCGGGCCAAAAGGATGTCTCTCATAGGCAACCAACGCATTTTCCACGGAAGAGGCGTATGCAGCGGCCGGGGCTACGCCTTTGAGGAGCGCCGCATTGATGAGGCAGTAGATCCCGCAGGCCATCTGGGAACGGTGATGGCGGTGGGTGACGGCTGAGGCTCTGTGGACATGGTCGAGGAGTTCCTCCATCGGGGCAAGCGCGAATCGGAGACCCACGGGCATGATGCGCATGAGGGAGCCGTTTCCATTATCCTTTTCCGAAACGCCGCCTGCTGCCTCTGGCGGCACACCACGCTCTATGCGGCATATCGCTGCGTCCGTTGCACCTCCCACGTCGAATACTTCTCCCCAGGGTGTCCAGAGGGCTTCTCTGCGCCATCGCACAAACCGTTGTGCCATGTCATTGAGATCGAACCCGGCGAGAAGGCTCTGCGCGGTGCAAAGGAGGAGTGAACTGTCATCGGACCAGGTGCCTGGCGGTTGATGGTAGGTACCGTACCCCCGCATATCCAGTACGGGGTCTTTCTTTCGCACTCCCCTGCCGATGAGCTCCACGGGCACACCCAGCGCGTCGCCCACCACGGCGCCCCATAATCCTCCCAGCATTCGATCCTTCAGCGAAATCCCTCCCATGATCACCTCTTTATTTTTATTATACCACCCTGGCATGACAACAGTCCGTCAGTTAGGGAAGGTTCTTATCATGGAGCCTGTCGTGCTCTTGCCAAGACCCTCCCCTTTTTGCATAATATACAGAACGATTCCGACACGTCGAGAGCAAGAAAGGAGGAAGACGATGAAAACAGAATTCCAGACATGGTTTGAGGAAAAGCAGGTGGACCGGACAATCAAGGCTTTGCAGAAGAACAATTTCGACGCCCGTTTCGTGCCTACGGCATCCCTCGCCTGCGATGCCGTATTCCAGATGATACCGGAAGAGGCCACGGTCGGAGTCGGCGGCTCCATGACGCTCGGGCAGATCGGTTTCTTCGATGCGGCCAAAGGCAAGCCGATAAAGCTCCTCAATCCCGCGACACCGGGGCTGACACCGGAGGAAGCCCTCCAGGTGCGGCGCGACATCCTGCTCTCCGATGTCTTCATCTCAAGCAGCAACGCAGTCACAGAGGACGGGAAGCTCTACAACATCGATGCCACTGGCAACCGTGTTGCGGCAATGATCTTCGGACCCAAAAAGGTAATCCTCGTCTGCGGTGTGAACAAGATCGTAAGGACTGTCGCCGATGCCCAGGCGCGGGTTCAGAACTGGGCGGCGCCCATGAACGCGAGAAGGCTCAGCTTCAAGACGCCCTGCGCCGAAACGGGCGAGTGCGCCGACTGCTCCTCACCGCAAAGGATCTGCAATGTGCACACGGTGATGGTGAAGAAGCCGACACGTACGGAATTTACGGTGCTGTTGGTGGGCGAATCTTTAGGACTTTAGGGGTCAGGGGGCCTAGGAGTCAAGTGAAACACTTAACTTCTAGGCCCCGGAAGAAGAGAACCAAGGGATCTAGGGATCGGGTGTAACACTTGAACCCTCGACCCCTTGACCCCTCACATATCCCTTATCTTACCACTTGCCAGTATTCAGGTATTCATCGATCGATGCTGCTGCCTTTCTGCCTGCACCCATGGCAAGGATGACTGTGGCCGCTCCAGTAACGATATCGCCGCCGGCGAAGACACCCTTCTTGCTTGTCCTGCCCGTCTCGGGATCGGCCTCGATGTTGCCCGTCCTTCTCAGGTTCAGCCCCGGAGCATTATGCGTCAGGATGGGGTTCGGACCCTGACCGATGGCCACGATGACCACATCCACATCGATGATGTGATTGGACCCTTTCTTCTCAACGGGCCTTCTTCTGCCCGAGGCATCGGGCTCGCCCAGTTCCATGGTCACGCACTCGATGCCTTTCACCCAACCCTTCTCGTCGCCTACAATGGCAATCGGGTTGGTGAGAAGCCGGAAATCGATGCCTTCCTCTTCGGCATGATGGGCTTCTTCAGCCCTGGCCGGCAACTCCACCCGTGAACGGCGGTAGATAAGGTAGACATCGGCACCGAGCCTCCTGGCCACCCTGGCGGAGTCCATGGCGACGTTGCCGCCGCCCACAACTGCCACCTTTGTGCCCACGTGGACAGGTGTGTCATAGTCCGGAAAGAGGTATGCCTTCATCAGGTTTGCACGGGTCAGGAACTCATTTGCCGAGTAGACGCCGTTCAGGTTCTCGCCGGGGATGTTCAAAAAGTAGGGCAATCCTGCCCCTGTGCCGATGTAGACAGCATCGTAGCCCTGCTGGAAGAGTTCATCGAGGCCCACTGTCTGGCCGACGATGGTGTTTACCTTCATCTTTGCGCCGAGCTTGCCCACGTAGTCTACTTCCCTCTGTACGATGGCCTTGGGAAGACGGAACTCGGGGATACCGTAGACAAGAACGCCGCCTGCCTTATGGAGGGCTTCGAAGATGGTGACGTCATGTCCTTTCTTGGCCAATTCACCGGCCACGGTGAGGCCCGATGGACCGGCACCGATTATGGCGACTCTCTTGCCCGTAGGCTTCGCTAATTCAGGTACCCTTACATCGCCGCGCTGCAATTCATGATCCGCGGCAAAGCGTTCCAGGCGGCCGATGGCGATGGGCTCGCCTTTCTTACCGAGTACGCATTTCGACTCGCACTGGGTCTCCTGGGGGCAGACGCGCCCGCATACCGCCGGAAGGGCGTTGGTCTCTTTGATGGCATGGATGGCGCCCATAAAATCGCCTTCCTTGATCTTCTTAATGAAGGCAGGGATGGTGATGTTCACAGGGCAGCCTTCAACGCAGGGCATATTTTTGCACTGGAGGCAGCGCGATGCCTCACGTATGGCATTCTCGCGGGTATAGCCGAGAGCCACTTCATTGAAGTTCTGGATTCTCAGCTTCGGGTCCTGCTCCGGCATCTTCTCCCGTTTCTTCGTCTTTCTGAGCTGTTTTGCCTGAAATTCCAGTTTGCACTGATGATCCCAGAGGGCACGCCGCTCCTCACGGGTATACATCCTCTGACGCTGGATAAGTTCGACAAAGTCAACCTGGTGGCCATCGAACTCGGGACCGTCGACGCAGACGAATTTGGTCTCGTTGCCGATGGTAGCGCGGCAGCAGCCGCACATGCCCGTACCATCCACCATGATGGTGTTGAGGCTCACCACGGTATGGATCTCGAAAGGCCTGGTCGCATCGGCTACCGCCTTCATCATGACCACGGGACCAATCCCGATGACAAGGTCAATCTTCTTCTTCTCAGCCATGACCTGTTTCAGGATGTCCGTGACAAAGCCGTGATGGCCATAGGTCCCGTCATCGGTGGTGACGTAGAGCTTCGTACTGATGGCCTTCATCTCCTCTTCCAGTATGAGCATCTCCTTTGTCCTGGCTCCAATGATGGAGATCACCTCGTTGCCCGCCTCGAAAAGCGCCTTGGCAATAGGATAGACCGGAGCAACACCAACGCCGCCGCCCACGCAGACGACGGTGCCGAATTTCTCGATGTGGCTGGCCTTGCCCAGGGGGCCCACCACGTCGAGGATCGCCTGCCCTTTCTCGAACTTCTCCATCTTCTGCGTCGAGGAACCGACCGCCTGGAAGATGATGGTGATAAGCCCTTCCTCACGATCGAAGTCGGCTACTGTGAGCGGAATTCTCTCGGCATAGTCGTCAGCCCTGAGCACGACGAACTGGCCGGGCTTGACTTTCCGCGCGATGTCCGGCACATAGAGCTTAAAGAGTGTGATTGATGGCGCCAAGGGTCGCTTTTCAATGATTTCATTAAGTCTCGGTTCTGTTGCCATAGCTTCTCCTTTTTTCAAAATTTATATATCCACTACTTTCTCTTTTTGTATTCCTTTCTTGGCGGGAAACCTCACCGTAAAGGTTGTACCCTTGTCCGGCTGGCTTTCCACATCTATACGACCGAAATGGGACTCCACAATCTTCTTCACGATGGAGAGCCCCAGACCGGTTCCCACGGTATATCTCGTCTCAGCGCCGCAGACCCTGAAAAACTCATCGAAGATGCAGGAGAGATGCTCGTCCGAGATCCCGATCCCTGTATCGGCAACCTTGATTTCCACAAGGTTCCCTTCTCCGCGGGCGCTGATCATTACTTTGCCGCGTTTCCTGTTATACTTGATTGCGTTTGAAATCAGGTTGGTGAAGAGCTGTTCCATCTCCCGCCTGTCGGCCTCGATGAGAGGTAGCGACTGGGGCAGGCTCACCTCGAAGGTAAGTTCCTTGGGCTCACCCTGATTCCTGAGCAACTCCACCGTGCCGGCAATGATGGACGATACATCGAGGAGTTCCTTGCGCCGCTGCGTTCCCTTGGACTCGAGCAGGCTGAATTCGAGGAGGTCGTTGACAAGATCCAGGAGTGAATGGGTCCTCTGTTTTGCCCGCTCCAGCATCTGCCGGTTCATCTTGGGATCATCCCCTACGGCACCGCTCAGATAGGCCGAGAGATAACCTTCCACCGCAGACAGTGGGGCGCGCAATTCGTGGGTCACCATCCTGACAAACTGGGACTTCACCTTTTCGATCTCTTTGAGGCCCGTAATGTCCCTGAGTGTTGAGACCACCCCGAGTTCCTGCCCCTCCTCATCGCGGATGGTAGAAACGTTCACCATCACCGTAGTGGGCTCCGGAGCGGGCAGTTCGATCTCCTCCATGATGGAGGTGTATTGGGAGGCATCAGGCATGAAAGCTTTGTTGATCACCCGCACGAGGTCCTTCTGAGGGATAGTCTCCTCAAGACTGGCACCTATTTCAAAATCATTGCTGAGGTTCAACATTTTAATGGCTGAGGGGTTCCAGAGCACAAGCTGGTGTTCTCTGTTCGTCACGAGTACCCCGTCGGCCATGGAATTGACGATGGTATGGATTTTCGATTTTTCCTTCGCCACCTCGAGAAGCCTTAAGTCCCTCTCCTCGGCGAGCCTTCTGGCTTTAAGGCTCAAGCGGCTCTTCTCGATTCCCCTGTTTACCACGGCGAGGAGTTGGTCAGGCGTGAAAGGCTTGGGCAGATAGTCGTAGGCCCCGTGCTTCATCGCATCCACTGCGCTCTCTATGGTGGCAAATCCTGTAATGACAACCATGATGATGTCGGGATCAAACTCCCTCACGTGCCCCATCAGTTCGAGGCCCCCCATGATCGGCATCATGAGGTCAACGAGGAGAAGCTCATAGGATTTGGATCGGGCCATCTCGAGGCCGATCTTGCCGTTCTCGGCGGTCTCTATGGAGTACCCCTCACTCGCGAGGACCCTTTTGCACCCGTCGCGGATGCCCTTCTCATCATCTACAATAAGGATATTTGCAGTTTCGCCCATCTATCGCTGCCGCCCGATATCGGCTATTTCGAACCTTCCAGCATCTTCCCAATATGGCTTATGAGGTCTTCCGGCATGACTGGCTTGCTCAGATACATATCGGTCTTCATCCAGTATCCGTCGAGTTCCTGGGAGAAATCCATTCCCGTCTCGCTTCCCACCGCGGTGAGCATGAGGATGGGTATGCCCTTGTAGCGCGGATCAGCTTTCAAGGCTTTGGCAATGCCAAACCCTGTGTCATGCTTCTCCATCATCAGGTCAAGGACTATAAGGTCTGGTTGTTCAAACTGGACCTTATCCATCGCCTCCCTTCCTGAAAAGGCCACGACCACGTCGAACCCGTTGTTCATGAGGACAGCCTTGTTCAGGTCGATGAAGTCAACATCGTTATCCACCAGCAAGATTCTTGGTTTTTTGCTCATAGTTCCCTCTCCCTGAATGTGTATTTTGAAAGGATAAACCATCCAATCGTAGTTCTTCGTATTCTCCCCTGTGGTCTGATATTGGCAGGGATATGATGAAGACACTGCCTTTCCCCAGCTTCGTCTCTATGTCTATGCGCCCGCCGTGCCTCTCCACGATGCCGTAGGAAATGGCGAGCCCAAGGCCGGTACCCTTCTCCTTGGTAGTGAAAAAAGGCAGAAAAAGTTTGGTCATGATCTCTGGCGGAATGCCCGGTCCGGTGTCGCGAATCCTGATTTTGACATGGTCATTTTCAAGTTGAGTACTTACGGAGAGCTTCCCCTTGCCCTCCATGGCCTGAGCTGCATTGAGCATGATGTTGAGGAAGACCTGCTTCAGTTGAGTGCCGTCGGCGGTGACGGTCGGCATCCCTTCAGCGTAGGCCTTGCTGATCTTGATATTGTGGAAGAGAGGCTGATTCACCAGGAGGCCCAGCACCTCTTCGATAAGCTCCCGGAAGTCGATTGGGCCGGGGCGGAGCTTCGTCTCTCTGGCGAAGCTGAGGAGTCCCTGTACGATCTCTTTGGAGCGATGCGCTTCGCTAATGATGAGTGAGACGTCTTCACGACGTGGGTCGTCAGCTTCAAGACTCTTTAACAAGAGGTGGGCATAGATGGTGATTGTGCCCAGAGGGTTGTTGATCTCGTGGGCCACGCCCGCAGCGAGCTGACCCAGCGCGGCAAGCTTCTCGGTACGGACGAGCTGGTCCTGCGTCTGTGCCAGCTCCTGGTGCGAGTACTGCAGCTCCCGGTGAGACTTCTCCAACTGCTGGTAGACTTTCTTGCTCTGCTCCAGGAGATAGGGAAGACAATATTCCGTCTCAGAGATACCCTGGACCACTGCTATGGCTTTGTCTCTGCAGGTGGGATACCCGCAGGCCCGGCAATCAAGGTTCTGGTTGGGCGGCAGTTTGTCTATTTTCTTAAGGACTGTTCGTATCTGCTCTTCTGTAGGCGTGGGCAGTTTCTGTTCCAAATTCTCAAAATCCCGGCCCAGGTCGAGGTTCCTGTATTTCTCTAATTCTGCTGTGACAGTCTCAACCGTCTGGCGGCTCATCTCAGACTTGACATAGCGGGCAACGATCTGCCTCCTGCCGACAACGGAGAGTTCGCGATCCACGAAGGGACCGTCAACACAGCCATCACAGTACACAAAATCTACAAATTTCGCATTGATGTCGCCTGTTGCGACCTGATTGAGGGCACTGATTGTCCGTCTGCGGCCATAGGCTATGCTCACTTCATCTGCAAGCACATCAAAGGTAACACCCATACTGCGGTTGAGACCGCCTATGACCGGAACCACCCTTCCGAGAAAAGCTCTGGGACCATCAAAATCGGTCTCCTCCAGTTTCGCCCGGTTGGTTCCCGAATCTTTCAGTATCTGTCTCATCTCGCCGAAGGATATGACTTCGTCGATCACACCAGCCACCTCGGGGACCTTCCTTTCTTTCATATGAGCAAAACAGGCCGTGATGTACACGATCTTCCACTCCGGTCCCTTTATCTTCCGGGCCACCCTTCCCACGGCAATCATGGGTGACACGAAAGGAGCCAGGTTCGGAATCAACTGGGGAAGATACTTTTGCACATAGAAGAAAATGACAGGACAGAAGGAGGATATGACCTGTCTTTCCCGCTCTGTCCGAAGGTACTCCAGGTATGTCTGACTCACCAGTTCGGCTCCGAAGGCTCCTTCCCAGACTTCGGCAAAACCGGCTTTCTTCAACGCGGTGACAAGCTGTTTCGGGGTACCCGCGTCAAGAGCCGCAGGAAAAGCAGGATCAAGACAGGCAATCACTTTGCTGTTGTTCCGGAGGAATCCCTTCACCCTGTCAAGCCCGCTCATGTGATTCAGTGCTTTCATTGGGCAGACGCTGATGCAGCTTCCACAATAGATGCATCGTTCCGAGATAATTGTGATATTATCCTTCTCGAACTTGATGGCCTTGGCAGGACAAATCTGTATACAGAAGGCACAGCGGCGGCACCGGCGGGCATTGACATCTATGTCGTTGGTGGTCTGCGTCCTCGGATGCATTTCAGTCTGCCCTATTCCGATAATTAATATAGTTTAACCGGGTATGGAAATAGTGTCGAATGGTGTTAATTCTACACCACAAGCCTTCGCGTGTCAACGCGAGCAATACCCCCCAGTATACTTGTGATAATATGCACAAGGTACGGTGATTGTCAAGAAAAAAGGCGCGGGCACGGATTTTTTACGGGCCCCCCGTGGTGAGATATTCGTGTATCGATCGGGCTGCCTTTCTGCCGGCCCCCATGGCAAGGATAACGGTGGCAGCTCCGGTTACGATATCGCCGCCTGCCCAGACCTTATCCTTGGTGGTCTTCCCCGTTTCCGGATTTGCTACCAAGGTGCCACGGCGGGTGGTGTCCAGGCCCGGCGTCGTGGACGGCACCAGCGGGTTGGGACTGTTGCCGATTGCACAGACGACGGCATCCATCTTCATTCTGAAATTCGAACCAGGCACCTCTACGGGTGTTCTCCTGCCTGAAGCATCGGGCTCTCCGAGTTCCATCCGGATGCACTCGATCTCTTGCAGCCAGCCCCGCTCGTCCCCTATATATTTCACTGGCAGGGTAAGCAGGTTGAATATCACGCCCTCTTCTTCGGCGTTTTCGCTCTCCTCGAGGCGCGCAGGCAACTCGGCATGGGACCTGCGGTAGATTATGTAGACCTCTTCCGCACCCATGCGTAGGGCCGTCCTTGCCGAATCCATGGCCACGTTGCCGCCGCCCACCACCGCCACCCGGCCGTGTTTCTTTACCGGCGTGGAGGATAGAGGAAAGCGGTAACCGGCCATGAGGTTCATACGGGTGAGATACTCATTGGCCGAATAGACTCCATTCAGGTTTTCTCCCGGAATATCCATGAACCAGGGCAGTCCGGCGCCCGTGCCCACGAAAATCGCATCGAATTCTTCGAGCAGTTCGTCGATGGACCGCGTTTTGCCCACCACATAGTCGGTAACAACCTTGACCCCCAGCCGCCTCACATACTCCACTTCCCTCGCCACGATGGCTTTCGGCAGCCGGAATTCGGGGATGCCGTAAGTCAGCACCCCGCCGGCCTTGTGAAGGGCCTCGAAGATTGTGACCTCATGACCGAGCAAGATAAGGTCTCCGGCCACGGTGACCCCTGCGGGTCCTGACCCGACCACGGCCACCTTCTTTCCCGTGGGCTTCGCCCTGGGTGGGAGTTCGGCTGATCCTGAGGTGGCCTCCCAGTCCGCGAGAAACCGCTCGATTCTGCCTATAGCCACTTCGGCGCCCTTGTTTCTCAGGATACACTGCGACTCGCACTGTGATTCCTGGGGGCAGACCCTTCCACAGACCGCAGGCAGACAGTTCTTCTCTTTCAGCCTCTTGATGCCTGAGGCAAAGTCGCCCTTTGCAGCAAAGCCTACGAACCCGGGAATGTCAATCTCCACCGGGCACCCTGTTACACATTTGGGTTTCTTGCATCCGAGACATCTGCTCGCCTCGGCTTTGGCAAGTTCGGCGGTGTATCCCAGGGCCACCTCGCTGAAATTGTGGCTCCTGATGTGGGGGGGTTGCTTGGGCATGTCCGTCCGGTTCAAATTTAGCTTTGACTGTTTCTCCTCGCTCATGGCTGGCATTTCCCCCCTTCATGTATTGCAGGTTTGGGTTCGCTGTGCCTGAAGAACAGCACCTCTTCTTCGAGATAAGCCTTCCTCCTCGCCAGAAACTCTTTCCAATCGACTTGGTGGCCGTCGAACTCCGGCCCATCGACACAGGCAAATTTCATCTTGTCGCCCACGGTGACCCTGCAGACACCGCACATACCGGTACCGTCGATCATGATGGGATTCAGGTTCACAACGGTCTTGATGCCCATACTTTTCGTAATCTCAGAGGTGTGGGCCATGAGGTAGGTACACCCGTTTACAATAATCCTGTCCGGTGGGGATGGCAAACCGTTGATGATGTCTGTGAGACGGTTCGCGTGCCCTTTCAGTCCGGAACTCCCGTCACGGGTGATGGTAAAGATCTTGTCCGAGACAGGCACAAACCGGTCTGTCCAATAGAGAAGGTAGGAACTTCTGGCCTCCATGACGGTGAGGACCCTGTTGCCTGCCTTCTTCAGCTCCCGTACTACAGGGTAGATACTGCCGATGCCGTAACAACCGGCAAGGCAAAGAACAGTACCAAAGTTGCCGATTTCGGTCTCATTGCCGAGCGGCCCCACGCAGGTTGCAACACTGCCCTCGGCCTCAAGCCCTGCCAGAGCACCTGTCGACGCACCCACCTCCATGAAGACGATAGTGAGAGTCCCCTTTTCCGGGTCACAATCGGCCACTGACAGAGGGATTCGTTCTCCCTCGTCACTGGCCCGGACAATGACAAACTGTCCGGGTTTCACCTTTGAGGCTATTTCAGGGGCCTCAAGAGTCAAAAGATGCATGTTTGGAACAATCATTCGTCGTTCAATGATCCTGTTCATGCCGTCTCCTTCTCACAGGGGGCCTTCTGGTCCCGGTTTTCGATGGTCTTCATCCCTGATACCACATGGGAAAGAGGAATCCCCCTGTAGCTGCCGGAGCCTTTCCATCCCCTGACGAGGGGGTTCTTTCGACTCTTGGCCCTGGTTCCGGCCGAATCGACTCGGACGAAACGGAGAGTTTTCTTTGTACTGGGAAAACCCTTCACATACCGCCCGATCTCTCTTTGAATTGAACTGAGGTCCCCATATTTCGGCTTGTTCTTCTTTATCGCAGCGGCCACGGCAGAAAGGGTCCACCAGTCCGGTTTGGCGTCCATGAAGGGCTCGATGGCTTTCGCCACTGGACGGAGCCTGCCGTCACTGTTGATCAACGTTCCCGGCGATTCGCCAAAGAGCGCCGCCGGGAGGATGAGGTCAGGCTCTCGGGTGAAAGGAACGGATATTCCGTTCTGATATATGAGGTAATCGCATTCCGGCAGGCCTTCGAAGGGAGTTTCGCCGATGAGATAGATGACCTTCCTCCGTTTCGTAAGATCCACCGATGCCAGAGGGTCGCCTATTTTCAACGGCGCGCCGTTGGACTCTTTCCAGAGGATCTGGCCGGGTTCTATGCCCGGGACAAGACCGGTTACGAGCATTCCGGTCAGGTTGGTGTAGGGATGAAGGAGAACGACGGAGCAAGCCGTCTCTTTCTGCAGAGCAATCAGTTTTCTGATAATCTCACCCCGTTCCGGAACATCGATGATACCGGGACCCGCCACAACGACCTTCTTTGACGAGGAACCGAATATCCCCTGCGCCCGTTTTACATCCCCGTCAAATCCCGCAGGCAGCCCAGAAGGCTTCTTGTGCCCTCTTGCCCGGGCGAGGCCCAAGAACCTGTCCATAAGGTCGGACCAGAGGGACGAGCCGGCGACGAATGAAGCATCGGCAAGGATATCAAGATTAGACTCTTCCCTGTTCAGTGTGATGAGCGATCCGCCCCTTTCCACTGCTTTTTTGATTCCTATGCCTGCCGGCGAATAACCGAAGGAAGAATCGAACCCCACCGCTATGAGAGCGTCGGCTTCCTCGATACTCCGAAACGGCGACGACAAAGTCAGGAGCTCCACGAAAGCGGCGAAATCGGAACCAAGTTCAGCCAGTACCGGCGAGGTGACAGAACCGGGCGCGGAAACCGCCACGGCAAGTTCTCTGGCAGCATACATATCCTCACAGGTAAGGTCCGGGGAAACCACGAAGAGGATTTCATCGGGCGCCACGCCGGAGAGCGTCTGTGTCGTAACTTCCACAGCTTTATCCCAGCCGATTTCCTCATATCCCTCGGCAGTCAGGTACCGAGGATTGGCAATCCTTGCAGGACTGTGCAGATACTCGGGAACCGCGAAACGGCCTTTTACACAGATAAGTCCGCCATCCACGGGTGAATCGTAGTCGGCGAGAGCATCGAGAACATAATTGTTTTTCACCTGGAGAAGAAGACTGCAGCCCACGGAACAGTAGGTACACGTCGTGGCCACCTGTGTTTCGGGCTTGCCGTACCATTTGCTTACCTTGGTGCTCAGCGCCCCCGTGGGGCATGCGCTCACACAGGCACCGCAGAACTCACACCCGGCATCCATATGGGTCCGGTCAAAGGCCGGACCGATGGTGGTAACCTTCCCGCGTTGTTTGAAACTGAGAGCCCCGTTATGCCGCACCGAAGTACACACCCTGACGCAACGACCGCAAAGGATACAGAGGTTGTAATCACGATCGTAGAAGGGGTCATTCTTTTCCACAGGAAAGCCCCGGTAGTAAACCGGATAGGAGGTCTCTGTGAGTCCTATCTTTTCGGTGATCTCCTGCAGTTCACACCGATAGTCGTTAGGACAATACCTACATCCCGTGGTGGCCCCTACCTTGCGGATCGTCCCCTGATATTCTTTGCATTCCGACTGTTCCCCGCAAAATAGGCAACTCGCCGGGTGCTCGCTCAGGAGGAGTTTGAGAATCTCCTGTCTCAGACTTCTCAGTTCGGCAGTTTCCGTCCGGATTACCATGCCTGGTTCCACCGGGGTCGTGCAGGCTGTAGGGAAACCCCTCAGACCGTCCACCTCGACGACGCAGAGCCGGCAGGCACCGTAAGACGGCAAGTGCTCGAAGGCACAAAGAGAGGGGATATAGATCTCCTTCTGACGGGCAGCTTGGAGTATGGTCAGGTTTGAGCGAACATCAAGTTTCCTGTTATCGATTGTGATGGTCACGGTCTTTTCTTTTGTCATGATCTCCTCTCCGCGCTCCTGATAACGATGGCATCGCCTGCGATGGCCTCAAAACGACAGATTTCGTAGCAGGACCGGCACTTGATACATTTGGTCGCATCAAGGTTGTGAGGCTCAGATCTAGGGCCGGTGATGGCGCC
>CAYOYU010000056.1:0-1537 GCA_964408265.1 uncultured Syntrophorhabdaceae bacterium
CGCCGGCGAATATACTCCCGCAGAATGCATGGGCAGGGACAAGTACATCATTGACGGCAAGGAATACGACGAGTGCGGCTTCTGCAGGGCTTCGTGCCCGTCCAGGGACGCCTTCAAGGAACCCGATTCCGGCCTTCCCCTCAAATGCGACATGTGTGAGGATGACCCTCCCCAGGAAAAACCTCTCTGTGTACAGTGGTGCCTTAACGACGCCCTGATCTACGAAGAGCGCGAAGAGGAAGTGGAAGAGGACGTGAAGGTCGATGAGGTGGATGTGGGATTGGAGTCCATGGTAGACAAGTATGGATTGCAGAAGGTGATAGATACCGTTGCCCGGCTGTCCCAGAAGGGCTAAACATTACGTTGAAAAAGAGGATTAAAATATCGTGGAAACCGTAGCCCCCTTTAAAGAGGTAATAGACGAGATAAAAGAAAAAGGTGGAGACGCAGTCAAGTTCTGCTATCAATGCGGAAAATGCGACACTGTGTGTCCATGGAACAGGGTGAGAAAGTTCAGCATGCGCAAGCTCATCCGAGAGGCTACCTTCGGGGTGAGCGAGATAGAAAAGGAAGAGATCTGGCGCTGCACCACCTGCGGAAAGTGCCCCCAGCGGTGCCCCAGGGACGTGAAGCAGATAGACGACATGATATCCTTGCGCAGAATGGCCACGGGATACGGGGTCTTCCCCGGTGCCGTCAAACCCTACCGTACGGTGAGCTCAGGGCTTGCCGCCCAGGGGAATCCCTTCAATGAAGACCGCGCCACCCGGGCTGCCTGGGCAGAGGGTCTCAACGTGAAAGCATACAAAGAGGGGATGGATGTCCTCTACTGGCCCTGCTGCTATGCAAGCTATGATCCGAGACTGAAGAAGGTGGCCCAGGCGACTGCCAAGATCTTAAAGAAAGCGGGAGTCGATTTCGGGATACTGGGTTCAAAGGAGAACTGCTGCGGAGAGAGTATCCGGAAGACCGGCAATGAGGACCTGTTCAAAAAACTGGCCAAGGAGAACATCAAGACCTTTATCGACCATGGCGTGAAAAAGATCCTTGTCTCTTCCCCCCATTGCTACCACACCTTCAAGAATGAGTATCCCCAGTTCAAGGTGAACTTTGAAGTAGTCCATGCCTCACAGTACCTGTTCCAGCTCATCAATGAAGGGAAGATTACTCCCACCAAGGAGTATGGAAAGAAGATTACCTACCACGACCCCTGTTACCTTGGCCGGCACAACAGCGTCTATGACGAGCCCCGTGGGGTCCTGAAGACAATACCCGGTGTGGAACTCTCAGAGATGCCTGAGGCAAAGGTAGACAGCCTCTGCTGCGGCATGGGTGGAGGCAGGGTCTGGGCAGAGACGGAAAAGCATGAACGGTTCTCCAATATCAGAGTGGAGCAGGCCATCGAGCTTGGGGCTGAGGAACTGGTTACCTCCTGTCCCTACTGCATCACCGCTCTTGAGGACTCAAGGCTGGTCCTGAATCATGGTGACGATATACAGGTGAAAGATATCACCGAGATTCTCGAGGAAGTGATTTA
>CAYOYU010000056.1:1637-11458 GCA_964408265.1 uncultured Syntrophorhabdaceae bacterium
ATAAAACCTTATGAGGTGATAGAAGGTGGAAGAAAACGTTATAGCCCTAAGAGATAACATTCAACAGCTCTGCAAGAACTTTGCAGAGAGCAACTTCGGAGACGTCATGGTGGTAGGCGGAGGGATAAGCGGTATTCAGGCCTCCCTTGACCTTGCCAATGCCGGGTTCAAGGTGTACCTGGTCGAGAAGGCACCGAGCATAGGCGGTCACATGGCCCAGCTCGACAAGACCTTTCCGACCAATGACTGCTCGATGTGAATACTCGCACCCAAGCTGGTCGAGGTCGGCCGGCATCCAAATATAGAAGTACTTACCTATACGGAAGTTGACCATATAGAAGGGGAAGCAGGTAACTTCAAGGTCAACCTTACGAAGAAACCCCGCTACATCATCGAGGAGAAGTGCACGGGCTGCACCACCTGCGTCGACTACTGCCCCGTCAAGTATCCCGATGAATTCAACCAGGATATCTCGAAGAACAAGGCGGTCCACGTCTACTTCGCCCAGGCCATCCCCCTCGTCACCTACATCGACGAGAGCTGTCTCTACCTGAAAGAGAAGAAGTGCAAGATCTGTCAGGGCGTCTGCAAGAACGACGCGATAGACCTGAATCAGGAACCGGAGAAGAAAGAAATCAACGTGGGAGCCGTCATCCTCTCTCCCGGGTTCGAACCCTTTGACCCCAAGGTACGGGAAGAATATCGCTACGGAGAGTTCCAGAATGTCGTCACCAGCATGGACTACGAGCGGCTCTTATCATCTACAGGCCCCTACCAAGGTGAGATCTTACGAGCCTCCGACACCAGACACCCCCACAAGGTAGCCTGGATCCAGTGCGTCGGTTCGAGGCAGGTCATTGAGGGCGGCAACAGCTACTGTTCGGCCGTCTGCTGCACCTATGCCCAGAAGCAGGCGATCCTGACCAAGGATCATGACGCAACCGCCCAGTGCACCATCTTCCATAATGATGTGCGTTCCTACGGGAAGGACTTTGAACGCTACTACCAGAGAACGGAGAACCTCCCCGATGTCCGCTTCATCAGGAGCTACACCACAATCGTCAAAGAAGACCCCATAACCAAGAACGTCACCGTGCGGTACTCCACGACCGATGAGGGAGTGAAGGAAGAAGAATTCGAGATGGTGGTGTTGTCTATCGGTCTCAATCCTCCGAAGGATGCCCAGGAACTGGCAAAGAAATACGGCATCGAACTTGAGTCCCACAACTTCGCCAAGCTCAACCCCGTCAACCCCATGGAGACCAACCGGGAAGGGATCTTTGTGAGCGGCGCCTTCCAGGGCCCCATCGATATCCCCGAGTCGGTCTTTTCTGCATCAGGTGCTACCTCCCAGATCGGCGAACTCTTGGACAGCAGGCGCGGCAAGCTCACGAAAGAGAGAATCTATCCCGAGGAGAGGGATGTCTCTGAGGAGGAGCCGAAGATCGGCGTCTTCGTCTGCCATTGCGGGGCGAACATCTCCTCAATCGTCAATATCCAGGACACCGTTGAATACTGTAAGACACTCCCCAACGTGGTCCACGCACAGAACCAGATATTCTCCTGTGCCACGAACTCCGCGAAGGAGATCACCGACATCACCAAAGAAAAAGGACTCAACCGGGTCGTCGTGGCCGCCTGCTCTCCCAGGACCTTGGAACCACTCTTCCGGGATACCTTACGGGAAGCGGGAATCAACCAGTACTACTACGAGATGGCCAACATCCGGGAGCACAACTCCTGGGTCCACCAGAAAGAAAAAGACCTGGCCACCCAGAAGGCAAAGGATATCATCCGCATGTCCGTGGCGAGAGCCTGCCACCTGGAACCCCTTCAGGAATTTGACCTGCCCGTCGACAAACGGGCGTTGATTGTGGGCGGAGGCATCGCCGGCATGACCACGGCGCTCTCCATCGCCAACCAGGGACACGAGGTCTTCCTCGTAGAAAAAGAGAACGACTTGGGCGGAATAGCCCGGAAGATCCACTACACCCTGGAAGGACTCGATGTTCAGGCCTACCTGAAGGACCTTACCCAGCAGATCTACAAGCATCCCCTGGTCCACGTCTATACCAATGCCGCAATCACCCAGGCAACGGGCTATGTGGGGAACTTCCTCACCACCGTGAAATCCGACCGGGGAGTGACCGACATCAAGCACGGCGCGGCCATCCTCGCCATCGGCGCCGATGTCTATACTCCTACGGAATACCTCTACGGAGAGGATGACCGGGTCATGACCCACCTCGAACTGGAGGAGAAGATCGCAGCAGGCGACGAGAAAGTGACCGGCGCCCAGAGCCTCGTCATGATCCAGTGCGTGGGCTGCAGGAACGAAGAGAGGAACTACTGCAGCAGGCTCTGCTGCAGCGAGTCCATCAAGAACGCCCTGCTTTTGAAAGAGCGCAACCCCGAGATGGATATCTACATGCTCTTCAGGGACGTGAGGACCTACGGCTTTAAAGAAGATTACTACCGGGAGGCGGCAAGTAAGGGCGTGCGCTTCATCCGCTATGAGCCCACGGACGCACCGGTCGTGAAACCCGGCAAGTCCGATGAAGGCAAGCCGGTCCTCAAGGTTACCCTGCCGGACTACGTGCTCGGCAAGAAGCTTGAACTGGATGCCGATATCGTGGCCCTCGCTGCGGCGGTACTTCCTTCCGCGGCAACGAAAGAGGTGGCGGCGCAGTTCAAGGTCACCTTAAGTCCCGACGGCTTCTTCAAAGAGGCCCACGTGAAGTTGCGGCCCGTTGAGTTCGCCACGGACGGTGTCTACCTCTGCGGACTGGCCCACTATCCGAAGTTTATGGCTGAGACGATCAACCAGGCCTACGGTGCAGCGGGCCGGGCCTTAACGCTCCTCTCCCATGAGACCGTCGTCGCCTCCGGCTCTGTCTGCGAGGTGGATGAAGACAAGTGCGTCTCCTGCGGCGCCTGCATCACCGCCTGCACCTATGGCGCCATCGAGTTCTACGAGTCGCCGAAAGGCAGGAAGGCCAAGGTCAACCCGGTACTCTGCAAGGGGGACGGCCTGTGCAACACCAAGTGCGCCACCAATGCCATCATGCTGAAACACTTTACCGATGAAGAGGTCATCAGTGAAATCGATGCAGCCGTCTCAGACGAAGAAATCATGCGACAGATCGACACGGCAGTCGGCGAGTCGTAAGAAGCGATACAGAAACTATGTAGGGAGGTGAGGAAGAATGAGTACCGCACTTAAATTTAAGCCGAAAATATTAGGGTTTGTATGCCATTGGTGAGCGTACGGCGCTGCTGATTTGGCTGGAGTTTCCAGACTACAATATACCACTGAAATGAGGCTTATCCGTGTCATGTGTTCCGGCAGGATCGACCCGGCCTTCGTACTCCGGGCTTTCTCAAAGGGAGCTGACGGCGTCTTTATCGGTGCCTGTCACTTAAGTGAATGCAACTACATCACCCACGGGAATTACCACACCCTGAACATGGTGCTCCTCATGAAGAAGATCATCGAGCACATCGGCCTCAATCCGGAGCGGCTCAGGATGAACTTCATGTCCGGCGCCGAGGCGAACGTCTTTACCGAATCGGTGAATGACTTCGTCAAGAAGATTAAAGAACTGGGTCCCCTGGGCAAGACCGAGGAGTTGAGCCAGAAGAGTCTGACCCGGAAGCTTGAGACCGTGACGAAGCTCATCCCCTACATCAGGCTTGTGGAAAGGGAGCGGCTCAGGGCATCCGTCCAGACGGAGGAGGCATACCACGCATTCTTCGAAAGTGATGAACTGAATCGGATATTCAATGAAACCATCGTGGAGAAATTGGCCATAGGCCAGATTGTCTCGCTCCTCAAGGAAGGACCCCTGACAACCGCTGAGATTGCCGGGGATTTAGGCCTCACCCCGTCCGAGGTGTCGAAGCACCTGAACACCTCGTCACGGCAGAAACTGGTCAGGTTCGATGAGAACCTGAAACGTTATGCCGTCTCGTAGGATGGGGAGAAAATAAGAAGATCAGGATAGAGACCATGGATAACGAAAAAATCGATCAGATTGTTGACAAGTATCATGGCGAACCCAGTTACCTCATCCAGGTACTGCTTGATATCCAGAGCGAGCACCACTGGCTTCCCAAGGAGGCGCTGGAGCGGGTAGCCGAGAAGCTTAACGTTCCCATGACCAGAGTCCAGCATATTGCAACCTTCTATAAGGCCTTCAGTTTAGTGCCGAAGGGACGTCACGAGATCCACATCTGCTTGGGCACCGCCTGCCACGTCCGTGGGGCGCCCCGCGTCCTCGACACGGTGCAGGAACTGATCGGGATCAAACCCGGCGAAACAGACCTGGATCTGAAGTTCAGCCTGCAGACCGTGAACTGCCTAGGATGCTGTGCCCTGGGTCCGGTTCTGGAGATTGACGGGAAGACGCATGGGAAGATGGCGCCGGCCCAGATGGCAGAAGTGCTAAAAAATTACGAGTAGGATAAAATTATGGCGCGATTACAGACACCAGCTGAATTAGAAGAGTTACGGAAACAGATCCTCTCCACGAGAGATCCCAATAAACCCTGCATCACCCTCTGTTCAGGATCAGCCTGCAACGCCTCGGGAAGCCGGGAAGTTGCCGCCGCCCTGGAAGAAGAGATTGCGAAGCAGGGACTCACCACTGACGTGGACATCAGGAAGACCGGCTGTCACGGGTATTGTGAGCGGGGCCCCATCATCGTCATTCACCCCGAGAAGATCGCCTACTTCCAGATAAAACCCGAGGATGTCCCGGAGATCATCACCGAGACGATTCAAGGGAAGAAGGTCGTGGAGCGGCTGCTCTATACCGACCCCGCAACGGACGAGAAGATCGTCCACGAGCATGACATCCCCTTCTACAAGAATCAGGAGCGCATCGTCTTCGGCTCCAACTCGAGCGTCGACCCCAAGAGTATCGATGATTACCTGGCAATCGGCGGCTACTCCGCGCTCGCCAAGGCCTTATCTGCCATGACCCCCGAGGGCGTGTTGCAGGAGGTGAAGAAGGCGAACCTAAGGGGACGGGGAGGCGGTGGCTTCCCTGCCGGTGTCAAGTGGGAAGGGACCCGCAATGCGGCCGACCCCATCAAGTATGTCATCGTGAATGCCGATGAAGGTGACCCCGGTGCCTACATGGACCGCTCACTCCTTGAAGGAAACCCTCACGCCGTGCTCGAAGGCTTAACCATCGGCGCCTATGCCGTGGGAGCCCACGAGGGCTACATCTATGTCCGCCAGGAATATCCCCTTGCCGTGGAGAACGTCTTCACCGCGATCCGCCAAGCTGAGGAGCATGGTCTCCTGGGAGAGAACATTCTGGGCACGGGCTTTAATTTTAAGGTTATCATACACCAGGGTGCCGGCGCCTTTGTCTGCGGCGAATCGACGGCGCTCATGACCGCACTGGAAGGAAGAGCCGGAGAACCCCGGCCGAAGTATATCCGGTCCAACATCGTGGGGCTCTGGGGCAGACCATCGGTGCTCAACAACGTGGAGACCTGGGCCAACGTCCCCCTTATCATCAACAAGGGCGCCGACTGGTTTACCGCAATCGGCACAGAAACCTCCAAGGGCACCAAGATCTTCTCCCTCGTGGGAAAGATCACCAACACGGGTCTCGTGGAAGTCCCTATGGGAACACCGCTAAGAGACATCATCTTCAAGATAGGCGGGGGTATCCCCGGAGGCAAAAAGTTCAAGGCAGTCCAGACCGGCGGACCTTCCGGCGGATGTTTGCCTGAGGAACTCCTCGATCTGCCCGTTGGCTTTGATGAATTGACAAAAGCAGGTTCCATGATGGGCTCCGGTGGTATGATCGTCATGGATGAAGACACCTGTATGCCGGACGTGGCTCGGTACTTTCTCGAGTTCTTGACCGACGAATCCTGCGGCAAGTGCGTCCCCTGCCGTGAAGGAATGCGGCAGATGCTGAAGCTCCTCACCAACATCACCAAGGGCAAGGGGAAAGAGGGCGACATCGAACTTCTGGAACAGCTCTCGGAGACTGCCATAGAAGCGGCACTCTGTGCGCTCGGCAAGAGTTCCCCCAACCCCTTCTTAAGTACCTTGAAATACTTCCGCGATGAGTATGAGGCCCATGTCAAGGAGAAGAGGTGTCCGGCCTTATCCTGCAAGGAACTCATCACCTTCTATATTGACCCGGAGAAGTGCAAGGCCTGTATGACCTGTGCACGGAAATGTCCCTCCAACGCGATTATCAGCGAGAAGAACAAGATCCACATCGTCGACCAGGAGAAATGCACGAAGTGTGGAACGTGCTTCGAAGTCTGCCCTCCCCGTTTTCGTGCAGTGACGAAGCTCTCAGGGGTACCCGTCCCGCCTCCTGTTCCTGAAGAAGCGAGAACGATAGTCAGGGAGAAACAGAAATGAGCGAAATCACCTTACAGATCGATGGAAAAGAAGTGAAGGCAAAAGAAGGGATGACTGTCTTAGAGGCAGCCAAGAGTGCGGGCATCTATATCCCTACCCTCTGCTACCATGAGAAACTGGAACCCTTCGGGGGCTGCCGGCTCTGTATCGTGGAACTGGAGCAAAGAGGCGGAACAAGGCTCGTCGTCTCCTGCGTCTACCCGGTAGAGAAGAACCTCGTCGTCAGGACCCGCTCGGAGAAAGTAGACAGAATCCGCAAGATGATCCTTGAACTGCAGATGGCCCATGCTCCCGATGCCTTTGATCTGCAGGACCTGGCGAAGGAGTATGGTGCGGACAGAAACCGCTTTGAAAAAGAAGCCTCCTTCTGTATCCACTGCGGTCTCTGCGTCAGATACTGCAACGAAGTGAAGAAGGCGAATGCCATCGGCTTCGTGGACAGGGGAATCCGCAAGGAGATCAGCTTCATCCCGGAGATTGCCGCAAAAGAGTGCTGGAACTGCAAAGAGTGCATGCCCTTATGCCCGACTGAGGCACTGCAGGCGGCATTCGTGCTCGTTGAGGCGCTTGCCTTCCCGGAGAGGACCGAGGCGAAGTAACCCCTACCCTACATACCAGAATACCTACAGGCCGGAAGGGAAACCTTCCGGCCTTTGTTTGTAGTGTGGAAGAGGGGAACCCCTTTCTTCTGCTCGCCGCTCCGGGCGACTTACTCGCAACGAAACTCTTTCCGCTGGTTGACGCTCAATGACCTCATCAGCAAAGCAATCCCTGCGGCTCAGCCAGAGTGTAAAGAATAGGTGACAATCGATTTGAGAAGCAGTAACAGGGAGTTTGAGAAACTCTTGGCTTCTGAACCCAGTTGATAAATGCTATGGGTAGCCTCTTTGTTGGCGGTACGTATGTATACAGTTACTGCTGGTGGCGGTGGACCAGGCGCTGCTGCCTCCAATGATCTCATCCCTCAAGTTTGAGCAGGGATGCGATGGAATAGAGCGTCATTTGGGATTCAGCATTGCGGAGCGACTACCTCCCCGGAGGTGTAGCTGCACTCCCTGCCAGGATGCCGCCATCCACGTTGAGTTCGATGCCGGTGACGTAATCGGATTCATCGGATGCAAGGTAAAGGGCCGCATTGGCAACATTGAGCGCCTTACCCATGTGACCGAGAGGAATCTGTGAGCACATCTGCCTCAGGAGCCGCTCCCTTCTTTCGCCCTCCCCGAACATCGGGTCCCACATCTTTGTGAGAATCGCCCCGGGGTGGATGGAGTTGCACCGGATGTTGTACCCTTTCCGGGCGCAGTAGAGGGCCACGGTCTTTGTGTGGTTTCGGACGGAAGCCTTGCTGGCGGCATAGGCAGCAGCCAGGGGCATACCGATTATGCCGGCCCGGGAGGAGATATTCACGATGCTTCCATAACGCTTCTTTTTCATGAGTCCGATGGCGTATTTGCAGCCCAGAGCCACACCATCCGAGTTCACGGCATGCACGTAATGCCAGCTCTCAAGGTCCAACCCCTCCGGGTCGTGCGGCCCCTTCGTCTGGGTATATCCATCTATACCGGCATTATTGACAAGGATATCGAGACGACCGTACGTGTTCTCTATCAGACTGAACACCCTCTTCCAGTCCTCTTCCCTGGAGACGTCGAGGTGGAGGTATTGAGAAGGTTCCCCCAACCGTTCCGCCGCTGCCTCGCCTTCCCCATCGTCAATATCGGTGATGATAACGGTAGCACCTTCCTCGTGGAACCGGCGGACCGTAGCCTGGCCTATGCCTCCCGCCGCTCCGGTGATTAATGCAATTTTGTTCTCCAGCCTGCCCATTCTTCCTCCTCCCGTGCACCAATGGCCCATAGGCTACCATACATCGACAAGTGGGGTCAAATCTTTATTCTTGACATTGCCCCCTCTTTCCTCTATCCTTACCCATGGCCCGGCCTCTTCGCATCCAATACGAAAACGCTTTTTACCACGTCACCTGCAGGGGAAACGCGCAGGAAACCATATTTTCCGATGACCAGGACAGGAAGAATTTCCTCCGCCTCCTTGCACGGTCAGCCGAGATCTATCAGGTCAATATCCTGGCTTTTGTGCTTATGACAAACCACTTCCACCTCATCGTGAAGACGCCGCGCGCTAACCTTCAGGAGTTTATGCGCCATTTCAATATCTCCTATACGTCATCGTTCAACAAGCGTCACAACCGCACGGGTCACCTTTACCAGGGCAGGTACAAAGCTTTTCTCATTGATGCGGATGCCTACCTCCTGGAGGTCTTCCGATATCTTCACCTGAACCCCGTGCGCGTAGAGGGGAAAACATCGCTCTCCCCGAAGGAAAAGAAGGCGTACCTTCGGACCTACTCATGGAGCAGCCACATTGATTATATTTCAGAAAGTAACCAATACCCTTTCCTTTCAAAGGGTGAGGTGCTCAGCCATTTTGATGGGAAGAGGCAGCGATGCACAGCATTTGTTGAAGAAGGGATGGATCTCATCCTGAACCCTCTTGAGAGGGGTAAGGGATTGGGCATCATAGGCGACCCGTCCTTCGTGGAAGCGGTGGCCGGGCATGGCGTTCTCTCCCGGAAGAGGGAGCAGCCTGCGACAAGACGGATCATACAGCGCCTTGAACCGGAAAGAATACTGCGCACTGTCGCCGAAACATTCAGCGTCACCCCCGGGGAGTTTCTGAAGAAGGGATACACAGGCATCGAGCGCGGCGTTGCCATGGAGATGCTCTATCGGTACGGCGGCATGAATCAACGGGAGATCGGCGAACTCATGGGAATCGACTACAGTTCCGTGAGCGTGGCGAGAAAGAGACTCCGGGATTTACTGGAGACGGACAGGAATATGGCGCAGCAGGTAGACAATATACGAGAACGGTTAAGTCAGACATAAGGCTTACCCTTAACTATTTCGAGGAGTTTATTATGGAAACAGAACAGTTTGATAAGTTGGCTATTTCAAAAGAACTACTGAGGGCCGTGCTGGAGCTGGGATTCGAGGAGATGACACCTATCCAGGCGCAGGCTATCCCCCTTGTTCTCCAGGGGAAGGATATCATAGGGCAGGCGCAGACGGGCGCGGGCAAAACCCTTGCTTTCGGCCTGCCGGTGTTGGAGGCGGTGCACTCGAGGCTGAAGAAACCACAGGCCATCATCCTCTGCCCTACCCGCGAACTGGCAATACAGGTTGCAGAGGAACTGCAGAGCGTCGTCCCCCCAAAAAGAGATATCGTTATACTGCCCGTCTACGGCGGACAGCCCATCGACAGGCAGATACGGACACTCAAGGCAGGGGCCCAGATCATCATAGGCACACCGGGCCGCACCATCGATCACATCCAGAGGGGTACCTTGAAGCTCGATGCAATCAAGATTGCTGTCCTGGATGAGGCGGCTGCGATGCTCACC
>CAYOYU010000056.1:11468-22010 GCA_964408265.1 uncultured Syntrophorhabdaceae bacterium
CCATGGGCTTCATCGAAGATGTGGAAAAGATCCTTCAGCACACTCCCAAGGAACGGCAGACGCTGCTCTTTTCCGCAACGATGCCGAGGCCGATTCTCGATCTCACCGCTCGGTACCAGAGGGATCCACAGCTTGTAAAAGTTGTCCATCAGCAACTCACCGTGCCGAACGTGGAACAATCCTATTTCGACGTGAGCGAAAAGTCAAAACTGGATGTTCTCTGCCGGGTTATAGACATGTACAACTTCACCTCCTCCCTGGTCTTCTGCAACACGAAGCGAAAAGTCGATGATGTGGTGGCCCAGCTTGAAGCGAGGGGCTATCAGGCCCAGGGTCTTCACGGCGATATGACCCAGGCCAGCAGGATCCAGGCCATGGACAGGTTCAAGCAGAAAAGGTCGGAAATTCTCGTCGCTACGGACGTGGCGGCCCGGGGGATCGATGTGGAGAATATAGAGGCTGTCTTCAATTATGATCTGCCCCAGGATGTGGAATACTACGTCCATCGAATAGGCAGAACCGCCCGGGCCGGCAAGAGCGGCCAGGCCTTTTCCTTTGTTGTGGGATGGGAAATGCACGCCCTCCGTGAGATCGAGTCCTATGCGTCGACAAAGATTACCCGAAAGAGTATACCATCCATTACGGACATTGAAGGGGCGAAAACTTCGGTATTCCTCGAGAAGATAAAGAATGCTATCGACGCCGGTGGTCTGGACCGGTACGCGCTATTCCTGGAACCGCTCCTTGAGCAGGACTACGCTTCCATGGATATCGCTTCGGCGTTGCTCAAGATGACCATGGATGAAGAGAACAAGCAATATATGAAGGAGACAGAACTTATTGCCCAGAATATGAGCATTCAGAAAAAGAAAGCCCGCCCGAGATCCTTTGGCCCGGGCCGGAGAAGGTAGCACGCAGAAGCCGGCTCCGCCAACCCCGTCAGGCGGGTTATGGAGCCGTGGCTTCCAAAATGTTTATCCTGCCCTTCTGTACTCCCTATTTCTTCGGCGGTGAAGGGGCCTCGGGAGTTGAAGTCGTCGTCTGTTGTTTAAGCTTCACTGGTGCATTGACCTTGGGACTCTCCATCTTCCCCGCAGCGTCAACTTTGGGAAACCCTTCTCCACCAGCCTTCGATGGTGCCACTTTCTGTGAAGCTTCTGTCTTTACGGCTGCCTTGGAAGGTGCAACTTTGGGAAAGCCTTCCGTCTTCCCCGCCGCTTTGGAGGGGGCAACCTTCGGGAAACCTTCCGTCTTTCCTGCAGCCCCCACATCCTGGGTCCCCTGAGCTTTTACAGGCGCCGTCTTTTCCTGCGCACCCGCAACGGAAAGGAAAACCATGAATACTACCAGTGTCACAAAGATACAAAGCATCTTCTTCATACTCCACCTCTCCTTTTCTGCTGGAATCGACATACTGCCTGTAACACCCTATGCCGGAAAAGCCATTCTTTCAAGAGAAAAGATCATCGGATTAGCCCGGAAACGTGCACATCGTCTCGTCAGGAAGCGGCATCCATAGTTCAGAGGCCCAGCCTGTCCGCAATCTCAGTCATCCTCGCAAGTGCCAGAGGCACAAACTGATCAAGGGGAATACCTATTTGCTCACATTCCATGATATTCTCCCTGCTCACCGAGGCCGCAAAGGCCTTCTCCTTCATCCGTTTTATCACTGACCCGGGCTTGACGCCGGCAACTTTCCTGTCGGGATAGACAAGGGCGGTGGCGACGATCAGACCCGTGACGGTCTCCGCTGCCGCGAGGGCATGCTGCAGTTCCCCGGATCGTTTCTTTCCATGGGGCACCTCGTTATGCATGACAATCGCTTCCACCATCTCCGGGTCCATCCCTTCCTCTTTGAGAATCTTTCCGGCCTCGAGGCCGTGCAGATTCAAGTCGGCATTGGTGATTTCAATATCGAGATCATGGAGCAGTCCCGCAATCCCCCAGGCCTCCTCGTCCCTTCCGAGACGTCTCGCCAGGGCCTTCATGACCGCTTCGGAGGCAAGACTGTGGGCCACCATGCGTGGATTCTTCACGTAGTGCTCAAGTAACTCCATCGCCCTTTCCCGTGTCATAATGCCACCTCCCCGTCTCTTTCGGAGAACCAGATTAATCTTTATCGATCCTTCAAATCTCTCATGCCAGGCATGTCATCCCTGCGGCCGTCCTGGAATCGGCGCCGCCAGAGTTTCTCATGATGAAATCAAGAATGGTGCGGGTGTAATCTTCCGGACGCTGCTCATAGGTATTGTGACCGCATTTCGGAAAGACAGCCAGTTCGCCCCTGGCAAGATGGCGGTAAAAGGTGACGCTCTGTTCCACGTCAAAAATGGCGCTCCTATCAGGATAGAGTACCAGAGTGGGGCAGGTAACAAGCCGCAGGGCGGGCCTGAGGTTGAAGTAGCCCACTCCGTACGCGCCGCCATACTTGGCGAATTGATCATAGTTCCTCTCTGCCAGCTCGCCGTGCCATTTGATCATCTTGGATTGCAGCGGGGGCTCCAGCCCCGCGAATTTCGTGGGAAACTTGAGGGCGTTGAGCTCTGTCATGGTTATCTCGCTGTAGCACTGGGTGCTGCCCGTAACCAGCGTCTTCACATCCTCAGGGTATTTTCCCGCGTAATCGACACCCACAACGCCGCCTTCACACTGTCCCACCAGATGACAGGGACCGATGCCGAGTCTCTCCTTTATGATCCTCAGTTCCTCTACGCTTTCCGGCCGGTATCGATCGCTCTCGTAGAACTCCTGAAAATCATCGCCACCTTCGGATCGGCCATAGCCGCGGCGGTCCAGGGTCACTACCTTGTAGCCCCTGGCCGTGAGGCGCGGGTGGATGGCATCCCAGATCCTGCTGGACCCGAATCCGTGGTGCATCAATATGATGACATCACCTTCATCACCATGCACCTCATAATAGACTTGAAGACCATTAACGCTCTCGTAGGGCATTCAGCACTCCTTCCTTCACAATTGGACTCGCAGCCGCACGGCTATTCTCAGAGTTTTATAAGGTCTCTGGGCCCCATATTGGTGGCCATTGTCCAGACGCTCGCAATAGCGTCGGCCACCCGAAATACCTTGATCACATCTAATCCTTCGGCGTCTACAAGAGGCTTCAGGAAGGGGCGTGCCGCCAGCACCTCTTCTTTGAGCGCCTGATCTTCGAGAAACTGGGCAGTGCCGCTTACCCGCACCTGTTTCCCGCTGCCGTTGAAGCAGAGCTCCACTTTCGGGTTTGCCACAAGCTCCCTGTACATGCCTTTCACTGTGCTCAGCTGAATCAGGATACCCCTTTCATCAGCCTTGTACATACCCATGGCACGAACATGGGGTGCATCGCCTTCAACGGTGGCAAGGTAACAGACGGGGTTTGCGTTGACGAAGCCTATTATTTCTTCCTTATTCATGGGTCCTCCAATTCGACAATCCGCTCTAGGGCGTGTCCATATTTTTTCTTATTCTACTCTCAACCATCCAAAAGAACCAGACCATTGTAACCGCATACAGGTCCGTCAATGCCCGCTGCTTTGTCCATCTCACAAGACAGGCCAAAAAGGGAAATGACCACAAAAGCAAAGCGGAAGCTCCATATTCAGGGCTTCCGCTTATGCGCACCCGAAGATTTGTGAGGTGTCAGATCCCCAGTTCGAAGTTTATCATGTCACCCCGCTTGAATCCCATCTTGTCGAAAAATCGGAGCAAATCCCAGTCCTTCCAGTTCACAAAAACGTATATCCTGTTTACACCCACCTTTTTAAACATGGAAGCCATTTCTTTGAACAACAGGCGCGCAATCCCTTTGTTCTGGTATTGTTTCACCACGCCCAGTGTATCTATCCAGCCCACGTTTTCGGGGATGCCATATTCCCAGCCGCTGGCGCTTCCCAGAATGAAGCCGATCATCCTGTTGTCCACCTCTGCGGCTAAGGACGGCACACCGGAGGTTTCCGCCCGCTCAAGCCTGGCCTCCCAGTATTCCCGCCGTCTCTTCCCCAGCAGAGAGTAGTCGATTTCGGTAACGGCATCGACGTCCTTTACCGTAAGTATCCTCAGTTTGACCGGATCCATGGGGTCCATAACTGCCTCCCTTCATGCATATGGTACATTTTGGTTTACCACTATTATAGCAGTGCAAAAGGGCTTGTCAAGAAAGGGATAGTTCTGTGAAAAATAAGTACTTGTATACAAAGAAATCCGACGAGATCTTCCTTACCTGCTCCCTCTCTCCAAGAGAGCCGTTCCGAATAAGGCAGCCCCTAAGGCACCCGCAATCTGAGTATCAAAGGGGAATCCTTTCTCAGCATAGGCCTTGTTGTACCACTCTGTCTCGCATGCATCTATGCCAAGTTCTTTCGTAAGCCTCTTCAAGATACCCTGATTTTTCGCAATCCCGCCGGTGATCACGAAATCCTTCTCCACATTCACCTTCTCGAGCAGCGAGACAACCCTGTGAGCCATTGCCGAGCAGTATGCTGCGAGCACCATCTCCTTTGACCACCCCGCTCGGAGCAGGTTCGTCGCCTCCGATTTAGCGAAAACAACGCACGTAGAACTCACGGGTGGGGGTTCTTCGGTTACCCTAAGTGACATTTCCCCCACATCCTCGATTGCAATTCCAAGGAGGTCCGCGAAGACTTCCATGCCGCGGCCCGTGCCCGCAGCACATTTGTCGTTCATGAGGAACGCCATGACTTTGCCCTTTTCGTCGATCTTTATGGCTTTGCAGTCCTGACCGCCCATATCGAGGATGGTCCTTACGCTGGGGCCATACATCCAGTTGGCGCCTCTGGCATGACATGCGATTTCCGTTATCGCCCTGTTGCCGAAGGGGACGTTTATGCGCCCATAACCTGTGCCTACGGTGAAGGCGATGTCAGCCAGGGTTAACCCTGTACCCTCTGTGGCCTTGTTGAAAGCATTCACGGCGCTGTCGGGGCTACTGGAGCCGGTCCTCATACTGCTGTAGCAGTAAAGTTCGCCATCCACCATGATGACACCCTGGGCGCTGACAGAACCCACATCGATACCGCATGTGATGTGCCTGCCCTTCTTCCACTCTATTTCCGGGTTCGTCCATCTCGATTCCGGCCATCTCCAAAATTCTTTCTTTTCCCCAGCCATGACCCCTCCGGGACTTACTCTATTGTTGCAGAAACTGCTGCGCCTACTGCACCGACATACTGCGGATCAACCGGAACCGCTATGGCGATATTCAACTCTTCCTCAAGGGCATTCACCAGACCCCTGTTCAGGGCAACTCCGCCTATTGCGGCCACATCATTTTCGATGCCGACCCTTCTCATCATGGAAACGATCCTGTCGGCCATGGCAGTGAGAACGGCCCGCACGATGTCGGACTTCTCCGTTTTGGAGTGGATAAGAGAGACCAGCTCCGATTCGGCAAAAACGACGCACTGTGCGTTCATTTCTATTTCATTTGTCGATTGGTCATAGAGGTCTGCCATGGTTTCGATTTCAATCTCCAGGGCCCTCGCTACGGTCTCCACAGAGGTACCCGCACCGGCGGCGCATTTCTCGTTGGCTGCAAAGTCGGTGACACGGCCGGAACTATCAACCCTTATGGCCCTTCCCTCTTCTGCGCCTATGTCGATGACCGTTCGAACACCGGGCATGAAGAATCTGATGCCCCTTGCGTCCGCATCCACCTCGGTGACTTCCCCCTGAGCAAAGTCGCATTCTCTTCTTCCCGCGCCTGTGGCAAGAACTTTCCCCACATCTTTCCTCTCAACGCCGGCATCTTTGAGGGCTTCTTCATAGGCCTCCTTCGCTGATGCCTTTGTGTCCACTCCTACAGGCATAAGGCTTCTCCCTATGATCTCACCATCCTTCATGACCACTGCCTTCACTGCCTTTGCTCCGCTATCTACTCCCGCCGTAATCACCCTAACCTCCCGTGCCGGCCGTAATATGCCTGTGGGTCTTTGCACTGCAATCTCCCCCGGGATCGTAACGGACAAGAGGGGCCAATTGCCGAAGCTATATAATATACCGCACCTGTATGTTCCGTTCTACCCTTTTCAGTCTGACCATTTCTCCCGTCCCGTTGCCCCATCGCGCATTCCCCATTCATGAATGATTTCGGCCATACCCCGACATAATGCGGGACAAACCATCTTCTCTTTGGCCGGTACACCCTCCTAACCCTTTGCGGACCGAGGGCAGCCGACAGGGTGGAGGCGGAATGTAACCAACTTTTATTATTGAATATTCTACGCGAGTCGGTATATACTCAACGGGTATAATGCGTATCATGTGTCTTGACGTAGGCGACAAAAAGATCGGGATATCGTTGTCTGACCCCACACTGTGCATCGCCCAGGCTCTCAAGCTCTACAGGAGGAGTTCCCTCCGGCATGACCTTGATGAACTCGCCGGATTGGTGCAGACCCACGAAGTGTCGGAGCTGGTCATGGGACTCCCGAAGAACCTGAACGGGACTCTGGGGCAAAGGGCGATGGACGTCATGAGCTTCGCCGAACAGGTGAAGGAACGTCTAAAAATCCCGGTGGTCCTCTGGGACGAACGGTTCAGCACAAACGAAGCACATCGGGTCTTCGAAATCGCCCAGGTCTCCCACAAGAAAAGGAGACCCTTTCTCGACATGATGGCGTCACAGATAATACTTCAAGGGTATCTCGATGCTCGTCCGGCGAAATAAAAGTATTGTCGTCGTCTTTCTGACAATAGCTTTCCTCTTTGCGCAAACCGCCATATTTGCCAGCATTCCGGGAACGGGGTCTTCCCAGCCTGTCCGGATCGTGGTGAAAAGCGGGACAGGTCTCTTTTCCATCGCAAACCAGCTCAAGGATGACGGACTCATATCCTCTTCTTCCTTTTTTGTTCTCATTTCACTTCTCTACAAGGGGAAACTGATAGCCGGCGAGTATGAACTCAGAAAGGATATGTCCACCATAGAGATCGTCCGAAAACTGGGCCGCGGAGAGCGGGTGACCTATACCCTGAGAATACTCGAGGGACACAACATCTACAATATAGCCGAGAGCATCGAGAAAGCAGGCATCATGCGAAAGGACGAATTCTTCGCTTTATCAAAGGACAGGTCATTTCTCGATCGCTTGGGGATTAAGGGCGATTCTCTCGAAGGATACCTGCCGCCTGAAACCTATTTTTTCAGCAGAGAGACGGATACAGACAAGTTTATCGAAAAAATCGCCAGGAGAACCTCAAAACTTTTCGCCCAGGAAGAGATTATAAGAAGAATGGGTGAGATCCGTTTCGATGTGGCTGAGACGCTCACCCTGGCATCCATGATTGAAAGAGAGGCCAAGGCCAAAGAGGAGAAACCGGTTATTTCGGCGGTATTCCACAATCGTCTCAAGAAGGGGATGTCCCTCGATTGCGACCCCACGGTCCTCTACGGAACGGGAGCGTTCGACGCTCCCATCAGAAAATCGGACCTTTCCACCTATACTCCCTATAATACCTATGTCCTCCGCGGGCTCCCCAAGGGACCTATATGCAGTCCCGACAAGGACTCCATAATGGCAGCACTCTATCCTGCATCGGTGGACTACCTTTATTTTGTATCCAAGAACGACGGCACCCATGTCTTTTCCAAAGATATGCGTGAACATAACCGTTACGTGGCATTGTACCAAAGAGCCAAGAACAAAAAAAACCATGAGTGAAGGAGGAGTTTATGGCAAAGGATGTAGCAGTAATTGGTGTGGGCCAAAGTTCTTTTGTGCGAGGATATGAGGGCTCCATCAGAGAATTGGCTTTCGAGGCCTTCAGGGAAGCTATGCAGGATGCCGGCATCACCCATAAGGACGTGGGTGCCTCCATCTTCTGTTCAGCGCCCGAATACGACAAACAGAGGTCGCCGGCAGGAGTCCTTGCAGAGTATCTGGGTCTCATCCCTCAGCCGACGTTCTACGTTGAAACTGTCTGTTCCTCGAGCAGCACCGGCGTAAAGGTGGCATACAGCATGATCAAAGCCGGCCTGCACGACGTAGTAGTTGTCTGCGGCTTTCAGAAGATGTCGGAGATTACCTCCGCTGAATCCCAGGAAAGAATGGGGAGAGGCGCGGACATCCAGTGGGAAGCTCCCTTCGGCACTATGATGCCCGCATACTATGCCCTCTATGCCCAGGCGTACATGGCGAAGAACGGCCTTACCCACGAGGACATGATGAACGTAAGGCTGAAATCAGCTACCTACGGTCAGATCAATGAAAGGGCCGTCTACCGCAAAGGCGTGAAAGCGGCTGATTTCGACCCCAGCAACCCGGATGCAAGAATGGCCGGTCCCGTTGCCTGGCCTATCAGGGTCGGTGACGCATGTGCAAACGCTGACGGCAGTTCCTGTATCATTCTTGCAAACGCTGAAAAGGCGAAGGCCTTCTCCAAGAAACCCGTCTGGATCATGGGTATCGGCGGCGCCTCGGAAGCAGTCAACATGGCAGCAAGGCCCGACTTTGCAAAAGGCTTGAGCGTAGGATACGGCGCAGCAGCCGAAGCCTACAAGATGGCAGGGATCACCGCGAAAGACGTGAACGTCGCTGAAGTCCACGACTGCTTCACCATCGCAGAAATCATGGCCTATGAGGGTCTCGGATTCGCCAAAATGGGTGAAGGCAAGGAACTCGTCAGGGCGAAGGAAACTTACAAGGAAGGCAAGATTCCTGTCAACGTTGACGGAGGACTGCTTTCAAAAGGTCATCCAATCGGAGCTACGGGCGGTTCGCAGGTACGCACCATAGTGTTGCAACTCAGAGGAGAGGCGGGCCCGATGCAGGTAAAAGACCCTGAAATCGGTCTGGTCCATAACGTCGGCGGCGTAGGGCTCTACGGCAGCGTCACAATATTCGGGAGGTGACCAATGGGATTCGATAAATTTGGAAGAAAAAGCTTTACTGGCGTAACAAAAACTGCAAAATTCGTCGATCTGCTTCAGGAAGGCAAGATTGAAGGCACAGTCTGCAAGAAATGCGGCGCGAAATTCTTTCCGCCCAGAGCCGATTGTGCAACCTGCCTCTCCAACGAGATGGACTGGTTCGATATGCCCAAGAAAGGCAAACTCGAGACGTTCACCACTGCCTACTATGCTCCTTTCGGCTTCGAGGCCGCTCCTCCGTACACCATGGGCGTAGTTGATTTCGGCGGGTTGAAGGCCTTCGCACGGCTTTCAAAGGCTATAAAGATCGAGGACATCAAGGTCGGCATGGATGTGAGCATACAGCCACTGAAATACGATGACGGCCAGATTTCCTTCGAGATCATAAAGGCTTAAAACTGACCGGGTTTTTTGCGGAAAGGGGCTGCCTTCAGGGCGGCCCCTTTTTTATTCGGCGCATTCTCCGCCCGGCTCGCAGATGACTTCATCAGGCAGCTCATCCTTATCACCGGGTCCTACCGGGAAATGTTCTGCGAGCAGATCCCCTGTTTCAGCGATTGCCGCCATCAGTGACTCGAAGGCACGGTCTTCGTGTATCCCTTTCGACACGATGCCTGCCAGTCTGTTCAGGGTGTTCTGTCTTATCTTTTCGTGAATCCCTTTATCGGCAAGAACCCAGACTTTTCTCTCCAGGAGAGAAATAAAATAGAGGATGCCCGTATGGTGAACGGTCCTGTACAGGCCCTTTTCATAGAAAGCCCTGAGAGCCCGCTCCCTGACAGCCTCTTCCCTTCTCCGCCTACCTGTAAGCGAGACCTTGAGGATCGGGATCTGTCTGAAGAGGGACCTCGCCGGGAAGAAGAGGATGAAAGAGAGGGGGATGTAATACCACAAAGACCCGTGAAGCCAGACCGTCGTCAGCAGAAGGGCCGCAAGGCTGCCCAGGAAGATTCCGCCGATCACCTCAGCTTCCCTGTACTGGCTGCTCCCGTCGACCACCATGATGGCTACCTCGCCGCTTGTCCGTTTCTCAACGGCTTTTGTGGCCTCCATTAGCCTCGATTTCTGGTCCGCAGTAAGAAACCTGTCAGCCCTCCCTGTATGCCTCATCACCAATCTCCTGAAGCTCCTCCCCCTCCAAAGTCGCCGCCGCCTCCCCCGAAATCAGAGCCGCCGCCATCACCCTCGCCAAAACCTCCCCCCGAACCCCAGCCTCCCGGCCAGAACGTGCCCCCACCCCCGCCATGGATAAGGGGAAGGATAATTCCAAGAACCAGCCCGACAAGACCGAGGATGAGAAGCACCGTAATTCCCAGAGAACCGATGAAGAGGAAAGCTGCAAGCGGCAGTCCGATGGCACCTGCCACGGCGCCTAGGGGACGCGAGAAACTGCCGATCATCATCAGAGCGATACCTCCGAAGATGATAAGGGCAAATATGGGGATATGAGGCCTGCCCTTCGAAGGTTTGACGGTTTCTCCTGCCTTGAACTCACCCCGTGTGGCATCTATGAGGGCATGAACGCCGGCAGTGAAGCCTCCGTTGAAATCCCCCCGTTTGAACCGGGTTTTGATCACCAGATCGATGATGCGCCCTGCAAGCAGGTCCGTGAGCCTGCCCTCGAGCCCGGGCTTCGCCGGGGTGGTGCAGGCCGTGGTCAT
>CAYOYU010000057.1:0-564 GCA_964408265.1 uncultured Syntrophorhabdaceae bacterium
TGTAGATGCGGCGATCGCTTCAGTTGCTAAGACTAGTGCGCTCTATCTCCTGAATCGTTATGCCACGCCCGATCTGCCCGAGGGATACTTCCAGCTTCTAAATGTGATTGACTGTATCGGTGCCGACGGGGCCATGTTTCCCATGAGCATCTATTTCAGGGAACTGAAGGAAGACCACGGAACGTACGTCTTTGCCGACAAGAGATTGGAGGTTTTCCTCCGCGCCGAGTATTCCCGTCTTGCACTTCCGAGGAAAATCGACATAACCGAATCGAAAGGAGAGAGCAGGGGGCAGGCCTCTGTTCTTGCGGCCTCTTTTTCACATGGGAATAACAGTGTAACCTTGAGACCTATTGTCGACGGCAGTGACATTGACGACAACGTAGCCAACCACCTCAAGGTGCTTCGCGAAGAAGGGGTGGATAACATATTCTTTGAGCTCGACCTCGCACACCCCTGGCAGGCCAGGATCACTTCCGTCCTCCTTGACCAAGGCTTTGAACCAGTGCTCCTTCTTCCCTATGGCGGGGACAAAGATATCGTAATTTTCCACTACAAAAGAAT
>CAYOYU010000057.1:574-8947 GCA_964408265.1 uncultured Syntrophorhabdaceae bacterium
AAAGAATATGACCGGGGCACTCCATGTTTGATCTATCTCTCGACAAGCTGGTGCCGGATTACATTAAGAACTTCGAACCCTATATTCCAAGCAAACCGGACCCGGAACTGATGCAGCTTTACGGCTGCGACCATCTGTATAGGCTCAACAACAACGAAAATCCCCTCGGCCCTCCGGCGGAGGCACAGGAGATAATACGAAGGTTCTGGCCTCCCAAGGCAGCTATCTACCCAAGTGGAGATTCATACTATCTGCGACAGCGTCTCTCCCGGGTTCACGGCCTGGAACCGGACCAGTTCCTTGTAGGAAATGGCGCAAACGAAGTTATCGCCTTCGTCATCAAAGCCTTCTGCCAGGAAGGGGATAATATCATAACCGCCGATAAGACTTTTGCCGTCTATGAATGGGTAGCCCAATTTTCTGGTTTTGAGGCCCGCCTCATACCCCTTAGGAATTTCGGTTTCGATGACAAGGCCATGCTGAGTGCAGTGGACGACAGGACGAAGATACTCTTCGTCTGCAATCCCAATAATCCCACAGGAACGTACTGGGATGAAAAAACCCTGAGGGCTTTTCTCGACACTGTCGCGGGAAACCGGATAGTCGTTGTGGACGAAGCCTATTTTGAATTTGTGGAGAATTCAGACTTTCCCAACGGCATTCGGATGATTGCGGAATATCCGAACCTCGTGGTCTTCCGGACCTTTTCAAAGATGTTCGGCCTGGCAGGACTGCGTATCGGTTACCTTGCCGGAAGCATGGACGTGGTCGATGTCATCCGCCGGACATGCGTCGTTTATTCAGTCAACACGGTAGCCCAGGAGACCGCAGCCGTTGCCCTCGACGACACGGAACACGTGCGGCGTACCAGGGACCTGGTGAGAGAAGAGAAGGGTTACCTCAGAGAAAACCTGCTACGACTGGGACTTGAGGTACAGTGTGGTGAAGGCTGTTACATCATGGCGCACCTGCCCATGAGCGACACGCTGGCCTACCGGAAGCTTATGTCAAAAGGGGTGATGATCCGGAGCATGACGGGCTTCAGGTTTCCCAACTGGATACGGGTCAGCGTCGGGAAACATGAAGCTATGGAGGCATTTGTCCGAGCCCTGGAGGAGATCCTTTCGTGAGACCCGCCGACAATGAGTCATCGAGATCTGCCGGCGTCATAGGGCAGCCATCCCCGAGGAGGGATGCCCATGGAAAAATCTGCGGAACCGAGAGATACGCTGCCGATTACTACGAAGAAGGATTTCTCTGGGCAGGAGCGAAGCGGGCAGGAGTGCCACACGGCAGGCTCCTGACAGTCTACATTGATTCAGCCCGCCAATTACCCGGAGTCGTTGCCGTTTTGACGAGCAAAGATATTGCAGGGACGAACAGGGTCGGTCCGATTCGCCATGACCAGCCTGTTCTTGCAGACAAGAAGATACGTTATACCGGTGACCCTCTCGCCCTCGTGCTCGCAGAAAGCAGGGAAGCTTTGCAGAAAGCCCTGGAGCTCATCACCTTCGATTACGAACCGCTGGAGCCCCTTTTCGACATTCAGAGCGCTCTGTGTCCTGGTGCTCCAAAGATTCATGAAGATAATGAAGATGGGAACATCCTCCGCCGTGTGATGGTCGAGACGGGGCAGGGCGCATCTGCGATTGACGGTTGTGACGTCGTGGTGGAGGAGATATTCAACCTCCCTTATCAGGAGCACGCCTACCTGGAAACAGAGGCTGGTTGGTCTTATCTTGACCGGGAGGGTCTGCTTGTCATCGTTGCCTCCACACAGACACCGTTCCGGGACCGGCAGGAAATCGCACCCGCCCTCGGCCTGGATGCAAATAATATCCGGGTCATAGCCCCCTATCTTGGTGGCGCCTTTGGAGGCAAAGACGGTATTACGGTGCAATGTCTTCTGGGTCTGGCGGCCCTCAACTCCGGGGGGAAACCCGTAAAAATGTGGTGGGGGAGGGAGGAGAGCTTTCTTGCCGGCGTCAAGCGCCTGCCCGCCCAGCTGCATTATCGCCTGGGCGCCGAGAAGACAGGGGAGCTTCAGGCTCTCAAGTGCCGTATGTATTACGAGGCCGGAGCATATGCAAACCTTGGGGGGGAAATCATGACCCTGGGGGTGGAACATGCGGGGTCCGTATACCGCATACCCAATGTTTCAATAGAAGCGGAATGCGTATACACCAATAACCCTCTGGGCGGACCTTTCCGGGGATTCGGCGTCCCCCAGGTCATAGCCGCCATGGAACAGATAATGGATGTGCTCGCTGCAAGACTGCAGATGGACCCTCTCAAAATCCGCAGGAAGAACGCCGTAAGACAGGGGGACAAGAACTGCATCGGTGTGCCCCTCCCTTATTCTACGGCAATAGAGGAATGCCTGGAAAGAGTAGAACGCCACTCCTACTGGACCGACCGCATTGGCTGGAAGCGCGCTTCAGGCCCCTTTAAGAAACGGGGAGTCGGGATATCAGCCATGGCACACGCCATGGGTTACCCGCCTGTGGTAGCCGACTGTGCCAATGCGAAGATAGAGCTGACACCGGAAGGAAGGATAAGGGTCTACGCAGGCGTTGTCGACATGGGCCAGGGCAACGCTGCCACCTGTCTCCAGATCGCCGGCGCCCTCCTGGGGCAGCCGCCGGGAGAGATGGAACTCGTCCTGCCTGACACGAGCCTCACGCTCCCCTCGGGCTCTGCTTCCGCGAGCCGCTGCACGTACGTCTACGGCAATGCCCTGATCCTTGCAGCAGGCCAGTTGATGGAACGGATTATCTTCAAAGCGGCTCGGGCCCTGGGAAGCTCAACACCAGAGGAACTATCACTCGCGCCTGGTTACGTGAGGTGCGAGACTTCAGGAAAAGAGATATCCCTCGGGGACGTTGCACGTTTGTTCGAAGGATCCGAACTCACCTGTTCAGCCTATTACAGGGCTCCGGCTGCAGAGGAGCTCACCCATATGATCTACATGGGACCTCATCTTCTCTATTCCTTTGCCGCCCATATTGCCCGCGTTGAGGTGGATACACTGACAGGCGCGGTGGAAGTAATGGACTACGTTGCCGTCACTGACGGAGGTAAGATAATAAATCCCCAGATTTACGAACAGCAGGTCCAGGGTTCCATTGCCCAGGGACTGGGATACGCACTGTACGAGGAATTCAAGGTCTCCTCGGGTTTGCCTGAGACTGGAGGACTTGCCACTTATATTATTCCCACAGCCCTCGACGTACCCGATATACTCTCTCTTCCCGTTGAATTGCCTGAAGAAACCGGCCCCTTCGGCATGAAGGGGGTGGGGGAGATCAACCTCTCCGGGGCACTGCCTGCCGTGGCGAATGCCGTTGCAGATGCCTGCGGAATCAGGGTCACCACGTCTCCCCTTAACCCGGAGCGGGTCCTCGAAGCCCTGTCACACGTTGACACTACAGAGGGAGGTGGGCGGTGAAGATATCTTTTACCCTTAACAATTGGCCGGTAACTGTCGATGTTCCCCCTGATATGCGCGTCATCGATCTCATCAGGGAACCCCTCCATCTCACCGGCACTAAGGAAGGGTGCGGCTCCGGTGAATGCGGCGCCTGCACGATCGTAGTGGATGATGAGACACGCCTCGCATGCCTCATGCTTGCCGCTCAATTGGAAGGCAGGAGAATAACCACCATCGAAGGCATTACCACCATGGAACGCTTCAAGCCCCTCCAACAGGCGTTTATAGATCAGGGGGCAGTCCAGTGCGGCTTCTGCACACCCGGCATGTTCCTGGCCGCGGCCGAACTTCTTACCAGAAACCCGCATCCCTCGAGACAAGAGATTCGCGAGGGCATAAGCGGCAACCTCTGCAGATGCACCGGCTACCAGAAGATAGTCGACGCTGTTCAGACAGCTGCTGAACAGAGTGAGGAGGACCGGAAGGCATGAGGGACGTACTGATTCCCCTCAGCTTCGACGACCTCTGGGAGAGTTTTTCGCTCTACCCTGACAGCAGAGTCTACGGAGGCGGAACAGACCTGCTGCTGCGCCTGGGGGCTCAGGATAGCCCGGGCTCACCGCTGATCTGTCTCGAAAGACTGGCTGACCTGCAAGAGGTGCGTGACGAAGGAGAGATGGTCTTCATCGGTTCGGGCTGTAAGCTCGGCAGGCTCCTTCGCAACACAATCATCCTCAGCCATTTCCCCGTACTGGCGCAGGCGCTCTCCGTTTTGGGGTCGCCCCCCATTCGCAACATGGCCACCATCGGCGGCAACATTTGTACAGCCTCCCCAGCGGGCGACACACTCCCCCCGCTCTACGTACTCGGTGCCGCGGTGGAACTCAAATCGATAGAATCTTCCCGGCTCCTGCCCCTGAGGCGTTTCATAAAAGGCCCCGGGCAGGTGGCTCTGCAGCCCGGTGAGATCCTCTATGGGATATGGATCAGAAAACCTGAGAGAAACACGATAGGCCACTTCGAGAAGGTGGGACAACGCAAGGCCCTCGCCATATCCGTGGCCAGCCTCGCAGCGCTCCTCACCCCCAACAGGGACGGTGTAATTGAACATGCCCGGTTGGCATGGGGAAGCGTAGGTCCCACGATTATCACGTCAGCGGAGGCGGAAAGGATCATGACGGGCAAACCTCTCTCGCACGCCACCTTGATGGAGGCATCAGTGGCTGCCCAGTCCTCCGTCTCGCCCATCGACGATGTAAGGGCAAGCGCCCGTTATCGGAGACTCGTGGCGGGCAATCTGGTGATGCGCCTTCTGCGGTATGCCTCCTCTCCGTATACGGGATCGGCTCCCTGATGGACGTGAACAAAGCCGTTCCCGCCAACCTTTACACCAAAGAATTCCTCGGCCTCAACGGCATCATCTTGCTGGCCTCGGGGATCCTGGCCGTCTTTTTCCAACTTCACCTCTACCTTACCTGGCTTCACATCAATCCGCAATGGTTCGGTTTTATCATCGGTGCCGACTCGCTGGCTATGATCATCATCCAACCCCTTCTCAGCCCCTTTCTGCATGGAGGCAATGGCAAGAAATGGATGATCACGGGTATTCTGATCATGGTTGTGACTCTTTTCGTCTACAGGATCGCAACGGATTTCGCCTCGATGGTGGCAGTCCGTCTTCTTCAGGGGGCGGGCTTTATTTGCCTGCTTAGTGCCGTGATGACTCTCATGGTAGGGAACATCCCGGAAGGAAAAAGCGGTGAGGCATTCAGTCTCTTCGCAATTGCCCGTCTCGTGCCCTATGCCTTAATTCCTCCCCTTATGAGCCATTTTGTCAATAATACCGAAGACTTCGTAGGAGTTTTGTCTCTAAGCGGGCTGGTCCTGGCCTGCTCCCTTCCCGTTGCCTTTCTCTTAAGACCCGCGAAAAGTAGCGGCCTCATGACCGGTTCCCGGACAGGGCGCCTGACGGCGCAGGAGTTGAGGGCAAACCTGAAGAATAGGAAGATAGTCCTGCTCTTTGCTGCAACTCTGCTTCTCTATAGCGGATACACCATCATCTTCTTCTTTCTCGAAGGATACGGGAAGGCAAGTGGCATCGCACGGCCCGGGCTCTTCTTCACCATCGTCACCGCGGCAATGCTGGGTATCAGGCTGGCGGGAACCGTCTTCTTCGATAAAATGAACAAGGTTGCCGTCTCCATATGGTCCATGATAGGGATGGCAGCGGCGTCAATTATGCTCGCTCACGGGACAAGTATGCTGCTTTTCTCCGTAACGGGATTCACGTTCGGGATTCTCTGGGGAATATCGATGCCGCTCTTTGCAGCCATGGCCTTCGATCTCTCCGAGCCTGCCTACAGGGGGCTGAATGTAAACCTTTCCGTCACCATGCTCCAGGGAGGCTTCTTTCTGGGCCCCTTTCTCGGAGGCCTCGTGCTGGGACGCTTCGGCTACGTGGGTCTCTATTATTTTTGCGCAGTGCTGTATGTTCTGGGCGCCATTGTCGTCTGGCATTTGAAGGATAAACCGGAAGAGCTAAAGGAGGGGTTGCAGAGATGACGATCGATTCATCCCGCATAGAGGCAGGACAGACCTACGAAATTGATATATTCCGACCCGATGACGCACCAGGGGTGGTGCGCCTTTTCCAGGAGGTATACGGGCAGGAATACCCGGTAAAACTCGTGTACGACGAAGATGCCCTGCGCGAAGGCCTGAAGAACGGGACAAACATCCCCGTTCTGGCCCGGACACCGAAGGGCGATATCATCGGCTACGAAGCATATTACAACTCCGCGCCGCACCGGGGACTCTACGAATTAGGACAGGGACTCGTCCTGACAAACTACCGTAATTCAGGCATCATAAACGTCTGTCATGACTATGCGGTGAATGTCATGGCTCCGAGGTTCAAGATGGACGCCGTCTTCGGGGAAGCTGTCTGCAACCACATCTACATGCAACGCTCCTGGTCGGCCGCAGGTACAATCGCCACTGCCATGGAGATAGACCTCATGCCCGCCGAGGCCTACCGAAAGGAAGGGAGCGCTTCCGGGCGCGTTGCCACGGTCCCCATGTTCCGAACCATCAGGCCAAGACCTCACAAGGTTTATCTGCCCGAGCGGTATGAGGAAGCTCTCACATTCATTTACGGTAATTTCGATGACCAGCGAAGCATCTCACAATCCCGCCAGGGCGTTCCTACTGTCTCTCTTACTGAGATGAAGACGACGGTCTTCGATTTCGCCCGTGTTGCACGGATCGGAATACCAGAGGCAGGGGAGGACTTCTTTGAGGTTTTCGCAGAAGAAGAGGAGGGGCTCCTCGGCCGGAACATGGTGGTCATACAAGTCTGGCTCAAACTGACCTCGCCCTGGATAAACTCTACAGCGGAATTCCTGAGAAGCAGAGGCTACTTCCTCGGCGGAGTCCTGCCACGATGGTTCGACGATGATGGGCTCTTGATGCAGAAGATTGTGGCGGAACCAAACTGGGGCGGGATACAGGTCTACACGGAAGTGGGCAAAGAAATTCTCAAGCTCGTAAAGGCCGATTGGGAATCCCTCAATCAGCAAACATGAGGGGAAGCCTGTCGGCAATCAGGTATCCCCGCGTGGTGGCAACAACTCTACCTTTCATATTCCTGAGGTACCGGGACCTGATAAGTCTCTTCAGGACTTCCGATGTTCCCGGTGTAAGGTTCAGTTCGCCAAGAGGGACACCGTCGTCGGTCCGAAAACCGAGGTATAGTTTCTCTAGCCTCAACTGCTCCGGTGAGAGGTTCTCGGACCCTTCCACGGGTGGTTCGCCACGTTCCAGGCTTCTGCAGTAACCCTCGACGGATCGTCTATTCCACCACCTCCTGTCATCCTTGAAAGAGTGCGCACCCGGTCCTATTGCAAGATAGGGGACATGGCGCCAGTATTTCCTGTTGTGCCGGGACCGAAAATCTATACCCCGGGCGAAGTTGGAAACCTCGTAGTGGATATAGCCTCCATCGCGGAGTGTCTTGGCGGTAAGAAGAAAGAATCTGCGCTCCACCTCCTCGCCTGGTCTGGAGAGTCTTCCGGCAGAGTGGAGTTTCCCGAAGGCCGTAGACGGTTCAAAGGTAAGCTGGTAACATGAAAGATGGGCCGATTCGAAGGAGAGCGCCCGCTGCAGTGTCTCCTTCCTGGAATCGAGCGTCTGTCCGGGAAAACTATAGATGAGATCAAGGCCGATATTGTCGAATCCAGCCAGGTGGGCATCATTAATCGCCTGTGCCGCCTGGGCTGCGCTGTGGCGCCTTCCGAGAAAGACCAACTCCTCTTCATGGAAAGACTGTACCCCTATGCTGAGGCGGTTGAACCCTATGGAGCGCAGCTCCACGATCTTTTTCAGGGTAAGGTCATCGGGGTTTGCCTCCAGGGTTACTTCCCTGTCGGGGAGAAAGGAAAAATGTCTGAATGCCCATAAGATGAGCTCTTCCAGTTGTTCCTTTTCCAATAGGGTAGGGGTACCGCCGCCAAAATAGATGGAATCGAAGACCTGCCCCTCAAATCGTTCCTGATAGAGGGACATCTCCCTGACCGCCGCCATCGTCCACGCCAAACGGCCGGACAGGTCGGTTATCGAGTAGAAATCACAATAAGGGCATTTGGTTTTGCAGAAGGGCACATGAATGTACAGGCCCGCAGGCTCATCACTCATTCTTCATCGTCACTGGTTCGAAGCACTGCCATGAAAGCGCTCTGGGGTATTTCAACGGAACCGAAGGTCTTCATCCTCTTCTTGCCCTTCTTCTGTTTTTCCAGGAGCTTTCTTTTACGCGTGATATCGCCTCCGTAACACTTGGCGGTAACATCCTTTCTGAAGGCCGACACCGTCGAGCGGGAGATGATTTTACCTCCGATGGCGCCCTGTATGGCGATCTTGAACTGCTGCCTCGGTATTTCGTCTCT
>CAYOYU010000057.1:8957-11226 GCA_964408265.1 uncultured Syntrophorhabdaceae bacterium
TCACAGGCCCGCACTGCCCGTTCCCTGGCTCTGTCGCGATGGGTGATGGTTGACAGGGCATCAACCCTCTCACCGTTCACCAGAATGTCCAGCTTCACCAGTTCGCTCTCGCGATAGTCGAGAAGTTCATAGTCAAAAGAACCATATCCCTGGGTGATCGTCTTGAGGCGGTCATAGAAATCGAATATGACCTCAGCCAGCGGCATGTCGAACATGAGTTCAACCCGGCCGGGAGCGGGATAGGTCATCCGGGAATCAACCCCTCTGCGTTCCATGCAGAGTTTCATCACCGCACCCACGTAACGTTCGGGTATCATGATGGTAGCTCTAATATAAGGCTCCTCGCCTTTTTTGATCTCCGTAGGATCCGGATAGTAAGCCGGGTTATCCACATATATGACATTCCCGTTGGCTAGAGTGAAGCGGTACCTTACGCTGGGCGCCGTCATGATGAAAGACTGGTCGAATTCTCTTTCGAGGCGTTCCTGAACGATCTCGAGGTGGAGCAACCCAAGGAATCCGCAACGGAAACCTTGTCCCAGTGCCGCAGACGAATCTTTCTGGTAGATCAGCGCCGCGTCGTTGAGCTTGTATTTCTCAAGGGCGTCCAGGAGGGACTGGTAATCATCTGACGCAATCGGGTAGATGGAAGAAAAGACGACGGGTTTCACTTCCTTGAAACCAGGCAGCGCTTCGGCTATCGGATTCGTATCGAGGGTGATGGTGTCTCCGACCCTTGTGTCACTCACCGTCTTTATGCCTGACACTATGTAGCCCACCATTCCGGCCGTAAGGCTCTCCTTCTTCTCCATCCTGAGGCGGAATATACCCACTTCTTCCACTTTGTAGGTTGCTCCGTTCGACATGAGCCGAATCATATCTCCGGGCTTGAAGGTACCATCGAAGACCCTGCAGCTCACGATGGTTCCCCGGTAAGAATCATAGTGGGCATCAAAGATGAGTGCGGAAAGCGGTTTGGTTGAATCCCCTTTGGGGGGAGGAATCAACTCGACGATGGCCTCAAAGACGTCTTCTATGCCTATACCTTCTTTCGCAGAACAGAGCAGTGCCTTTTCCGAGTCAAGGCCCAGTTCCTGTTCGATCTCTATCTTTACCCGCTCAATATCGGCCGATGGCAGGTCAATCTTGTTGATTACGGGAATGATCACCAGGTTGTGCTCCATGGCAGCGTAAAGATTTGCCAGTGTCTGAGCCTCGACACCCTGGGACGCATCGACAAGGAGTAAGACCCCCTCGCATGATGCCAGCGCCCTGGACACCTCATAGGAGAAGTCCACATGGCCGGGAGTGTCGATGAGGTTCAGTTCATAGTCGTGACCGCTCTTGCTCGTGTAAGGAATGTTCACCGTCTGACTTTTTATGGTGATCCCCCGCTCACGTTCTATGTCCATGTTATCCAGGATCTGATCCCTGAACTGCCGGTCCTCAACAAGTCCGGCATATTGGATCAACCTGTCTGCCAGGGTAGATTTCCCGTGGTCGATATGAGCTATAATACTGAAGTTACGTATCTCTTTCATGGTTTCGAACCCTACTTATTTAACCCATTCCGTGGGCCGCGTAAATAGTTTTGTCATCTCCTTCGGCCCTATGAGGCTTTCAGACGGCTGCAACCAACGTCCTCTTTACTTCTTTGCATCACTCGAAGGCAACCTCGGATTCGTATAGTACGTCGAAAGGTACGCCCATTCCTCAGGTTCCATCTCCCATTCACTGTAAAGGGCTATGCCCCGGTAGTTTGCAGGAAGGGAGGCAAAACCGGACAACCCCTTGTGGAGACCGCGCAGCCCGTTCTCGAGGTTCTCCACATCGGGATCGTGGTGTCCCGATCTCCGGTTGTAGGCCGGCAGGCCGAAAAGCACATCGGTCTTGCCCGCCCAGACCAGCACTTCGTCGATCCATGAAGAAATGAGGTAACTGTAAGCTTTCCTGAATCGCACCGTAGTGTCGTACATCATGACAACCATCTGATCTGCAAGGCCGGCAATCTCTTCGAAGTATGACCTGTCCCAGTGAACGGCACTGAAGGGGTGCCAGAGAGTCGGGGGCGGATAGGCTGCGACGGAGAGGATTTTGCCTTCAGGCAGTGCGGTCCGTAATTCTTTCAGAAGTTTCACGAAGTGTCTATTTCCAGACGGAATAGGCTCAACGTTCACATGGACTCCGGCAATATCGGGGTGAGAATCAACGAGCTTAACAATTGAGGAGATGAACTCCTTTCTCCAGGAGGGGGAATGGAGCAACACAT
>CAYOYU010000057.1:11236-12120 GCA_964408265.1 uncultured Syntrophorhabdaceae bacterium
CATGCTTGTTGAGGACACCTCCCACCCAGGGAATAATCCTGAAGCCAACCATTTCCTGTAGGAAAAGAGAAGCCTGTCTGTCATTGACTGGCGCAATGGGTCCCTCGGGATCGGAAGGGCAGAGGTGAGGGTAGATGTCTGTAAAGCCCGATGCGGATAATCTCTTTGCCAGGAGACGTATCTTGTCCCGCTTCCTGAAGGCACCCCTGTAGACACCGGTCCTGTCAAACCAGGCATCATCTCCCAGCCAGCCATGGCCGATCCAAATACCGTTACGCCCCAGATCGTGTCGGCCGTCGCTGACAGTCTTTCCGGGATCCCACAAGGAATAAGCGAGAACTGACATCGCAACCAGCGCCCCCAACAGAACCAGGGAGAGGGCCAGAATTCTCTGAATCCTCCGCTCGCCATAGAACCAGGGTCGTTTCATTCCGTCCCGGCAACGTCAGTCTCTTTGATGAATCCCTCTATGGCGGAAAAGTACTCTTCCAGCCCTACGAACATGATGTCATTGTGATCGGCTGCGGGCACCATCAGAAGGCTCTTCTTGGAGGACCCTATCCGTTCATAGAGCTCTTCACCCTCGGAGTACGGTACTAAGGCATCGTATTCGCCATGGATGACGAGAACGGGAACTTTTATGCCAATCACCATGCTGACGGCTTCGTCATCAATCTTTTTTAAATCGATGTGGGAAGGAACAGGTACGCCGAGATGGCCGAAGAGGCGTACGACGCTGATAAAGCCGCTCTCGATTACGATGCCCATGATTTCGTCGCCGTAGTTCGCTGCCAACTCCAGCGCAGACATGCTGCCCAGGGATCTGCCCATGACCCAGATCTTCTTTGTGAAACCCCTGGCGCGGAGTTCTTATTTCACAGCAG
>CAYOYU010000057.1:12130-14933 GCA_964408265.1 uncultured Syntrophorhabdaceae bacterium
CAAAGACCTTATGGGCATCCGAGACGATACCTGCAAGGGTTGGCGAACCGGTACTGGCGCCATAACCCCTGTAATCAGCTACGACAAGGTTCATTCTTCTTCTCGTGTAGAAAGAGGAAAGCTCGTCGTAATCGCTTACCACTTCGCCGTTTCCGTGGAAATAGAGTATCCATGGCCCTCCATCAAACCCCTTGTAGAACCGGCATGTTACAGATACTCCTTCATCCACTTCAACAGCGAGATCGAAGGAGTTTACAGGTCCCTTCGCGTGATACTCTCTTGGGTAGAAGACGTAATCAAGAACCGATGTTTCATCGAGCAGACTGTAATCGACCATGTGTCCCTCCATTGGATCTAAATATACCATAGTCTTAGACAGTTGGACAAGGCGGCCTGTCATGGTATCCTGTAGTGACGACAGGGCCGGTTGCGCCGTATTGCGGGGAATCGACCCGATGCTTACATTGGTCCAAAGGAGCCCCCTATGCCGCCTCAGGAATTGAAAAGAATCTCGCCCACTCTCTGGGAAATCCCTCCCTCTTTCAAGAGAGGAATGCTGGTACCTGCCCGCATCTATGCCACGGAAAAACTGATACATGCAATGGAAGACGGGGTATTCGACCAGATAACCAACGTGGCCTGCCTTCCCGGCATCATGAAGTATGCTTTTTGTATGCCCGACGGTCACTGGGGCTACGGCTTCCCCATCGGTGGTGTGGCGGCCATGGACCCGGAACATGGCGTTATCTCACCGGGCGGTATCGGGTTCGATATAAACTGCGGAATGCGGCTTCTTGTCACCAACCTGACCTACGACGAGGTAAGACCACGTCTGAAGGAGCTCGTGGATCACCTCTTCACCCGAGTCCCTTCGGGTGTGGGCAGCACCGGTTTCATCAAACTTTCACGGAACGAATTCCGGAATGTCCTTGAGGAAGGATCGAAATGGGCGCTTCGAAGCGGATGGGCCCTCCAGGAGGACCTCGAACTTACAGAGGAAGGCGGCTGCTTCAGGGTCGCCGACTCCTCTAAGGTAAGCGACAGCGCTATTGAAAGGGGATTCAACCAGGTGGGAACTCTTGGCAGCGGAAACCACTACTGTGAGATTCAGGTGGCCAAACCGGAAAATATCTTCGATCAGGAACTGGCCCGGCAATTCGGCTTTACCCTTCCCAACCAGGTGGCTGTCATGTTTCATTGCGGGAGCAGGGGATTCGGCCATCAGGTGGCCACCGACTACCTGCAGGTATTCCTGAAGGCCATGGAGAAGAAGTACGACATAAAGGTGAATGACAGGGAACTCGCCTGCGCACCTTTCCGTTCTCCTGAGGGCCAGAACTACTTTGCGGCAATGACCTGCGCCATCAACATGGCTTTTGCCAACAGGCAGGTGATCCTCCATCGGATACGGGAGGTCTTCTCTGATGTATTCAAGAAGGACCCTCTGCAACTGGGCATGCGTATGGTTTACGACGTTGCCCACAACACAGCGAAGCTGGAGAAACACAAGGTGGACGGCAGGATGAAGGAAGTGCTGATGCATCGGAAAGGGGCAACCAGGGCCCTTGGGCCCGACCACGAAGGACTCACCGATCGTTACAGGAAGACAGGGCAGCCAGTCATCATAGGCGGGAGCATGGAGACAGGTTCCTATCTGCTGGCAGGTCTTGAGGGAGCAGAGGAGACTTTCTGTTCCACAGCTCATGGCAGCGGCAGAACTATGAGCAGGCACAAAGCCAAGAAAATGATCCGTGGTCAGAAACTCCAGCAGGACATGGAACAGCGGGGCATCTATGTTCGAACCGCCTCCTGGGGCGGGTTGTCAGAGGAAGCCGGGTTGGCATACAAGAACATAGACGACGTCGTGGAAGCTACGGAGTTGGCGGGCCTGAGCAAGCGCGTGGTCAGTCTCGTGCCGGTCGGTAATATAAAGGGTTAGGAAATAATCATGCCTTATAGATACCTTGACGACGTAGCCACCGCTGATGTGGCATTTTTGGCCTGCGGCCGAACCCTGGAAGAGACATTCATTGCCGCTGCTGACGCCACAATGAATGTTATGGTGGAAGACCTCAATACTATCTCGCCCCGACAATGTCTTTCCATCGGACTGGAGAATGAAGCCCTCGACCTGCTTCTTTTCAGTTTCCTCAATGAACTGATCTTTTACAAGGATGCCCGGCGGCTCCTGCTTCGTGCGTCAGAACTGAACATCGCAGGGAAGGGCGCTCAATTTGAACTGCAGGCTGAGTTTTGCGGCGAAGAAATAGACTCATCAAAACATCCTCTCCGGGTCGACGTAAAGGCCGTCACCCTCCATCTCTTCGAGCTTAGTGAGACAAATAAAGGCTGGGAGGCAACGGTAGTCCTCGACATCTGAATCTGAAATCTGAAATTCAGGGGTGCCCCATTCCTTCAGACAGCCAGTCCTTTTCCCCGCATCTGGTCGACGAAACTGCCCAGATTCTCGGCATTGCTCGTCTGTCTGAGAAAATGGAGAAATGCTGACGCCACAGGAGACAGAGTTCTTCCCTTGAGGCGGATCACGTCAATATCGAGAAAGAAGGGGCCTTCTTCCAAAGTAACGACTGCCAGTTCCCCACGCTCTATCTCCTCCCTGACGCAGACTTTTGCGAGAAAGGAGATACCCTTGTTGTTGCTCACGAGGGTCTTGATAAATGCAGTGCTTCCCGCTTCAATGATGGAGGAAGGCTTGACGTCGCTCTTTTCGAAGTCCTTCCATATGGCCTGGCGCATCGCAGACCTGATGTCTCTGCAGATCATGGGTGCGGCGTTCAACGCC
>CAYOYU010000057.1:14966-20179 GCA_964408265.1 uncultured Syntrophorhabdaceae bacterium
AGGCAATGAGCAATATCTCCTCCCTACTTAAAGGGGCGCTGTCTATTTTGCCGGGGTAGGCAACCCTTGCCACTATTGCAACTTCGTAATCTCTCGAAAGGATACCATTCACCAGTTCGCTGGAACTGCCTACATCCAGGTGTACCTGTATCTTGGGGTGATGCTCCTGAAAGGCTGAGATGACTATGGGCATGAGGTACTGAGCCAGAGCATTTGCAGTCCCCACACGGAGGTTCCCGCTCTTCAGATCCCGCACTTCCTTGATGGCATTTTCTGCTTCATCGACAATATTGAAGATTCGCTCGGCGTATCCGAAAAGGAGTTTTCCTGCTTCAGTGGGTAACAAGTCTTTTCCGAATTTGTCGAGAAGTTTGAATCCAAGACTCCGCTCAAGAGAACGTACCTGGATGAACACGGCAGGCTCTGTGACGAAGAGCTCATCGGCAGCCTTAGAAAATGTCCCTGTTTTGATGACCTCGTAAAACGCCCTCAGTTGATTCAAATTCATCATGAAGCGCTCACTCTGGGTCTGAGATTTTTTCTGATAAGAAATCTAATAGAATTGTAATTTTAATTGTATTGACCTGTCAACATCAAAAGAACAGAATAGTCTCTGTGGCCAGGAGTCAACCTATGGAAAAAACTGAAGGAAAAAGCAGAGCAGGGATGGTGTGGAGAGGATCCAGAAACTGGAAAAATGAAAACGCCAAGGAGGCAGTATGAGGGAATTGGAGTTTGACGGGATCATCATTGGAGCGGGTCCAAACGGGCTGACCACGGCGGGCTACCTGTCCAAGGCAGGTCTCAAAGTGGCCGTACTGGAGAGAAGGTATGAGATTGGCGGAGGGTTGGCCACTGAGAACCTTCTTCTTCCCGGCATGCTCGTTGACAGTCACGCAATCTACCACATGATGGTGGAGTACGCTCCACCGCTCAGGGACTTCGAACTGGACAAGAAATATGACCTCGAATGGATCTACCCCGACGTCCAGGTGGTCATGCCCTTTCAGGACGGAACATATCTCGCCCTGTACAGGGATACTGAAAAATCGGCCCAGTCTATCGCGAAATTCTCTCAGGCCGACGCAGAATCTTTCAGAAATTTTGTCAAATGGTCTGAAGAAGCAATGGATATCTTCCTTGCACCGGCGAGTTACGTGAATCCCCTGCCCAGTCTGGAGCAGGCGGGGAAGCTGGAGCTTCATCCGGCCACCAAGTGGGATGACGAGCTCACCGGGTACACGCCCAAACAGATCGTCGATGCCTGGTTCGAAAATGACAAGGTCAGGACCCTCTTCCTTTACCTTGCGACCATGTGGGGACTCGATTACGACCTGGAGGGCCTCGGCTACCTGGTACCCCTTATGATGAACCGCGGCTGGCACTTCAGACTTTGTCACATGGGATCTCATCATGTGGCGCACCTTCTGGGCAAATACATTTCCGAAAATGGAAGCAGAGTGATAAGCGGATGCGTCATTAAACGGATCATCGTCGAAAACGGTGAGGCTAAAGGCGTCGAACTGGATGATGGCACCATCATTAAGGCAAGCAAATTTGTTTGCAGCGCCCTGAATCCCCATCAGACCTTTTATGATTATGTGGGCAAGCAGCACCTCGAGGAGGAACTGATCACGAGGCTCGATCAATGGCGTTATTCTGATATGAGCTTCTTTACGTGCCACCTCGCCCTCACTGAACTTCCACAGTTTACTGCAATCAAGGAAGATCCCGAACTGTCGAAAGCCCTCATCTACGTGATCGGTTACGAATGCGAGCAGGACCTTGTGGACCACTACGAGGCGTCCAAGAGGGGTGAACTGCATAAGGGTGGCTTCAACTGCTGTTTCCCGTCCCTCCATGACCCGATCCGAGTCCATCGCAGGCCCGACAGTGCGGTGAAACATATCGGCCTCATCTCCATGGAGTGCGCACCTTACAATCTGAAGGATGGGGGCCCCCTGGCGTGGAACAAGGTAAGACGAAGCTACGCCGAGGACTGCAAGAAGATGCTCGAGAGATACGCTCCCAATATGAATTCGAAGACCATTGTGTGGGACTACATCGGGACTCCTTTGGATACTGAGAACAAATTCCCCGACATGAAGAACGGCTGTTTCAAACAGGGGGCCTATCTGCCATTGCAGATGGGATACTTTAGGCCCAACGAATACTGCAGCCAGCATGACTCGCCAATCAAGAAGCTCTATCTCGCCGGTGCGTGTACCCATTCGGGAGGAATGATAACCTACGGTCCCGGCTTCAACGCCGCAGAGAAGATAGCCGAGGATCTTGGGATAGAGAAGTGGTGGCCGGAGCCCAGGGGCGTCAAAGAAGCGCGGGACCTGGGACTCTTTTAGGACACCGAGGAGGTAGATATGTTCGTACGATCAACCGGTTTAGGAAGGACATTACTTTTGGGACGTATAGCCGTGATCGAGAGCACAAATATTGTCCCTTCAACGCTTGAGCCGCCCGCTGAAGGCAAGACGGAACCCATGCGGATGCTCATGGCAATGGAGATTCTTCACCCTGTTCACTGGACGGTAAGAGCCTTTCTCGACCCTGCAGACTTAAGGCACATGGTCTGGCTGATTCTCAGGAACCCCCTGTTCCTCCTGAGGGCCGTAAAGTTCATGTTTTCCAAGGGGCCTCGGTACGATCTGCCGGCTCAGGAGACGCCGGAGGCACCGGCAGCCAAGGCCGCCGCGGCAACAGCACAACCCGGGCCTCCCAAGCCTCCCCAGAGCGCCCCAAAGGCGGGACCGGGACCAATACCAGCACGGACAGGCCCTGGCCCTATTCCGAGCAGATAGTGCAAATCCAGTATTACTGAGACCAAGGAGGTCGATATGCCGGATAAGAAGTATGACGCGGTTATAGTCGGTGGCGGACACCATGCAACGATAATAGCCTGTTATCTCCAGAGGGCCGGGCTCAAGACTGCCATGTTCGAAAGGTGGCATGAAATGGGAGGCGGGGCCTGTGGTGAGGAACTCCCGCTGCCTGGGTTCATCCAGAATGTATGCGCCCATTTCACGAGGTTCTATACAAATCCAGCTTACAGCGACTTTAGCCTGAGGGATTATGGATTGGTCTATCTCTTCCCCGAAAACAACGAAGCCTGGATCTATCCTGACGGGAACTACATCCTCGGTAAGACAATATTCCCTGTGGTAGACAACTATACAGGCAGATCGGAATTCTCCGAGGCAGCCGCTCAGTATACGATCAACGAGATTGCCAAGATCAACAAGGATGATGCAAATACCGTTGAAGAGATCATCAGACGGTTTAAGGGAAAGTGGAAAAAAGCCTTCGCCAAGTACCGCTACAGCGGACCGGGCGAGTGGGGTGACGGGCCTGACCCGTTGGAAGAACTCTTCAATGACCCCAAGGACGGCCTCGATCCCGATATCGCACTGGGAACGGTAGGCGAAATCGCGACGAAGATGTTTAAGAGCCCCGAGATGCAGACCTTCTACATGAGGGCCATTCAGACGTCAAACGGCCTTTTTCCGCAGGACAGGCCTGGCCCCTACTGGCACATCCACGCCCTGGGTCTTATCCTCTCCATGGATGCTGCTGCAATCGTCACAGGCGGCACTCACTCCATCACCCACGCCCTCCTAAGAGCTTTTCAGAGTTACGGTGGGGAGTTCTTTGTTCTGAACGAGGTCGAAAAAGTACTCGTAGACAATGACAAGGCATACGGCATTAAGCTCAGGAACGGCGACACAATCAAAGCCGATATTGTGGTCAGTGACCTGAGCATCGAACTGACTCTTGATGCGCTCGGGAAGGATTGGGTACCCAATGACTTATGGACAAAGGCGCAGAAATTAAAAGAGAAACCCCCTACACTGGATGACAAGGGGTATGAGCGTACCCAACTGCTCTGGGGAAATATTGCGCTCATGGAAGCCCCTAAGTATCCGCAGAACACTGAGTTGGGACTTGTTCCGCGACTCTACTTCGGCAAGGCTGACCCGGAGTACTTCTTGAGCGGTCGCTATCAGAAAGAAAGGTGGGAATTGGGTATAGCCAATCAGATGTATCTTCTCGTTGCTCCAGATGTGCAATGGGATAAGACCAGAGCACCTGCCGGTCGGTTCGCGGCGCTGGTCGAGGAATTCACCTGCCCCTGGAGGAACTTCAGCGAAGCGCAATGGTTGAAGATAAAAAGGGATATAGAATTCCGGATGGTCGAGGAATGGGGCAAATATGCACCGAACGTGAACATGGAGAATTTCATCTCTGCCTGGATTGCCACTCCGGACGATGTGGTCAACAGGAACCCCTGCATGCCTCAGGGGGGCTGGGGAGCGTTAGACGCCCATTACGAGTGCTCCGGGAGGCTCAGACCATTTCCTGAGATCTCCAACTATCGAATGCCCGTGAAGAACTATTATCTCTGCTCCTCACCCGCCCATTCAGCCCACGGGATAGGTCGCGGAAGCCGCTATAACTGCTATAAGGTCATAGCGAAAGATCTCGGTTTGAGCTACAGGCCCTGGGAAGACCGTGAGATTTAGATCCGTCTGTTCGGCAGGATCTTAATCGGGGGCGGAGGAACAGCATTGAACGTGAGCATCGAATGCGGCACCTGTATATTCAAATGGGTATATGAGAGGACGGCTCCTCATGTTCATGAGAATGACAGACAGAGGCTTAAAGAAGTGGTCAGTGCTGCCATCACCGCCGGTATTTCACGCTGTGTGAACCTTGGAATGCTGTGCAATGAAGCGGTCTACGCCACTCTGGACATGGCCTCCAACGCTGCCCTCTATTATGATGAATTCAAACGAAGAACCAACGAGGAGGCCAAGAAGCTCCTGGGCCGGGCAAAAGAGTATATTCGCTCCGGTCAATCGGAGAGGGAGTCATTCCAACGGGCTTGTGCCCTCGCCGCAGCTGCCAACATGTCACCTCTTGGCGCTCCGTCGGGGGTATTCACTTTTCCAGACGTCATCGGCATTGTCGAGGGTAGGTTATCACCGGTGATGATAGGAGATGTTTACGAGGCTCTTCGTCAGGCACACAGTGTCCTCTATGTCACCGACAATGCAGGAGAGATAGGCTTCGACTCACTCATTCTGGAACGGATTAAGGAACTGGGATTGCACGTTACCCTCGTAGTCAAAGAAGATCCCTTCTTTGAAGACGCCATGATGTCCGATGCCGAATATTTCGGCCTGCACCGGGTCGTGGAC
>CAYOYU010000057.1:20189-21968 GCA_964408265.1 uncultured Syntrophorhabdaceae bacterium
TCATTTCAGGAGTGTGATCTCATCATCGGAAAGGGCACCGGTAGTTTTGAAGCCCTTAAAGGAGAAGAAACGGGGAAAAGGACAGCTTTTCTGTTAAAGGCAAAGTGCGGAATCATTGCAGCGGATATGGAGGTTGAAGAAGGGCAGATCGTGGTAAAGGCGGAAGACTGATGTTTTAGCGCTTCAGAGGACAGAACAAACACAACCAAAAGAAGGGGGAGATTATGGGACAGTTCATGTTTAAGAGACATGTAAGGGAATTCTGGCCGGAGAGAGATTTCAAGAAATACCCCGTATGGTTCGTCGATTTTTCACACTCCTATCCGGCGTGGACCCCGCTTTTCGAATGGACCTGGGTCTTCAACCTTGTCCACGGCCACATTTATGGGTGCAATGAATCGTGGATACCCGACACGAGATCATCAGACTGGCGGGAAATCGACGGAATGGCTGTCTGTGTTGCCACGCCCGTGCCCGGCAAGGAAGAGGTTGAATTCAGAAAGAAGAAATTCTACGAACATATCAAGGGAGATTTTGAACCCAACTACGACAAACACTGGGAAACAAGCAAGAAGGAGATGATCGGCCGCTATGACAAGCTGAAAGCCTTCGATTACGAGAATGCAACATACTACGACCTTTACAAACAGTTCAACTTCGCCATTGAGACCCACAAAAGGATGTGGGAGGACCATTTCAAGTTCATGTATGCTCTTTACGGGGCATACTGGTATTTTGAGGACCTCTGCAAAGAATATGTGGGAATCAAGGAGACCTCCACAGATTGGCACAAGCTGATCCGTGGTTACGACAACATGCTCTTCCGGCAGGACAAGGCCATGTGGGAACTCCGCAACAAAGCCATCCAGACCGGGATAGACGGCGTCATATCCGGCAACCCTGCCAACAAGGTCATTGAGGAACTGAAAAAGACACCCCAGGGTAAGAAATGGGTTGACGAGGACCTCCATGAGTTCATGCACGGACTGGCCTACGGTTGGCGTATGATCCGGATGATGGAGTTCATCGAGCCAACCTGGTGGGAGATGCCGGAAAACGCCGTCATCCATGTCCAGCAATATCTCATGGCTGATAAGGAAGTAAGACCGTTCCCCCTCGACGCAGTAAGAGAGCGCCTCATACAGGATCGGCAGGAGGTGGAGAAGGCAATCGTGGCAAAAGCCGAAGCAAATGGCTGCAAAGACATGGAGTGGTTCAAGTGTCTCCTCAGGCTCGCCCAGAGGACAAGCTCCTTCAGCGAAAGCCATGACTTCCTTTACGAACACCGTTGCTTCTCGGCTTTCCGCTTCTGCATGCTCAAGATAGGAGAGCGGCTTGCCAAAGTTGGGACCTTCACCAACGCCGATGATATATTCTTCTTCATACCGGAAGAGCTTCAGACCATGATCGCCATGCCGGAAAATTATGACTCCGGCTTCATAGCGAGGGAACGCCGGGCAGAATGGACGGCCAACAAGGAATATATGACCCGGCCGCCCATCATGCCCAGGGACCCGAGCATGCAGCCCCATGAGGCAGGTGCCTTTATGGTTGCAGCCAAAGACCCGATAATCGCTAAAATCACCATCGGCGAGTTTGTCCAGCCGGATCCGTCAACAGGAGCAATCTGTTTCGGCAACCCCGCAAGTCCTGGAGTGGCTGAAGGCACGGCACGGGTTGTCATCACCGCAGCAGATCTGAAGAAACTTCAGTGGGGCGATATCATGATCTGCCCCTCATCACAGTCATCCTATACTCCCGTCTTTCCGCTTCTCAAGG
>CAYOYU010000058.1:0-3199 GCA_964408265.1 uncultured Syntrophorhabdaceae bacterium
ACCCCGTCATGTCCCGCAGTTATCTCAGGTGGTGCAGTTTGGAGTAGAATCTACCCTGTCAACGTCCGAAAAAGTAGCCTGTCCCCTTTTTCTATTACGGCCTCATCAGTTCCCGAGGTGGAACCACCGATAGTGGAGACTGTTCCTGCCTGCCCTAAATGCGGTGGGATCATGGCAAAGCGGGTCGCCCGTCGAGGCAACAATAAAGGTAAAGTCTTTTGGGGATGCTTAGCCTATCCGAAATGTACCGGTATCCGCCCGGTGGCCGACGGCTGAAAAGAGTCAAGCTACTTTTCTGCTCTACCTTTCTTTTACTTTCGATGTCCGTCCCTCTATGCGCCTCATCTCCCTGGATAGCTGTTTTAGGGGGTGATGAAGGCCCCGAACACATCCTCCTTCGTATAAGCCATGATCTCCGTGGGATCGGCTCCCGGTACACCCCGGTTGACCACGGCAAGATAGCTCGCCCTGCTTTCCGTTGGCGGCAAGGCGTATCCGAGCCACGGCACCCGTCCGTCCGAGGTAGGGACGAAAAGGGTAAACTCAGCCCCCAGGGGTATGCCGGCCGGATCAATCGATGTACCCTTGACTCCCGCCATAGTGGTGCCGAAGTTGTCCGTCCAGGTCACGAGGTAGCGTTGGTTGATTTCGTCCCACGTAGCGGTTGTAAACTGATGATCTGCTACTGTATCGCTAATGGTTACTTTCGTGCCGGGTGTTCCGGCGGTAGACAGGAATCGGCCGTAGAGGTCATATTTGCAGCCGCCTGACGGGCAGGCGTCGGGACGGGTGGTCTGCTGCCCAAAAACCGCGAGGTACTTGGTGCCGTCGAATGCCACTGCCGGGGGCGAGATCAGGACCAGCTCACCGTCTATAAGAAAACTGTCGCCGGACAATGTCCCGGGGTCCGAATCGGAAGACTTTGTAACGAACTGGCCCCAGATGTTGGCCACGTCGCATTGACGGTTCGGGTCCGTGCCCCAGCACAGGCTCTGGGCACCGGAGTCTCCGGTATTGTTCCATTCAGAGCCCCAGGTCACGAGGATGCGCGTACCATCAGAGCCTGCCGAAACCCCGCCGCCGCCACATCGTGTGGCATTGAGCTTTATAGGGTCGCCCAGCACCTGGCCGCTGGTCGTGACAAACCGGCCGTATTCGTCGGTGCAGCCGTTCTTCGTTGCTGCCTGGTCCCAGACCACGAAATAGTTGGTGCCGTCAAAGAGGATGTTACGAAAACCGTGCATCCGCTGGTTTTCCACTGACGGTCCTATCTGGAAGGCATCACCCACGAGTTCGCCCGTCTTGCTCACACGCTGACCGTAGATGCGATCGGCAGCAACAGTATCAGTGCTCAATTTGTCGTCTTCCCAGACCATGACGTAGTTCGTGCCGTCGAAAGCAACCTGCGGCGCCCCGCCTGTCCGGGATGCATCAACCCATACGCGGTTGCCGACGGTTGCCCCTGTAGCCGCAGAGATACACTGGGCAGTGATCCGGGATTGGCAGCCGGTGTAATCGGGAGGGGTGCAGTTGATATTGTTCTCGATGCCCACCAGATAGTTTGTCCCGTCGAAGGCAGCGCCGGCACTCATCTCGTGGTCTGTCGATTGAGCTATCGAAAACTCTGTGGGCGGAACACCGGGGGTCCAGTCTCCCGCCTGCTTTGCTTTGATCCAGTATGCCTTATCCCTGCCAAAAAAGGAGAGCGGCTGAATGGGCTGCGGAAACAGGAAGAAACTGGGATGCCTCAGGTACCAGTATCCTTTGTCCCATCCCCAGGCCATGTTCCAGGTGCCGGATATTGTGGATAAAGCTGTGGCGGCGTCGGTGCTCTCCGTTTCCGGAAACCCGATGAGGTTCCATCCTTCGGAAAGCGTCAACGTAGTTGATCCAGGGGCGGACCAGCCCGTTGTAGCGATGGTGCCGGAAGCATTCAGATAAATCCAGTAGCCCTTGCCAATCTCGATCGTGGAGAGCGTGTTGGACGTGCCCCCTGGCGTCCACTTCTTCCACGCTTTAGTCGCGTTGTCATAACCCCAGACGACAAGCACATTGGAATAGACGCCGGTGAGGACCAATGCGATGTCCGCGCTGGTGCTGCTTAGAGGCAGGGCAGGGAAAGAGACAAAGTTCCAGCCGGAGGAAAGGGACAGGGAGGAACCCGCGGCAGGTACGTTCGCGCCGGTGATGGTGAAGTTGTCGAATTCTATGCGTATAACCTCATCCTCGTTACCTGATTCGGCTTCGACCTGGAATCGACCATCCTCGTTCACTATGCGGTTGTCGACCTCTTCCCATCCGCTGCCCCGGTCTACTTTGCCCCTGGCCACGTTGCCCGCGTCGCGGCTTAGCTGAAGGGACCCCACCGAACATGCCCCGTCCATGTATCTTGGTCCACCGTAGAAGACGGTACGGATGTATTCGTGCGCTCCAGAATTATATTGAAATGATCTGCCAATCTCCATTTGGTCACTCCGGAGGCCTGCCCATGCCCCCGGGAGTCTGGGCCATTTTACCAGGGTGAAGTCGACCCTACTTGTGAACACACCTCCGTGATTAAAAGTGCTCTTGATGCCTGCATAATAACGTCCCTGCGGACCGGGTTTGGCCGGTATAATGATGACCAGTTTCCCGTTTTCAACGGTCACCGTTTCCCCGTGACCACCCGTATAAACTTCCCAGAGGGCCGGGTTCAACGGACCGTCGAAGGTCTCTGTATAAGTGGCCCCTTGAACCGGGTGGGCTGAAAGGGCAGTGAAGACGAGGATTGTCATGACAAAAACGAAAGACCAGCGGAAACTTACTTGATTCATCGGATATCCTCCTCAGCGCCGGTGGCGCATGCGATTTACCAAGTTGTCTTCGGGCCCGTTGGACCCGAGCGTTTGCCTGGTAAGGAGAGGTCATTCCTTCCCAAAAAGTCCTATTGCAGGTCAAAATTGTCATATTTTATCCGGGGAAAGTCAACTCTTTTGGCTATGCCTTCACCTATAGTGCTTACCCTTTTCCTTACATGCCACAAGGCCCCGCAACCGGTAGGGCTGCCTCTAGCGCGGATGCAGGGCAAGATTTGGACCGTTATCTTTACCGTGACGGATGATGTTATACGTCTCATCTCGGTGAGGTGTGTCACAGCGATCCTCTGATCGGGATGTCCGGCCCTGAACTATTATTCCCGGCTTGCTATGGTAAGATTCTT
>CAYOYU010000058.1:3209-19239 GCA_964408265.1 uncultured Syntrophorhabdaceae bacterium
TGAGTTTTCTTAGAGGAGGAAAGCGTATGCTAGATGAGCTCAGCCGACTCTCCGAGGCAACAAGAAGGGAACTCACAACATACTACTTCAAAGAACAACTGGAACCATCCGTTTCCAAACTCTTTCTCATATTTCTGAGCAAAGGGCCGCTCTTTGGCCAAACACTCGTCGTCCGACATCTTCTCCACCGCATCGGCACCCAACTCCTTCTCCATATCACGTCTGGCGAGATTGAAGATAAGTTTCGCCCAGAAGGTGTCTTCGTCATAATTCTGGAGGTATTCGTTCATCTCTTCGTCGTCTTCCAGTTCCGGGGAAGGATGATATACCTTCTCCTCTTCATCGTAAGCAGCATAACCTTCGAGGCCGAAGTCCTTTGCAAAGGAGAAAATGTACTCCTCCAATTTATCAAACCGGTTCCCTTCAGGCTCCTCAGCAATTGAATTGACCACCCAGTTCCCCAAATAGACGGCTTTCAGCAAAGTTTCATATTGGGCTTTCGTAAAATTGATTTTCATCTTTCCCCTCTCTGTTCTGTATTGGCGGCAACATCTTCCTTAACCCCATGGCTTCATTTACTGTAACATAAATCTCCGGGTCTTTGCCTGCCCCTTGTGTCTACGTGCCCTTCCGGTATAGCATGATGCTATCATCACCAAGGAGGGATCAGATGGTCCATGTCATTGCTTCGATACGGATGAAGACAGGAAGGATAAACGATTTTCTCGAAGTATTCAGGTCCAACGCCGGTAACGTTAGAAAGGAAAGGGGATGCATCCGGTATATTGCGACAACCGGGATAGATACGCCTTTTCTGCCGCCTGCTGTGGATAAGGATGTGGTGACGATTATCGAGGCCTGGGAGGACCTTGATGCTCTCCGTGACCACCTTGCGAGCCCCGGCATGGCAGCTTACCGGGAAAGAACGAAGGACCTCGTCGAAGACCGGTCGATCAGGGTCTTGCAGGAAGCATAGAAGAAAGGCTCGCAACTACGGTGCGGGGGAGGATTGCTTCTCCACCTGCTCTTTCTGGGGAGCCGTGGAAGTCTCCGGAGGTGGGTGGTCCGGGCCTGTCTCCAGTTCAGACTGCTGCGGGAGGGTCTTCCTCGTCCAGTGGAATCCCGCCGAAGAGAAATCTTTGCCCGGTCTTGCCTTCACGCGAACGAACCCGGTTGTGCTCACCATAAAACACCCCCTGATGCACGATTCTACCTTCAATAATTCTAAGTCAGCCTGTTTCACGGTGCAACTTGCTGAAGGCTTAAGGCCTGTTCGGGACCAGCAGAGCCAGACGCAGTTGAGGTACATAAGCCAATGTGGTAGAATCTCAACAGCTCCCGGCCACTGCCTCGTCGCACGATAGTCAAACAGGATCGTTAGCTGGTAAAGGTTCCAGCCGACGGACAGTATGAGCCCTCGGAGGTCCTCAACTGAAAACGAAGACTAATCCAGAGTCCCGAAGTAAATCCGCGCTTAATAAGGACAGGACGGAACCCCCTGAGGAACTGCTCTACGCCACTCTCGCCAATAATCTGCAGCAGGCCGAGGAGAGCCTCAGGGAACTTGATGCCCTGAAAGCATCCATCCTGGACGCCATCCCACAGGCTGTTGTGGGTCTGCAGGACCGGAAGATCAACTTTGCCAACGCTGCGGTGGAGGAAGTCTTCGGGTGGCACCCGGAGGACCTCATCGGAAAAAGCGTGACGCTCTTCTACAGGAATGAGAAGGAAGCAGAGGAGATCGGCAGCTATTTCTACACAACCCTTGAACACCAACGAACATTTGTCGCCGAATTCAATTGCCGCCGCAAGGACGGGCGGGACATCCTCTGCCGGATGAGGTCTTCCCGGATCGGGGACAGGTTGACGAAAGGGCGGCGGATAGTGATTACCTACGAAGATATCACGGAGCAGAGGCGGGCCGAGAAAGAACTGGCGAGCTCCCGGGAACAACTTCGCAACCTTTCCGTCTACCTCCAATCTGTCCGGGAAAAGGAGAGCACCAGGATCGCCAGGGAAATTCACGACGAACTCGGGCAATCGCTTACGGCCATCCAGATGGACCTGGCCTGGCTGGGGACGCGCCTGCCTGAAGGGGACCTGTCTCTTGCAGGAAAAGTCCAGCGCATGAGGGGCCTCGTGGATACCACAATCGACAGCGTGCATCGGATTTCCACGGAGCTTCGGCCTATTCTCCTTGACGATCTCGGTCTTACGGCTGCCATGGAATGGCAAGTCCAGGAGTTTCAGGGGAGAACCGGCGTACTCTGCGATGCCCGCCTCGACTTCAAAGACAATTCCGTCGAAAAGGATCTGGCCACGACTCTTTTTCGCATTCTCCAGGAGACCCTTACGAATGTGGCTCGACATGCCGGGGCGACACGCGTGAGAGTACGTCTCGCCGAGAAGACGGATGAACTCTGTCTCGACGTTTCAGACAACGGGAAGGGGATTACCCCTAAGCAGGTTGCTGACCCTAAATCATTCGGGATCGTGGGCATGCGCGAGCGGGTCAACCTCTGGGGCGGCAGCGTCAGCATAACGGGGAAGCAGCAGAAAGGGACTACCATCAAGGTTAGGATACCTATGGGAGAGAGGAGAACTCTGAGATGATACGAATTCTTGTTGCCGACGATCATACCGTGGTCCGGGAAGGTATCAAGCAGATCCTGACCGGCCAGGAAGAGATGGTAGTTGAAGACGAGGCAGCAAGCGGACCTGAGGTTCTCAGCAAAGAGAAAAAAAAGGATTACGACCTCATCCTCCTCGATATTTCCATGCCGGGCAGAAGCGGGCTCGAGGTCCTGGAAGAGATAAGGGTTATCCGGCCGAAACTGCCCGTACTGATCCTGAGCATGCATCCCGAGGAGCAGTATGCCGTGCGGATGCTGCGGGCCGGGGCTGCGGGTTACCTGACTAAAGCCAGTGCCCCCGAGGAACTGATCAAGGCCATCCAGAAAGTCTCCAGGGGCGGGAAAGATGTCACCGACTAACTTGCGGAAAAGCTGACCGTTGAACTGGATGTGGGCGCAGAAAAGCAGCGCCATGAAAGACTCTCCAACCGTGAATACCAGGTCATGCTGATGCTGGCTTCGGGCCAATCGGTGAGCGAAGTGGCGGAGGAACTCTGCCTCAGCGTAAAGACCATCAGTACCTACCGGACCCGTATCCTGGAGAAGATGGGCATGAAGAAGAATGCGGAATTGACCCTCTACGCGGTAAAGAACAGCCTCATCCTTTAGCCGCCACCATCTAGCACCAACCGTCAGTTGCGCGGGAAGCCCCCGATCTTACGCTTACCGCTAAAGGCCGACAACTGTCGGCTGACCCCCATCGTCCTGTCAGTCATACTCTGTCAAGGAAGACCTTCATTTATCCGACAGAAAAAAGAGTGCCCCCCTGATACCGCCCCCAATTCAACCGTGTTATTAACATACTCAGACCAACTGTTTAACAAAAGTAATGGAAGAGGGTATGGGATCCGGAATGCGGACAGATTGGAAGAGGGACAGCCGACAGGGGTCACTGACGGGCAGCGCGGAGATTGTGCGCCGGGCGCGGTCCGAGAACCGTGAGTATCTCATGGAGCATGAGAGTAAAGAGATGCTCGAGAACGCCGGTATCAGGACGACGGGCGCCATTGTGGCCTTGTCTGAAGAGGAAGCCTGTGAAATAAGCAGGAGTCTCGATTATCCCGTTGCCCTGAAGATCGTTTCTCCTGATATAGTCCACAAAAGCGATTCCGGCGGTGTGAGGCTGAACCTGACAAACGAAAGGGAGGTGAGAGAAGCCTACCGGGCCATGGTCTCCCGTTTCCGGGAGGAAAAGGTCCTCGGCGTTTCGGTGCAGAAGATGGCGCCCCCGGGCACGGAGGCTATTGTGGGAATTACAAGGGACGCCAGTTTCGGGCCGATCCTCATGTTCGGTCTCGGCGGCATCTTTGCGGAGGTACTGAAGGATGTGACGTTCAGGGTCCTGCCAATCACCGGCCACTCGGCAACGGACATGATCGAAGAAATAAAAGGCTACCCGCTCCTGAAAGGATACCGGGGAAGGTCGGTCGATATCGCGGCCCTGAAAGAACTGCTGCTGAAAGTCTCCGACCTCGCCATGGCGCATCCCGAAATCAGGGAGTTGGACCTGAATCCCCTTCTGCTCTACCCATCGGGGTATATGGCTGCAGACGCCAGGATATTCCTCGATCACGGGCAGGAGGTATCCACGGTAGAGGAACAGACGGCAAGAAACAGTCTTTTTGAGCTCTTCTACCCCGAAAGCATCGCCGTCATCGGAGCCACCGATTCCAGGGGCAAGCTTGGTTACAATGTTGTCTGGAACCTGCTGTCCCACCATTTCCCCGGAAAGCTCTATCCTGTCAACTCCCACAAAGGGACCCTGCTCGGACTGAATGCCTACCGATCGATTCTTGACGTGGATGAGCCCGTGGACGTAGCGATCATTATTGTTCCGGCCGAGGCTGCCCTGAAGGCCATCGAAGATTGCTGCAGGAAGGGCGTAAAACACCTTATCGTGGAGACGGCGGGTTTCGCAGAAACAGGGGAGGCAGGCCGGAGAATCCAGTCCCGCATAAGGGAGCTGATTATGGAAAAGAAATGCCGTCTTCTGGGGCCGAACTGCTCGGGCGTGATCAATACCCATCACAACATGGTTCAGTCCATCGGAATCATCGAGAGCTTACGCAAAGGCAAGGTGGGGCTCATTGCCCAGGCAGGTGTCTATACGGCCGGCATTCTCGCAGGGCTCCGCAAGGTCCTCGATTTCGGTATTATCGCTACCATCGGCAACAAGATGGATGTGACCGAAGTGGACATACTGGAGTTCATGGGTGAAGATGAGAACATCGACCTCATCGCTCTCTACATGGAGGACGTGACGAGCGGCCGGCGCCTTGTGGATGTGGCAGGCCGCGTCTCCCTGAAGAAGCCCGTAATCGCCCTCAAAGCAGGCCGGACGGAGGCGGGGAAGAAGGCTGTCTCTTCGCACACCGCTTCCATGGCCGGGAACGACGAGATCAACAGTGCAGCTTTCCGCCAGAGCGGCGTCATCCGTGCACGTGACAACGAGCACCTCTTTTCGCTGATGAGGGCTTTCTCAAAGCAGCCGCTACCGAAGGGGCCCGGCGTTCTGGTTGTTACCTACACGGGGTCCTTAGGGATTGCAACGACGGATATGCTCTATACCAGCGGTCTGAGACTGGCAGAACTGGAACCCCGCCTGAAAGAGCGCCTGGCACCTCTTCTTGAGAATTATCTCAACCTTCAGAACCCCGTGGACTGCTCCTTCAGTATGCACCCTCAGCAGGCAAGGGATGTGATCCAGCTCGGTGTGCAGAGTGAGAACGTCCATGGTCTGATTGTCATCGTTCAGGGTGAAATACTCGATTCCTATGTTGATACGCTCGCAGGTATAGACTACAAGGGAAAACCCGTCTTCTGCTGCGTGGCGTGCAAGGAATTCGCCATGGACCACGTCATAGACCTGGAGCAGAAAGGCATTCCCGTCTATTCCACCCCGGAAATGGCTGCAGAGGTCCTGGGAGAGATGTACCGTCACTATTGCCGGTGCAATAAGGCCAGGATCAGGGTCCTCGATGATTTTCTGGCACGCAATTCCTTCACTGTCGGCAATTCTCCGGTGGACCTCAGGCTGTTGACGCAGGATGACACGGACCTCTGGACGGAATTCGTCAACAGTTGCTCGCCCCATTCCCTGTGGCTCCGCTTCCTTTCCCCTTTCAGTGCAACCCCGGAGAGGGCTGAGCGCTTCTGCAACATCAGGCCTGATGAAGAGGTGGCGGTGGTTGCAGAGATGACGGAAGACGGCAGGAAGAGGGCGGTAGGCATTGCCCGGCTCATCAGATGTGGAAGTCTCGAAGAAGCGGAGTATGCAGTCATCATCAGCGACCCCTGGCAAAAGATGACCCTGGGCCGCCTGCTGTCGGAAACCTGTCTGCACCTCGCCCGACACCTGAATCTTAAGGTTGTCAATGCGGAGACAGTTCGGGAAAACTTCCCCATGACCACCATCCTCGACCGCTGTGGTTTCAAGATGGAAAGGAGGGAGAAGAATATGATCCTCATGTCTTTGAGGCTCGAAGAGCCGGCGCACTAATCTTGTATCCATAAATCGGCCGCAATTGGGCGGCCGATGTCTGCCAGTTGAGGGGGAGTGTGGGAACTCCCCCTTGACCTCTCTGTAACAATCAAATTCCAATTACCAATTTCCAGATTTCAAATAAGCACCAACAGCCAGTTTCCCAATGACCGGCGGGTAGTTCAGTTTCCTTTTCGATCATTGAACATGGGGTATCCGATAATTATCTGGAACTTGGGGTTTGGTTATTGGATATGGGCTTGGAAAAGGGGGAGAACCCGGCGGGTTCATGCAGCCGCCGGGTTCTTTTGCTGCAGTTTTAACCGAGTTTCTTTCTTTCGCTTACCAGATCTTCAACCACGCTGGGGTCCGCCAGGGTTGAGGTGTCACCGAAGTCACTGAATTTCATGGCTGCAACCTGCCGAAGGACGCGGCGCATGATCTTGCCGGATCGTGTTTTCGGGAGCCCATCGGCCCATTGGATCTGGTCCGGCGTGGCGATGGGTCCTATCTCTTTCCTGACCGTGGCTATGAGGCCTTTCTTCAGTTCGTCGGTCTTTGCTACGCGGTTATTGAGCGTCACGTAGGCAAAGATTCCCTGCCCCTTGATATCGTGCGGAAATCCGACCACCGCCGCTTCTGCAACATCCGGGTGGAGCGTCAGCGCTGCTTCCACTTCAGCCGTACCGATGCGGTGTCCTGAAACGTTGATGACGTCGTCGATCCGGCCGGTGATCTTGTAATCTCCATCGGCATCCCGTTCGGCGCCGTCGCCGGAGAAATAGTACCCGGGGTACTGGACAAAATAGTTCTCCTTGTAGAGGTCATTGTTGTTCCATATTCCCCTGAACATACCGGGCCAGCAGGTCTTGATGCAGAGCGCCCCGTTTCCCGGACCTTTTATCTCTTTGCCGGTCTCGACATCGAGTATTGCAGGCACCACCCCGAAGAAGGGGACCATTGCCTTGGCCGGTTTGATGTCGATGGCTCCCGGCAGTGGAAGGATCATGTGTCCGCCGTTTTCCGTCTGCCACCAGGTGTCGGCTATGGTGCATTGGCCCCCTCCGACTTTGTTGTAGAACCACCACCAGGCTTCCGGGTTGAGCGGCTCGCCCACGGAGCCCAGAACGCGCAGCGAGGAAAGATCATGCTTATCGACATTCTCATCGCCCTCCTTGGCAACGGAGCGGATGACCGTCGGAGCGGTATAGAAATTATTGACGTTGTACTTTTCGATGACGGCCCAGAACCGGTCGAAGGCGGGGTAGCTGGGAACACCCTCGAAGAGGATGCTCGTGTAGCCGTTGCAGAGCGGTCCGTAGACGACATAGCTGTGGCCTGTCACCCAGCCGATATCGGCGGTGCACCAGTAGACGTCCTCGTCACGCACATCGAAGGCCAACTGCTGGATCATGGAGGCGTAAAGAAGCTAGCCGGCCCGGGTATGAAGGGCACCCTTCGGTTTGCCGGTGGAACCGGAGGTGTAGAGGATGAAGAGAGGGTCTTCGGCATCCATTTCCTCGGGTTTGCAGTAGGGTTCCGCTTCTGCCATCAATTCTTCATACCAGAGGTCCCTGCCTGCCACCATGGGCACCTCGGTGCCGGTCCGCTTTACGACGATCTGCGTCTTGACCGAAGGGCACTGTGCGAGTGCCTTGTCTGCACTCTCCTTCTGGGGCACCGCTTTGGCGCCGCGGTAGCTGCCGTCGCAGGTGATGAGCAGCTTTGATTCACAGTCATTGACCCTGTCCCTGAGTGCTTCTGCCGAGAAGCCGCCGAAGACGATGGCGTGAACTGCGCCAATCCGGGCACATGCCAGCATGGTGATGGCCAGTTCGGGGATCATGGGCAGATAGATTGATACCCTGTCCCCCTTTTTGATGCCCACTTTCTTCAGGACATTGGCAAACTTGTTGACTTCGCGGTACATGTCGAAGTAGGTGTAGACCTTCCAGTCGTTGGGGTCGTTGCCCTCGAAGATGATGGCTGCTTTGGTCTTTTTGGTTTCGAGGTGGCGGTCCAGGCAGTTGTAGGAGACATTAAGTTTCCCCCCTTTAAACCACTCCGCATGGAGGTCATCGCCGAAGGACCAGTCGGACACTTTCTTCTTATCGAAGGGTTTGAACCAGGTCAGCCTCTCCTCGGCCTGCTTCGCCCAGAAGGCGTCAGGCTGTTCGATGGACTCCCTGTAGAGTGTGTCATACTCTGCCCTACTCTTAATGTACGATTTTTCCCTCACCCTGTCAGGAACGGGAAATACCTTGTCATAAAAATCATCATTGTTGATATCAGCCATTGTCTTCCTCCTTGTACTGCAATATTTGAAGCTTTCTTCCTTCCATGTAAGCAGAATAGAATAAATGAACCCCTTTGAGTATCGGCATGGGGATGAATTCACTGTGGGTCATCCGCCTACAAACAGTCGGTCCCATCCCGACTAAGGGGTCAAATCTTTATCCTTGACATTAGGCCGAGGGAAGGGGCGGGAAACATAAGATTTCCGACAGAGAGCAGGAAATTTTCCGACCCTCCTGTTTGATACACCGGGAATCCCGCCTCCTCGCGGGGGGCGAAGGCTGCCGTGAGTGTCAGCCGAAGCCGGGCCATCAGGTCTTTTCGGTTTAAGCCGACCAACCCTGCGAGCGAAGATGGAGACCCGGAAAAAATTGCCCGGAGAGGGAAATATTTGCCATGCCCTTCCTCCTTCAAGCGGAAGGGCAGGTCCGAAACCAGGGGCTTCTTCGAGGCCGATTTCAAAAGCGGTTTCCAGAACGTTAAGCTCACCGATATTTTGTGGCATCATTTCTGCACATGTTCTGGTAGAAGTATTGAAAGGGCAGAGGAGGCAAGGCGTTATGAGGGAGAGAATCGAGAGAAATGCCTTTCTACGGATAACGAAGGCGCTTATCATGGCGTTACGGGATGGCCTCACCGATTCCTCCATCCGCATCAAGCAGAGCATTATCGAAGAGCTCGCAGATATTCTCGGAGTGGAGCGGTGTGTGATCTTCAAGATAGACAATGAGGATATCAACGGTGTAACGGAGACCTTTTGCGAGATCGTGGCCGGGGTGCCCCAGGAAGAGTACTGCTCCGACTCCTGCGAGAGGACGCGGCTTGCAGATCATCCCGATGTCATGGCTGCTGCGGGGAACGGCCGGACTTTCGTCATCAAGGATCCCTGTAATGATGAGCGGACCGCATATTTCAAGGGTATCGTGGAGAAAAGGAATATCAGCGAGATACTCTACGTCCCCCTTTTCATTGAGGATGGCCACGCCGCGGGCGTCATAGTCGTCGATGCCACGGATGGGCTGCGGTTTACGGACGATGAGATCCTCTTCTGCGCGGAGGTGGCGGAGTTGGTCAGCCTGCTCCTTGGCCAGGAGAGTGCCATGCTCCAGCACATGAGAGATGTCATCATCAACAAGATCGTTCCTCTGGGCGGTTTTGCCAAGAAACTGCGTGACAATCTGCATACCACGCTGACCTACATAGAAATTATCCACAAGGAAGCCCAGGAGATAAGCAGCATCCTGCCCAGGAAGTTGACGGGGATATTGTAGAGAAGGCATGAACATACAGATTTTCGGCACCCTCAAATGTCAGGATACGAAGAAAGCCCAGCGTTATTTCAAGGAGCGCCGCATACCCTTCCAGTTCATCAACCTTGCAGAGAAGGGCTTAAGCAAGGGTGAACTGAACAGCGTCAAGACTGCAGTCGGCATAGAGAACCTCATGGATAGGGAAGGCAAGGAATATGCGCGCCGCAACCTCAAATACCTCACCCATAATGTGGAAGAAGAACTGACGAAAGACCCCTTGCTTTTCAGGACCCCCATCGTGCGCAACGGAAGCAAGGCAACCGTGGGCTACGCGCCCGAGGTGTGGAAGGAGTGGGAATAGGCGAAGCGCTTAGCGGGTAGCGCATAGCGCATAGCGTATAGAGAGAACTGGTAACCACCGGAGTCCTGAATTGCAGAGATCGGTCATCCGGTCCTTATTGCGAAGCCGGATTCGGATATTGGTCATTACCCCTATCCGCTCTACGCTATCCGCTATGCCTTTCTCCTCAATACCTTCTCCAGTTCCATAGCGAAAAAGACGAGCGATGAGACGGCCAGGCAGCCTACGAGTTCGCCTGCGCTCAGGGGCATGGTGTGAAATATGGCCTGAAGCGGTGGGATATAGATGACTGCGGCCTGCAGCGCGAAGGAGATGACGATGGCGCCGAAGAGGGAAGGGTTGGAGAATATACCCAGGCTGAAGAGGGATTTCTTTTCTGAGCGTACTGCGAGGGCGCTGCCGAACTGGGTGAAGCAGAGCACGGTGAAGACCATGGTCTGCCAGTGTTTCACGTCGTAATAGAGTGCCGAGGCCTGGACCCCGAGCACTAGAGCAGCCATGAAGAGGCCCACCCATATAGCCTGGATGCCCAGCCCGTGAGCAAAGATACTCTCCTGTGGATGTCGGGGCGGTCGCTCCATGATATCTTCCTCGCCGGGCTCAACGGAAAGGGCGAGGGCAGGCAGGCTGTCGGTGACGAGGTTGACACAGAGAATGTGCACAGGCAGAAGAGGCACAGGAAGACCGAGTATCTGGGCCAGGAAGAGGGTCCAGATTTCGCCGGAGTTCGTGGTGAGAAGGTACCTGATGAACTTGCGGATATTGTCGTAAATCTTCCGTCCCTCCCTGACCGCGTTGACGATGGTGGCAAAATTGTCGTCCAGGAGGATCATGTCTGCAGCCCCTTTTGAAACATCCGTCCCTGTGATGCCCATGGCGATTCCGATGTCGGCCCGCTTAAGCGCAGGAGCATCGTTGACGCCGTCGCCCGTCATTGCTACGAATTGACCTCTCGTCTGCAGGGCTTTGACGATGCGGAGCTTCTGTTCGGGCGCCACCCGCGCATAGACCCGCAGGTCCTCCACCCTCTCCTCCAGTTCTTCATCGGAGAGTTTCTGAAGGTCCCGTCCGGTGATAACGCCTTGTTGTGCATGCTGCTCCAGGATCCCGACACGCTCGGCTATGACCCTGGCGGTGAGGGGATGGTCGCCGGTGATCATGACCGGCCTGATTCCCGCCGTCTTGCATAAAGATACGGCCTCCATCGCTTCCTCCCGGGGAGGATCGAGGATCCCGACCAATCCGAGGATGATGAGGTCCTTCTCCACGGGATCGGGAGAGACGGTTTCGGGCAGCGTGGCCCATTCCTTCGCTGCAATGCAGAGCACACGAAGGCCCCGGCCTGCCATATCCTCGGCAGTGCGGAGCAATTCCGCGGCCTCAACCGGCTCCACTCCTTTTGAGCCCATCAAACCTGAAGCGACGGCAATGAGCGCATCTGCCGCCCCCTTGGTAAATGAGATGAATCCCCCTGAAGGAAGCCTGTGGATGGTTGTCATGGACTTTCGTTCCGAATCGAAGGGTATCTCCCCGACCCGGGCCAGTTCGGTCTGCAGTGCTTCCTTCCTGCATCCGTGGTTCCCTGCGTATGCATAGAGTGCGGTTTCCGTAGGGTCGCCCACCATGTTCCCCTCTGCATCCTTTTCGGCATCATTGCTCAAGGCAAGGGCCTCCAAAAGATACCTTGTCTGCGATGCTTCCGGGTCCTGGGCACTCATGACCTTCCCGTTCGTGTAGATCTCCTCTACCGCCATCCTGTTCTGTGTGAGGGTTCCTGTTTTGTCGGAGCAGATGTAGGTCACTGAGCCCAGGGTTTCCACGGCGGCCAGTTTTCTCAGGAGGGCATTCTTCCTCACCATCTTTCTCGCGCCCAGGGCCAGGGAGATGGTGATCACCGCCGGTAAAGCCTCGGGTATAGCTGCCACGGCAAGGGAGATTGCGGTGAGGAGCATGAGGAGCGGCTTTTCTCCCCGGAGAATGCCAATAGCGAAGACGAGAGCGCAGATAGAGAGAACGATGATGGCCAGACGTTTTCCGAAGATGACGAGTCTTCTCTGGAGGGGCGTCTTCATCTCTTTCTCTTCCTGAAGCATGGATGCTATGCGGCCCAGTTCCGTCTTCATGGCCGTCTCCGTGACTACTCCTGAGCCCCGTCCGTAGGTGACTACAGTGCCTTTGTAGGCCATGTTCAGCCTGTCACCGAGGGCTGCCTCGGGATCGGCCACAGCTCTTACCTGTTTGTCCACGGGAGCTGATTCCCCCGTCAGGGCCGCCTCATCCGCCTGGAGCCCTGCTGTCTCGATGAGGCGCATATCGGCAGGAACGAAGGACCCCGCTTCGAGAAGGACCACATCGCCGGGCACGATCAGGGCTGAATCCACTTTGTGCACAGAACCTTCCCGCACCACAAGGGCATGTGGTTCTGCCATGGCTTTCAGTGCTTCCATTGCCTTCTCCGCCCGGTACTCCTGGATAAAGCCGATTACTGCGTTGGCTATGACAATGGTCAGGATTACGAGGGTATCGGCAAGTTCGCCGATGACGCCTGCGGTGACGGCTGCGGCAGCGAGGATGAGGATCATGAAATCCCTGAACTGGTTGAGGAACATGGCGGCCGTGGTCTTCCGGGCTTTTTCCAGGAGTCTGTTGGGGCCGTGTTCCTTCAGGCGTCGGGCTGCTTCGTCGCGTGTGAGCCCCGCGGGTCCGGACCCGAGCGCCTTGAGAACCTCATCTGCCTCGAGTTCATGCCATTTTCCCGTCAATATCTCCTCCCCTGATTTTGTCTGTCATAACAAGTCTATGTACGAAGGAGGCGCAAGTCCCGTATCTTTTTGACGGTCTTAAGGTGCAAATTCTTGAATGGCTGGTATGGAGAAGGAAAAAAGTGGGCTTGGGCAGGCCCTTCAGCCTCTCACTGCATCGGCGATGGCCTGTCCCATCTCTTCCGTGGTTGCCGACCCCCCGATGTCGCGGGTCCCTATTCCTTTATCGGCAATAACGGTTTCAATGGCCCTTTCCACTGCTCTTGCAGCCTCAATGTAACCCAGGTGCTCCAGCATCATGGCTCCTGACCATATCTGGCCTACGGGGTTGGCGATGCCCTGACCTGCGATGTCGGGAGCGGAACCATGGACGGGTTCAAACATGGAGGGGAAGCGGCGTTCCGGGTTCAGGTTCGCCGAGGGCGCGATGCCGAGACTGCCGACAATGGCGGGCCCAAGGTCGGACAGAATGTCGCCGAAGAGGTTGCTCGCCACCACCACGTCAAACCTTCGGGGATCGCGGACAAAGAGCGTCGTCAGATTGTCGATGTGATACTGGTCTGTTGTCACACCCGGCGATGCGGAGGCCATTTCGTTGAAGATCTCGTCCCAGTAGGTCATGGTGTAGATGATACCGTTCGACTTGGTTGCGGAGGTGACATGTTTTCTTGTTCGTTGCCTGGCAAGGTCAAAGGCGAATCTCAGGACCCGCTCCACCCCTTTCCTGGTAAAGATGGACTCCTGAACGGCCATCTCCTGGTCCGTCCCCTCGTACATGCGCCCACCCACGTTGGAATATTCGCCCTCGTTATTCTCCCGTACCACAAAGAAGTCGACCTCCCCCGGAAGAAGCCCTTTCAGCGGGCTTTCGATGCCTCTCAGGAGCCTCACGGGGCGGAGGTTCACATACTGTTGAAAACCCCGTCGTATGGGTATGAGGAGGCCCCAGAGCGAGACGTGGTCGGGAACCCCGGGATATCCCACGGCCCCGAGAAATATGGCATCAAACTTTGACAGGAGTTCAAGTCCGTCCTCAGGCATCATGCGGCCTGTCCGGTTGTAGTATTCGCAGCTCCAGGGGAAGACCTCCCATTCGAAACCGAAACCGAACCGTTCGCCTGCTGTCTCGAGAACGCGAATACCCTGGGGAACCACCTCCTTACCTATGCCGTCCCCTGGTATCACCGCTATAGTGGGCATTGTTTCCTCCTTATCTCTGTCGATGCGGTTCGTTACTTTTGCCGTCGCCTTCCGGCCGCGTATGTTAATAGTAGCACAGGAAGGCATGCAGTCAAAGCTCTTTGCCTAAGCGCGCTGCACCGTAGAAATCTCTTTATATTCAAGCCGGTTTATGGTACTTATCTCTTGCTGCAGCAGAGCCTTTTATCGAGGTAACTATGGAAAAGTTCAGGACTTTGAGAGGATTCAGGGATATCCTCGGCACAGAGATCGAAAGCTTCCGGCGCATAGAGTCGACGGCCAGGAAGTATTTCGAGGTCTTCGGCTACAATGAAATCGAAATACCCGTTCTGGAAAAAACGGAGCTTTTTGTCCGGAGCATTGGCGACACGACGGACATCGTGGAAAAGGAGATGTTTACCTTTGTCGACCTTGGCGGAAATTCAGTGACATTGAGGCCCGAGGCAACGGCCCGGGTGGTGAGAGCTTACCTCCAGGCCGGCCTGTACGCGAAGGAACGGGCAAGCAAGATTTTCACCATAGGCCCCATGTTCAGGCACGAGAAGCCCCAAAAGGGCAGGTTCAGGGAATTTCACCAGGTGGATGTCGAAGTCTTCGGCATCGACAGCGCTCTGGTGGACGCGGAGATGATTTGGATGCTCCACCTCATCCTCGCTGACCTGGGAGTGGCAAGGTACGATGTGGAGGTCAACAGCGTCGGTTGCAGGGCGTGCAGGGAAGAGTTCAGAACAGTCCTTACCTCCTATTTCGGGAAGGAGAAGGAGGGCCTCTGCGAAGACTGCCTGCGGCGTCTCGACAGGAACCCCTTGAGGATATTTGACTGCAAACAAACCCAGTGCATCGATGTAGCAGGCAAGTCGCCGCTCCTCTTCGACTATCTCTGCGATCCCTGCAGGGCCCACTTTGACGGCCTCCTTAACCATCTTTCGGGGTTTGGTGTGCCGGTGACAGTGAACAAGAGGCTCGTCCGCGGCCTCGACTACTACACGAAGACCGTTTTCGAGGTCCTGTCGGGCGACCTCGGGGCTCAGAAAGCCTTTGCTGCGGGGGGTCGATATGACGGCCTCGTGGAGGAGATGGGCGGGCCCGTGACCCCGGGCTCAGGATTCGCCATTGGAGTGGAGAGACTTTCGCTTCTCATGGGGGAGAAGGCGAGAAAAGGGCTGCCTTCCTGTTTCTTCGCCTATCTCGGCGAAAGAGCGAGGGAATACCTCGTGCCTCTGCTCCGTTCATTCATAGATGCCGGGATTCCCTTGCGCTATTCCTATGAGGACAAATCGCTGAAGGCCCAGATGCGCTATGCCGACAGTCTCGGCACCGATTACGTGCTCATATTAGGCGAGGATGAGATCAATAAGGGCGTGGTCCTGTTGCGGAACATGAAGAACAAGGGACAGACTGAAATCCCTCTTGACCCATCGGCCCTCCCCGGGGCGATATTAAGACTCGCTGCGGAATAGACCGCTTTTGTGCACTGCGTAGGTGAGGACAATTGCGAGAAAGAACCTTGCCGCGATAAGAATCAGACCGTTCGCCCCGATAACTACGAAGATCAGCGTATCCTCGACAATTGCATGACAGATTGAAAGAAAGAGGAGGATGAGAAAGGCCTCCTTTTCTTTGATGTTGTAAGCCCGTATTGAGTGGATAATAACGCCGGCTCCGTAGGTGAGCCCTATTATTATTCCCGTTATCAACGGTACGAGGCCGTCACCGGTAATCCCCATCACGGAAAGCCTCCGGCCGGCCATGTTCTGCTGTCTCTTCTTCAGGAATTCGTAGGAAATGGAGAGAGGCATTATGATGAGGAGGAGCTTGAGGGTAAGTGAAGCAGAGTCCCTGAGGGCGGTTAGAATAATTTCCATATTATGTTGAGCAGGGCCCCTGCGATAAGGCTCAGGATTATTCTCACCAGGAGCAGTACCCAGGCATTCACGCCCGTCTGTCTCGTCACCGGCGTTTCCATGGGGAGACTGTGGGATATGCCGAGTATGAGGGCGATGACGGTGATGACCTTGGTGGATCTCTCCCAAATCTTCGTCTTGGTC
>CAYOYU010000058.1:19249-21808 GCA_964408265.1 uncultured Syntrophorhabdaceae bacterium
ATAGAGGTTGATGAAATAGCCTGCAATGAGTCCGAGAGCGGCTTCTCCGGGAAGACCCATGAGGCCCATGAGGGGCCGGAAGATCGTGCTGATGATGTCTATGAGTCCAAAGTGTTTGATGAGTTCGATTGCGATGAAGCAGGGCACGATGACTTTAACCATCACGAAGGTGATGGACAGGCCGTTGAGCACCCCTTTCTTCAATGATGTGGCGAAGCTGTCCAGTCTTAGCCTCCCTTCTTCTGAAGGTTTTATTGTAGCCGTAATAGACAGCGAAAGCAATACTCGGCCCCACCCTATACAGTGAACAACCGGGGATTAGCCGTCCGGTGGGCGCAAATTCACGGGTCGGCCGGAGACCTTTGAGGCTGAGGGCTCCATGTACCGGGGGTGGAGAGCATTTTTGTCTGGTGATTTGGGCTATTACTTCATATAATAATCGCAAGGCACGCCATGATATACACCGTCACCCTGAACCCGTCCCTTGATAGAACTGTTGAGGTAGAAGAGCTCATTTATGATGATGTGAATACCATAATAGAGGAGAGGAAGGCGGCAGGCGGCAGGGGCATCGATGTCTCCAGGGTGATAAAGGAGCTTGGCGGCCAGAGTATCGCCCTCGGATTTGCCGGGGGATACAACGGCCTGGAACTGGAAGGCCGGCTCATCAACGAAGGAATTGTCTGCGACTTTATCAGAGTCTGCGAAGAAGCAAGGACGAACATAGTCTTTTATCAGAGAAAGAAGAAGCTTCAGACGCTCCTGAGCACGTCGGGTCCGAAGGTATCATCTCTCGAGGTGGCTTCCTTCTTCAATAGGATCAAGGAGATTCCCAGGGGTAGTTTCTGTATATTAAGCGGCAACATACCTGCGGGCATCAGCACCAATCTGTACGCCCAGGTCATAACCACGTTGAAAGAGAAGGGGATACGGGTTGTGCTCGATTCCGACGGCGACCCCCTGAAAAATGGGATGAACGTGGGTCCCTACATGATAAAGCCGAATATACATGAATTCGGACGTCTTGTTGAAAACAATGTGACTGAGGTTGATGAGGTCGTGGAATACGGGAAAACGATGCAGGACAGAGTGGAATATATCGTCGTCTCCATGGGCGCCAGGGGCGCGGTAGGAATTTCGAGGAATGGCGGCTACTGTGTCGTGCCCCCCAAGGTAAAGGTCTGGAGCTCTGCGGGTGCAGGTGACTCCTTCGTGGCCGGGCTCGTCTATGTGATGAGCCAGGAAGGTACTTTCGAAGAGGCTCTGAAGATGGCCGTAGCCTGTGGGACGGCAGCGACCCTCGCCTCGGGGAACAGCCTGGGAACTCAAGAAGATATAGTAAGGGTCAAAAAAGAAGTAATTGTTAAGAAAATTTAATTTACTTTTCTTCGGCATTGTTATATGTATGTATATCAGGTTTAAGAATAATTACGAAAGGAGGTGAAAGTAGATGAAGAAACTCATGGTATTGTTTATAGCTATCGCTTTTTTTGCAAGCTTTACATTGATCAGTTGCGGGCCGTCAGAGGCACCTAAGGCCCCAGCACCAGCCCCGGAGAAAGCAGCACCAGCCCCGGAGAAAGCACCAGCAGCTCCTGAGAAACCGGCAGCAGCTCCCGAGAAGCCAGCAGCACCAGCTCCCGAGAAGAAGTAATTATCGCGAAATTCAGAAAGGGTATATCCTTGTTCAGAGGATATACCCTAAACTTTTAAGGAAGGGGAGGATCATGAAGATAAAGTTATTAGGCTTAGTAGTTCTGGTATTTGCGTTAGGGTTGCTTCTTGGCGGATGTGGTTGTTTCTATCAGCAGGTGGCCGGTGAAAAGGCTCCTCCTCCACCCCCTGCAGCGAAAGTCGTGCCGCCGGAAGTAAAGACACCGGTTCCAGTTCAACCAGCGCCTCCTCCACCTCCGCCTGCCCCGCCGGCCGTGGTCAGTGTTCCGCTGAATGACATCTATTTTGATTTTGACAAATATGCCGTCAGGCCTGGGGATGCAGAGATACTGAAGAAAGACCTTGACTGGTTCAAGGCAAACTCTGGCAAAAAGGTGAAGGTCGAAGGCCACTGCGACGAAAGAGGCACGGTGGAATACAACCTGGTACTGGGTCAGAAGAGAGCCGATGCCACAAAGAACTACCTCACCAACCTCGGAGTAGATGGAAAACTACTTGAGACCGTAAGCTACGGCAAGGAAAGACCGTTCGATCCCGGGCACAACGAGGCAGCATGGGCCAAGAACAGAAGGGCTCACTTCGTGCCGATCCAGTAGTTTGCTTCAGGAACGCGAGGAGGGTACAGCGGGTACCCTCCCTTTTTTTGTCAATACAGTAGAAAGTCTTTCCGGAGCATTAGCTCTCAGCGACACTGAAAAGCAGGAAATAACAAGGGTTTCAGCACTCTTTCCCTTCAAGATCCCCGAGTTCTATCTCCGATTGATTGAGCCCGACAATCCTTCATGCCCCATCCGAATGCAGGCAGTCCCGTCGTTGTTGGAATTAGAGGAGCGTGGGTTGGAAGATCCCCTTGATGAGGAGGGGGTATCCAGGACTCCTGCTTTT
>CAYOYU010000059.1:0-11249 GCA_964408265.1 uncultured Syntrophorhabdaceae bacterium
CTTGATTACCTCGTCGCCCATGCTGAAACCGTAGTAGTCATTGTAGGGCTTAAAATTATCCAGATCCGCATAGCCTATGGCGAAGGGCTTCCCATCGTCCAGGAGGCGCTGGATGGTGCGGTTTACTGAAATATTGCCGGGCAGCCGGGTGAGGGGATTGACCTCGATGACCCGCTCTGATCGCAGCATGGACAGCTCCACTCTCTCGACGATGTCCTCGCTTATGTCCTTCCTCCAGAGATAGTCTTCAATAAAGAGGGTACCCCATTGGGGAGGCGGTGATCCGCGGTCGATGATTGCAAGCACGGGCAGGTGGTTAAATATGGGGTCGCCCTTCAGGTTGTTGAGAAGATCGAAATCTTCCTGATTCCCAGGGCTGGCATCAAAGATTATGAGGTTGGGAATGGTGTTGTAAATGTAGTCTAGGGCGGACTTCACGTTTCGGAAGGTTTCCAGGGTGTAAGTGTTCTTCAGGAGCTCCTCGATGAGGGCGGTTGATTCAGAATTCCGGGAGATGATGGCGAGAACTTTGTTAACCATTGGTTCAGGGTGTCAGCCCCTCCGTTTCCTCCAGAGAATCTTCCATCTCCTTCAACACGTCCCTGATGTTGGGTTTGGAGAGGCCAAGGAGAGACCAGGCTGCCGGGTTCACGGGCGGGACAAAAGAGTCGCCGGCATATCCGTAACCGCGGCCCCGCACAAAGATATCGGCTACGTGGACAATGGCTGTTTCCAGCGGAATTCCCTTGGAAAGGAATGGTTTGTGGTGGAATTCTATGGTCTCCGTCAGATTGGCGGGAAACCGCCACTTGCGCGCCAGCCACCCTCCCACGGTGGCGTGGTCTGCGGCGAAGACCTCTCTCTCAGCATCGTATATGGGTATACCGGTCTCTTCGGAAGCATTCATTGCTCCCTGATAATCACCGGGGAAACGGACTATGAGAAGCACCTTGCCGATGTCATGGAGAAGGCCGTAAACAGAAGCTTCCTCGGGCTCCTTAAGGCCTTTCTTCTTTGCTATTAGCCGGGCCACGATAGCGCAACCCAAAGAATGTTCCCAGAGGCCCACCATGGCTTTCTGCATGAGATCAAAGACCGATACCCCGAAGAGGAGCCCCTTCACCACGTTCAGGCCAAGGAGAATCACTGCCTGGTTAACGGAGGAGATTCTTCCGGGAAACCCATAGATCGGTGAATTGACCATTTTGAGAACCTTAGTGGCCAGCACGGGGTCGCTTGAAATGAACTGACTGATCTCGGAAAGTGAGACGCGGGGGTTTTCTATAATCGTAAGAAGCTTCTTCAGGACGCCGGGAATTGTGGCAAGAGAGTCCACACTCTCAATTCGGGCCCGGAACGCCTTGATATCCATTTTAGCCATATAAACCCACTATGTGCTCCCGCATAAGCTCCTTGATTTCGGACATGTAAGGTTCGTCTATTACATTCTTGAAGCGTCCGTCCAAGCGTGCAAGCATCTCCTCCTGGGGTACCGAGGGTTGGGAGTATCCCTTAATGTCTACACCTGCGGTGTCCATCTGGAGGATCTTGTCAATAAGCGCCTGGGTTAGTTCGGTGCCCTCTCCGAGCATCACCAGGCCGTTTCTATTGAGAACAGGCTTGGAAAGCACCATGCCCGGTACAAGTTTGGCTAATGGAACTTTGGCCACGGAGTATCTCCCGATTAGGAAAAGCTTAGTCAGTATATCATCTTTACTTTTGGGGGCAAACAAAATTTCGAAGAGCCCGGGGATATTTCGTCCGCACCTTCGTCCAAGTGCATCCATGGCTCAAGTGGAGCCCAGAAGACAGGTATTTAGTGTCGGCGGTCTGCGTCCTTGCGCGCTGTTCACGCTTATCTTAAAGCCCCAGATAGGCTTTCCTTATAGCTTCGGTCCCCAATAGCTCCTGCCCGGTACCCGTCTGGATCGTCCTTCCCGTCTGGAGTACGTATCCGCGGTCCGAGATGTCGAGAGATTCCCGGACGTTTTGCTCTACGAGGAGAATGGTATTGCCCATGTCCCGGAGCCTTGCAACGGCGGCAAGCATCTCATCCACGAGTTTCGGCATAAGACCCAGGGACGGTTCATCGAGCATGAGGAGTTTCGGGTTCGACATCAGTCCCCTGCCGATGGCGAGCATCTGCTGTTCACCCCCGCTGAGGGTCCCTCCCTGCTGGGAGCGGCGCTCAAGAAGCCGCGGGAAAAGGGAATAGACGAATTCCAGATTTTTCAGGGTCCGAATCCTGTCTTTCAGGATGTATGCTCCCAATTCCAGGTTTTCCTCTACCGTGAGCGGCCCGAAAATGGATCGCGCCTCAGGCACATAGGTTATGCCCAGCGCCACTCTGTCCGGGGTGGATGTCGTTTCAATCGATTGCCCTTCAAACTGGATGGAGCCTTTCGACGGACGGAGCGACCCGGCTATCGTCTTGAGCAACGTCGATTTACCGGACCCGTTTGACCCTACCACGGTGACCAGTTCCCCCTTGATAACCTCTAGGGAAACATTATGGATGATGGGTATTCCGCTGTAGCGGACCTCGATCTCAGACACCCTTAACATACTTTTCTCCCAGGTAGGCCTTTATTACCTCCTGATTCCTCACGATTTCCGCGGGCAAGCCTTCGGCGATCTTCAACCCGCCGTCAAGAACGATTACCCGTTGAGAAACAGCCATGACCATCTCCATTATGTGTTCGATGAGAAATAGGGTGATGCCCCTCTGAGCATTGATCCTTTTGAGAAGGGTCACCATCTCCTCCGTCTCCGTCTGGTTAAGGCCGGAGGCCACCTCATCGAGCATGAGAAGTTCGGGCTTTGTGGCAAGGGCTCGGGCGAGCCCCACCTTCCTTTGCATGGCTATGGGCAGTTCGTTAAGGTGGTAGGGCGCCATGGAGGAGAGGCCAAGGTCATCGAGGATATCCAGCGCTTCTGCCGTTGCGCCCCGGCGGTCGTTAAGCCTGCAGAAAGAGCCCACCATTACGTTCTCCAGAACGGTCATGCCCGTGGTCACCTTCATGACCTGGAAGGTTCGTGCAATGCCTTTTCTTGTAGTTTCAAAAGGTTTCAAGCCGACTATTTCCTGTCCTTTGAAAAGGACGCTTCCTGAGTCGGCCCGGTGGAACCCGACGATACAGTTGAAGAGCGTCGTCTTTCCGGCGCCGTTTGGTCCGATGAGACCCACAATCTCCTTTTCATGGATGGCGAAGGAGACGTCCTGATTGGCAACGAGTCCGCCGAAGTCTTTTGTGAGGTGGATGACCTCAAGGAATTCCAACGATCTACCTCTTTCTCCTGAACTGTTCGATAATTCCCCAGATGCCCCGCGGCTGGTAGGCGGAGACAGCCATTATCATCACGGCGTAAATCATGAAGTCAAGACCGATAAGCCCTTTCTGCCCGCCAAGCCAACTGCCGAGAAACCGGTCGAGGGGAACGAGAAATCCTGCCCCGATTATGGGACCCCAAAGGGAGCCTGCGCCCCCGAGCATGGCCATGAGGGCTATCTTTATGGAAAGATCAAGATCCATGACCGAATAAGGGTCGATGTAAAGATTGTAGACTGCCATGAAGCTGCCGCCTACGGCAACGAAGGCCGAAGCGATGGAGTAGGCCTTTATCTTGCACCACCTGACGTCTATCCCGAGGCTTTCTGCAGCCTCCTCATCCTCTTTGATCATGCGGAGCTGGTAGCCCAGCCTTGATCGCCGGAACCAGTTCATATAGAAGAGGGCGATAAAGAAGAGGATCATAATGAAGTAATAATAATAGTTGTCAGACTTGAACTGCATGTAAAGGAAGTCGGGGTGGTCGTGGATGGGAAGCTCTATGCCTTTTGCCGCCCCGACCAGCTTCCAGTTGACGAAAACGTCCTGTAATACGAGAGAGGTGCAGATGGTGGCGATGGCGAAGTAGTGGCCCTTCAGCCTGAAAAGGGGATAACCCACGAGGAAGGAATAGCCGATAGCAATAAAGACACCGGTGGGCATTGAAATCCAGTAAGGGATTTTCCACCAGACCATCATCAGGGCCACCGTATAAGCCCCGATCCCCACATATTGGGCCTTGCCCAGTTCAACCTGCCCCCCGTATCCGCCGATGGTGTTCCAACCCATGCCAAAGAGGGCAAAAAGCAGAAACTGTATCATCACGGCCTTCACAAAGGAGCCTGTTCCGATCCAGGGGAAGATGAGGAGAAAGACGGTGAACAGCAGCAGCGCAATCCGTTCGATTCTCGAGAAGTCCCTGAAATCCAGGGCGTCCTTTATTGCTTCCATCCGAACAACCCCTGGGGCCTGAAGACGACCACGATAAAATACATGAGATAGACGATAGTGAATTTGAAGTGAGGACCGAGGAAGTCCCAGCCGATAAGTTGTCCGAACATGGGAAAGAGCATCTCGATGATGCCGATGAGAATGCCCGCAAAGAAAGCGCCCTTGATGCTGCCGAATCCGCCTAAGGCCACGCTGGCAAAGGCGATCATCACAAAGAGGAGACCCACTGTAGGATAGACGTAATAGAAGTTGACGAGGAGACCTCCGGCAATACCGACCGTCCCTCCGCCGATCGCCCAGGCGAGCGCGTTCATCCGCTCCGTCCTGATACCCATATAGGCGGCAGCTTCCTTGTTGAGGGCCGTGGCTTTCAATGCCCTGCCTACCCTGGTCCGATTGAGGATGTAGTAGACAACAAGAAAGGCGACAAGGCTCAAAATAGCCGCCGAGAGCTTTGTCCAGTCGAAGATGAAGGGGCCAACCGAAAGGCTTTTGCCCACAAGAAGACCGGACTGGACAATTCTGTAATCTATGCCGAAAAGGAACTGGGCCAGATACCGCAGGAAGAGCATGAGGCCGAAGGTGCCGAAAAGTTGCGCGATGGCGGGTCCCCTGAGGAGGTATTTCACGAGACAGTAGTAGGAGACCACGCCAAGGAGCATTCCCACCACGGCCGAGGCGGGCAGGGTAATGAGGGGATCCACGTGAAGGAGGAGGCTTGTCCAGTACCCGGTGTACATGCCGATCATGAGGAACTCGCCGTGGGCAAAGTTGACTACGTCCATGACGCCCCATATGACCGTAAGACCCAGCGCCACGAGGGCGAAAAGAAGCCCCATCAATATTCCCTGCATGAGGGCGTCAAGAGCTATCATAGGTACGCGGCTCCCTTTTCCGTTTCCACCATCAAACCAATAAGCCTACTTCCAGCCGGGAAAGGGATAGATGAAATTTGCCGTGGCCAGATCGAAAGGATAGACTATCTCCAGATCTACCTTTCCGTCCTTCGTCTTCTGATACTGGCCGATCAGCCCTCTGCCCAAGACGTTCTGCCCGGTGGCGTCGAATTTCACTCCTTCCCAGGGCATGACGAGTTCACTTCCCGGGATGTTTATCTCGTTGCAGGCTTTCTGTATTGCCTTTGGCTCCGTGCTAGCTGCCTTGTTGAGAACATAGGCCCAGGTCTGTACGCCTACGACTGAGCGGGCCGTGGCCCCCGTGAGGTCATCGCCGAACTTCTTCCTGTAAAGGGCGTTAATCTGGCCTGCCACTTTCTTCACCTTCGTAATCTTTGCAATAAAGACTGTCCTGGTGAGGATGCCATTCACATCTGTTCCCAGTGTCTTCGGGAAGTCGGCCATTTCGAATCCGGCGTTCTGGCCCCACAAAAAGTTGGTGGACGCCCTCATCCCTTTCAGCGTTCTGACCATAAGCAAAGAGTCGGAAAGGTAGGAGGCAAAGAGCATGGCGTCTGGTTTTGCGGCGAGGAGCGTTTTTGCCTCTGAGGTAAGATCTGGAGAGTTCGCATTGTATAGGATGCCCTTGGTTATGGTGAAACCGTATTCTTTGGCATACCCTTCAATCGATTTGGCTACGCTGGAACCCCATTCGGTGTTTTCACATGCATAGGCGAGGTTCTTCAACTGGTCCTTGGGTATCGCTTTTACCCCTTTGACTTTGCCCTCCGTGAGGCCCTTGAGGAGTTCAAAAAGGTCTTTGTTGAAATAATCGTCGTGAGGGGTGGTCCTCCAGAACCATTTAAGCCCTCGCTTCGTGAGTTCAGGGGAGGTTGAGGAGTCATTGATCATGGGAACACCGTACCGCTCTGCCACGGCGCTCACCGTTTTTGTCACGGAGCTGTGATAGGCCCCCATGAGGCCAACTACCTTGTCATCGAGGATGAGGCGCTTTGCGAGGTCTGCACCGCGATCCGGTTCCCCGCGGTGGTCTGCGAAGACAAGTTTGATCTTTGCCCCGCCAAGGTTGGGAATCCCGCCCCAGCGAGCCATAGGGATGTCTACGCCCGATGTTTTGTTGTTGATAATTTCGACTGTCAGCTCGGCAGCCCTCTGGAGGTCCCTTCCGATCGTTGCTGCTGCTCCCGAAAGAGGATAAAGGACCCCGATCTTGATCTCTTTCTCGGCAGCCCAGAGTGTGGTTGTCAACAGAAAACCGAGAAGCAAAACGGCTGCCGAAATGCAGATGCTCTTCTTCATTCTGACCATAGGAACCTCCCGCTTTGTTTTTTTACTTTCTCACCGCATCAGGTTTCAAGACCCGAATAGGAGCGTGCCAATCTTTCTTTCCACTCTTCCTCAGCCGCAGCCAGATCGACCAATTCGAATCGTACCTGATCCCGTGGCCTCAGGTGGGCGAGCCGGTCGAGGTCTGCCGCGATGATCACCCCGAGCCGTGCATAGCCGCCGATAGTCCTCTCGTAGAGCATTACGATGGGCATCCCATCGCCAGGGACCTGGACCGTTCCAGGCAGGATACCTTCGGATATGATGCTCTTTTCCGCCCGCTCCCTGAAGGCAAGCGGCCTGCCTTCAAGTCGCAGACCTGTCCTGTTAGATCTTGTCGATACCGTATACCATCTTCCGTCCTTTTTTTCAAAGAAACGATGAATGGATTGTGGTGTAAAGAAGCCTATTTCAGGTCCTGAGCTCACTCGAAGGGTGTGCGGTTGGCCCATGGGCGGAACCTGATCCTCAGGAACAAAGCGCCCTTCCCGGGTCTCGTGAATTGTCTCCAGCTCGACAATATCTCCCCGCATGAGTGGCCGCCCCTTGTAACCGCCGAACCTGCATTCAAGGTTGGTAGAAGAACTACCGAGGGATTCTTGTGCGGACATGGTCCCATTGAAGCCCACGTAGTAGCGAAAACCTTCCCGGAGTTCTTTCACCTTCAAGACACTTCCCTTTTTTGCGAGAGTTACCGTCCAGGGTTTGAGAAGCATATCGTCCAGGTAGGCGTTGACCTTGGCACCGGTTATGGCAAAACAGATATTCATACGGAACCTGAGCAGGAAATCGGTGCCCGTGACCTCGATGGCCGGTGTATGTGGGGTGTTCCCGAGGAGCTTATTCAGGGCCATGAAGGAGAAGCCGTCGAGGGCCGCAGAGGGCGGCACCCCTATGTCGCTGAAACCGTACCTCCCCGAGTCAACAATGAGCGACAGCCATCCCGGATGGAGTATCTCTATCATATGCTTATAAACCTCACTTGGTCACCCATCTTCAGGAGGCTGTAAGGTTCGCTTTCTGGATCAAAGAGCCTCAGGTCGGTCTTGCCTATAATCCGCCACCCACCCGGTGACTCGAAGGGGTATATGCCTGTTTGCAGTTGGGCAAGACCGATTGAGCCTTCCGGTACTTTAAGCCTGGGAGACTCAAGCCGTGGAGCGTACAGCCTCTTGTCGAGAACACCCATGTAAGGGAATCCGGGCATGAATCCCACGGCAAAGACCGTGTAGATGGCAGCAGTATGGATTTCCACTATCTCGCCTTCCGCAAGGCCTGAATAGGCTGAAACGAACTCCATGTCGGGACCGTATTCGCCGCCATAGTTCACAGGAATTTCGTGGAAGGCCGGCTCTGGAATGGGGGCATCCTCCACGGCCTTTTCTTTTTCCTTTAGCAGGCGAAGAAGTTCATGAAACGTTGCACACCTATTGTCGAAATGTATAAGGCAGGATGTGAAGGAGGGTATGATATCGATGATCTCTTTGAGTCCCAAGGACTTCAGGTACAGGTAGTATCTTCTCACCTTCCGGTGGGTTTCGAGGTCGATGTGGCCCCCGAAAAGAATACGGATGCCCTTTTCGCCGTACCGGGAATAGTCCATGTTCTAGACCAGCAGGGAGACGGGTTTGATCTCGACCCCCTCTGCCAGCAGGTAATCACGTATACTTTGTGCCGCTTCTATGCTCTCCAGGTTGTCACCATGAATGCAGAGCGTATCGATATCCATCTCGATCCAGCGATTATTGACGCTTTCAATACCCCGTTCCTTTACCATTCGTAGGGCTCTGCGGGCAATCGCATCAGGGTCCTTCAGGACTGCCCCTTTTTCCTTCCGCGATAACAGCTCTCCGTCGTCGGTATATGCTCTGTCTGGAAAGGCCTCAAGGGCAAGTCTTATGCCTTCAGATGCACAGATCCTCTTTAATTCAACGGTGCGCCTGGTTCCCAAGGTCAGGAAGATTACGTTGCCAAAGGCTTCTCTCACCGCCTCTGCGACCGCCAGGGAGAGCCTTTCCTCGTTGACCAGGTAATTGTAGAGTGCACCATGAAGCTTCACGTGCTGAAGGGGAATACCGTTGAGGCCGAGAAACCCCTGGAGGGCCCCTACCTGATAGATGACGTAGCTGATCAGTTCCTTTTCGGTGACGTCCATGAATCTCCGGCCGAACCCGAGGAGGTCGGGATAGCCAGGATGAGCGCCGACCATAACGCCATGGGTCTTGCATAATTCCACCGTTGCCTGCATCACCATGGGGTCTGAAGCGTGGAAACCGCAGGCTATGTTGGCGGAGGTCACGTACTGGACAACCTTTTCGTCAAGACCTATCTTGTATGCGCCGAAAGACTCCCCCATATCGCTATTTATGTCCACCGCATGGTCCATCCGACTATCTTAGCAAAAACAGGTTTCATTGCAAACACTTTGTTGGGGAGGTTCCGGAACTGCGAATAAAAAGGGATTAAATCATAAACTATTTCTATTTGACTAATACCATTACTAGATACTAAATTTTGACGGCGATGATATGGAAAGACATCTCGGCGTGCAACCTTGGAATAGTTCCTGCCTGTGATCGGCTCCCGGGAAGGCAGGCATGAAGGCCCTCGTTTCTGCGTGGCCTTCTCTCTTCGTCAGGGTTGCCATAGGCTTCCTGTTTGTCTACGGGGGGGGACTCAAGCTCGTGAATCCACAGGCTTTCGCAAAGATTATTTCAGCCTATGATCTTGTACCCGATGTGCTATTGCCCACTGTTGCCGTAGGGCTCCCGTTACTCGAAATTGTCGGTGGGGCCTGCCTCGCCCTCGATGTGAGGGGCAGCCTCAGCCTGATAACGGGCCTGCTTCTCCTTTTTGTTGTGGCCCTCGGGTATGGCTTCATGGGAGACCTGGATGTGGACTGCGGTTGCTTCGGCGAGGAGACGGCAGGCAGCCGGAAGGGGTTGGGTTGGCCCCTTGTGCGTGATTTCATGCTGCTCGCCGCCGCCGGCTACCTCTATCTGGCACGAAGAGTACATAAGAGCCGGTGAGCAGCGGAAAATGTAATTGAATCCAACTAAGGAGGAGTTAAAATGATGCGGGAAAGGAAGATGCTTATTGTAGGTTTACTAGTAGTTGCTGCGGTCTGTTTTCTGGCGGGAAGCGGTCACGCCGCATGGACCACCAAGGATCTGGACACGGAGAAGGCTGCAGTTGCCTTTGCCAGGGAAGTCGCCAGGGGAGGATACCGGTTCCTGGATACCCAGGAGATGAAGGGCTGGATTGATGGCAAAAAGGAGATGCTTCTTGTGGATACCATGCCCTATGAGGACAGCTACAAGAAGCAGCATCTTCCGGGTGCCGTCCAGATGGAATTCCCCATTCCCGAAATGACTCAGCTGGACGACAAGAAGAAAGGGGACTTTGAGAAACTCCTCGGACCGAATAAAGACCGCACCATAGTCTTCTACTGCGGGTTTACCCAGTGCACCAGGAGCCATAATGCCGCCATGTGGGCAGTAAAGCTGGGCTACAAGAACGTCTACCGGTATCCTGGGGGCATTAAGGCGTGGAGTCAGGCGGACTATCCCGTGGAAAAGACAAAATAGCCCGTAAATAAAGGCGAAACAGAAGATCCAGCCGGATGAAGGTGGGGCCGGATTCCCGGTCCCACAGTAAACTGAAAACGGAATTTAGTTGACATCGCGCGCCCCCCTGTATTATGTAAAGTCTATGTTGGTACACCGAAGAATCCTGCAAATCTTTTCGCTGGTCATGGCTCTCCTCTGTTTCATGCTTGTCTATTACAGGTACGGGCCGAAGGCAACGGAGCAGGACGCCCGCAGGCAGCACATCATCGATCGCACCTCAGCATACCTCACAACTGAAAACGACGAGTTAGACGCAGCGCAGGCGAGGTCCATATCGGAAGTGGTCTTAAGGGAGTCGGAAGATTATGACCTCGATTACAGGCTCGTACTTGCGGTGATGAAAGTTGAAAGCAATTTCAGGCTCGATGCCGTTTCTTCCCGCGGCGCCAGGGGATTGCTTCAGGTAAGGCCGTCGCTGGCAAAATACATCGCTCAAGACGTGGGAATCCAGTGGCGGGGCGCAAAGACGCTGGATGAACCCGATAAGAATATCCGCATAGGGGTACACGTTCTTTCGGACATGCTGGAACGTTTTGAGACTACCGTCGCCGCGCTCCATGCTTATAATGTGGGCCCCACCCGGCTTAAGGAGATGGCGGGCGATAAGAACAAGTCGCCAAGGGGATTCTCAAAATTCGTCCTCCTTGAATACGGGAAGAACCAGTCGGTTCTTCCCGACCCCTGACCGAAGCCGGTATTTTCCTCAAAAATATGGTATAATTCAGTCGTTAACCGATTCGGTACATCCACCATCATTCCCATGACAGCACATGCACAGAGCATCGCGATGCAGGATATCAACAGAAGCGGATATCTTTACCTGACGGGCAAGATAGGCTCATTCCTCGCTTTTCTCCTCTCCGGTTTGAAAAGAAGGAGGATTGTCTTCTATGAAACCGAGGACGAAGCTCTCCTTCTCAAGGAGGAGCTTGAATACTTTTCCGGCAGCGGTGTCTACCTCTTTCCCCCCTATGCGGAAAGGGTCTTCGAACAGGAAGACGAGGTCAGGAGAACGAGATTTCTCTACCAGTTGATCACCGATGAGACATTCATCGGACTCTTCCCTCTCGCTGCCATTGTACATCCCCTTATCTCCA
>CAYOYU010000059.1:11259-21625 GCA_964408265.1 uncultured Syntrophorhabdaceae bacterium
AGAATAAGATCCGCTTCAACCTGCTGCATAAAGTGGACAAGATGAAGGAGATCAGGTTCGGCGACGTGGTGTTCCAGGAAGAGATTATCGGCTATCTTGAGAAGTCGGGCTACGAACCGGCCCCTCTCGTTCGCGAGGAGGGGTTCTTTGCCAAGAGGGGTTCCATCGTCGACATATTTCCACCCTCCTACGAAAAACCGGTGAGGCTCGAATTTCTCGGAGATGAAGTCCTCTCCATTCGGCTCTTCGATCCCATTACCCAAAGATCTCTGAAAGAAATAGACCATATCCGCCTTATCCCCGTGAGAAACCATGCCGATTCCACAAGTACTATCTTTGATTACATCGGCCAGGGATCCGTCTTGGTCCACAGCGGTCTGGACTCGCTGGCGAAAGCGGTGGAAGATGAGGCAGAACGGAAGAAGCTTGTGGACGTGATCGCGCAAGGCCGTCCGCACACTCTTCACATAGATGTATCGGGTATTCACGGCGAAGAGGCCGGCCCGACCCTGGAAGCGGTCTCAAACGACGACCTGCGAAGCATATTTGAAGTAAAGAAGACGGAAGTCTTTAAAACCCTTGCGGAAAAAGTCAGGTCTCAATGGAGCGGATACAGGTACCTCTACGTCTTTGCCAGCAGCGCCCACCAGGCCGAAAGGCTGAAGGAGATCTTCAGAAATTACGACGTCTCTTTGCCCCTGCTCACCGGCGTCTCCTTTATGACCAGGGAGAAGGAGTGGGGCATCGTGGTGGGCCCCCTGCGGAGAGGTTTCAGAACGGCCGATATTGTGGTCCTCACCGAAGAGGATATCGTGGGCCGGAAGCAACGGGCCGTCAAGCGGACCGCAGAGGGGATCGACGAATTCCTCGACTCCTTCAAGGACATGCAGATCGGCGAGTGGGTTGTCCACGTGGATCACGGCATAGGCATCTACAGGGGAATCCTCGAGTTGAGGATAGACGGGCACATGAAGGATTTTCTTCTCATAGAGTACCAGGATGGAGACAAACTGTACGTCCCCGTGGAAGACCTCCGGCTCGTGCAGAAATTTATCGGCGGTGACAAGTTCAAGCCGAAGATCGACAGGCTCGGTTCTCAACTCTGGAAGAACGCGAAAAGGAGGGTAAGGAAACAGGTTGAGGATATTGCAGGCGAGCTGATAGCCATCTATGCCGAGCGAGGCCTCACAGAGGGCCACAGTTATCCCCAGGATGATGAGATCTTCCGGGAGATGGAATCGCGTTTCGAATACGAAGAGACTGAGGGTCAGCTGCGGGCAATCGAAGAGGTCCTCAACGATCTTAAAGAGAGCAAACCCATGGACCGGATCGTGTGCGGAGATGTGGGCTTCGGAAAGACGGAAGTCGCTCTGCGGGCCGCCTTCAAAGTCGTTCTGGACGGCAAACAGGTAGCCCTGCTTGTGCCAACGACGATCCTGGCCCAGCAACATTATAAGACCTTTACCGAGAGGTTTCGCGATTATCCTCTTACCGTTGAAATGCTGAGCAGGTTTCGTACAAAGGAAGAGCAGAAGCAGGTGCTTGAAGGTTTGAAGAAGGGCACCGTGGACATAGTCATCGGGACGCATCGTCTCCTTCAGAAGGACCTCCTCCTCAGAGACCTCGGTCTTCTGATCATCGACGAAGAGCATCGTTTCGGCGTAAAGCATAAAGAGAAGCTGAAACTATTCAAAAAGAGCGTTGACGTGCTGACCCTCAGTGCCACCCCAATTCCGAGAACCCTCTACATGGCCACCATGGGTATAAAGGATCTGAGTACCATTGAGACGCCCCCGCTGGACAGGCTTGCGGTGAAGACCTCTGTGGTAAGGTTCAGCGACGAACTGATCAGGAAGGGAATCCTTGACGAGCTATCGAGGGGCGGCCAGATATTCTTTGTCCACAATTATATCCATAACATCGGCATTATCCACGACCACCTCAAGAAACTGGTGCCCGAGGCGCGCATCGCCGTTGCTCATGGAAAGACGGACGAAAAGAACCTCGAGAAGATCATGCTCGATTTCATCGGGGGTGAATATGATATTCTGCTGTCTACCAATATCATTGAATCAGGCCTCGATATAGCAAACGTCAATACCATCTTTATCAACAACGCCCACCGCATGGGGCTTGCCGACCTCTATCAGCTGCGCGGCCGTGTTGGGCGAAGTACGAAGCAGGCCTTCGCCTACCTTCTCGTGCCGAAGAACGAGACCCTCACCAGAGATGCGGTGACACGGCTGAAGATCATAGAGGAGCTGACCGGTCTCGGTTCAGGGCTTCACATAGCGAACTACGATCTGGAGATCAGGGGTGCCGGCAATCTCCTGGGCAAAGAACAGTCCGGCAATGTGAATGTTGTCGGTTTTGAGCTTTACTGCTCCATGCTTGAGGAGGCCATCAAGGCTTTGAAAGAGAATGGAGGAGAGGCAGAAGAAGAAACCTCTCCCGAAATCAGCCTTCCCGTGGATGCCTTCATACCTGATGGTTATATCAATGACGCCACGCAGAAACTCCTCATGTACAAGAGGCTGGCCAAGGTAGGAAGCGAGGCCGAACTGGCCGACATGGAGGAAGAGATCAAAGACCGGTACGGCGATATGCCGGAGTCTTTACGAAACCTCATAGATGTTATTTCCCTCAAGCTCAAACTCGCCGAATTGAGGATCAAAAGGGTCGAATACACCGGGAAGCAGTTGGTGGTCCACGTCACGGAGCACAGCCGTATCAAGATGGAGGAGCTGTTGCGCCTTGCCAAGCAGGACAGGGCAAGGGTCAAGCTTTTGCCGGATGGCAAGATCATCATCGGAACGGAGGGCGGAGCCGAAGCCCTCATCGCCACGACTAGAAATGTATTGATGGAAATTGCGCCTATGTGATATAAAACACTGAATAAACTGCGTCCAAGAGGGTGCGGCAACGAACGGACTGATCCAGTGGCCCATACGGGCGAGATGTTCACTTTAAATTAACTTGGGGTGATTGAATGAAAAAACTCATTATATGCATGTTTCTTGTTTTCCTTTTTTTGGGGTGTTCCAAGAAGGAGGAGGGCAAGGTGCTCGCCACGATCGACGACGAGAAGATAACTATGACCGAATTTGCCCAAGCCCTGGACAAGATACCAATGAATATGAAAATGATGGTAGCTACCCAAAGCGGGAAGAAGAGCTACCTCGATAACCTCATCGTGAAGAAGCTTCTTCTCAGGGAAGCCAGGAAAGACAAGATCGACACGGATAAGGAATTCCAGGACAGGCTGGCTGATATCAAAGACCAGCTCCTCATAGAGTCTGTGCTGAAGAAGAAGATCAGCGCATCTTCGCAGCTTTCCGATGAAGAACTCAAGAAGTATTACGATTCCCACAGAGAAGAGTTCAAGAAAGAAGGAGAGATCAACACCCGGCATATCCTGGTGAAGACCGAGGAAGAGGCGAAACAGTTGCAAAGCAGGATCGCCAAGGGTGAGGACTTTGTGGACCTTGCCAAGAAGTTTTCCATTGATCCCAATGCCAAGGTAACCGGTGGAGAGATCGGGTTCCACCCGAAAGGTACGCTCCTTCCCGAATATGAAGCCGCAGCCTTCAAACTGACTAAACCGGGACAGGTCAGCGGCGTTGTGAAGAGCCAACTCGGCTATCACATAATCCGCCTTGAAGGCGCCAAGCCCGCCGCGCATGTTCCCTTTGAAGAGGTGAAGGATTTCATTAAACAGAAGATCGCCCAGGAGAAACAGAAGGAACTGCTGGAAAAGTACGTGGATGGTTTGAAAAAAGCTGCGAAGATTACTATCAACGAGGATCTCCTGAAAGACGAAAAGCCGCAGGAGAAGGCCCCGGCCGAAGCGAAGCCCGAAGCTGCAGGGAAACCGGAGGCTGCACCAGCACCGGCGGCAAAACCGGAAAAGACTGAAGGACCTCAGCCGAAAAAATGAAAGCAATAAGAATTTCATGCATATTCCTGGCAGCACTCTTCTTCGGGGGGGTCATGCTGCCCCTCTCCGCAAGGGGAGAGATAGTGGACCGGGTAGTTGCGATCGTAAACGATGATTTCATTACCCTCAGGGACGTTGAGAGGTACGTACGCGTTGAGAAAGAAGGACGGTTTGTCTCCGTCAACGAGTATTTCAGAAATATCAGGCTGAAGGAGAGGATCGACAGCTTCATCGATGACCTCCTGATTAAACAACAGGCAAAGAAGCTCAGAATCGAAGCATCCGACAAAGAGGTAGACGGCATCATCGCCAATATCAGGAAACAGTACCTCATCACGGAAGACGAGTTGAAGCAGCAGTTGAGCAAAGAGGGGATTCCATACAGGGACTTCGTCGAAGGCATACGGACCAACCTGCTGAGGAGCAGGGTCCTTGCGAGGGTCATATCACCCGACGTGGTCGTAACGGATGCCATGCTGAAAGAGTATTACAACAAGCACATCGACGAATACAGAAACGAGGAATATAAGCTGCAACAGATCTTTATCTCGGGCAAACGCGAAGACGCGCAGATGAGGGCCGTGGCAGCGTACGGCCTGCTCAAGGAAGGGAAGCCCTTTGCGGCGGTTGCAAAGGAGTTCTCCGACGACCCCTCTGCGGGCATGGGTGGTGACATCGGGTATGTAAAAAGGGAGGAGCTTATCCCCGAACTGAGGGAGCCCATAAGACTTCTCGCCCCCGGCACCTTCACGCCTGTGCTGAGGACGCCTTACGGCCTGCACATTCTCAAGCTCGTTGAGGTCAAACAGGGTGAGACCCTCTCCTTCGATCTGGTGAAAGAACGGGTCCACACCAGGATTGTCCAGGAGGAATCAGAAAAGCGATACAAAGATTATATAACCAAGCTCCGCGCATCATCATACATAGAGGTGAAGTTCTGAAGAGAATAGCAGTCACCATGGGAGACCCCGCCGGCATTGGGGCGGAAATAATCCTGAAAGCCCTGCCCCTTCTGAAGGGGAAGACTATTCCCGTGGTGATCGGTGACCGTTCGATTCTCGCTGCTTCCGATTTCTCCGGTAGAGGTCTCGATTTTAAGGAATTTCAGAAGGGGAGCCCCGGCGAAGCGGAATTCATAGATCTGGAGCTTGCCAAAGATCCGTCCTTCGGTCAGTCGAAAGCAGCTTTCGGTGCCGCCTCCTACCAGTACATTCTCGAAGGTTTGAGGCTCATTTTCGAGGCAAAAGCTTCGGCCATCGTTACCTGTCCCATCAACAAAGCCTCCGTTCATTCGGCGGGCGTCAGCTTTACAGGTCATACCGAGATGCTCGCCCATTTCGGGGGAGCAAAAGATTACGTCATGATGATGGCAAACGAGGAGATGAAAGTCTCTCTGGTTACCATTCACATCCCGCTTCGGGAGGTGCCGCCAGCCATTTCAAAAGAAGCCGTGTACAAGACCATCATGATCACCGGAGCTTCGCTGAGGTCTCACTTCAAGGTGGCCGAGCCTTATATCAAGGTGGCGGGTCTTAACCCTCACGCCGGAGAAGAGGGGTTGATGGGGAACGAGGAGCGCATCATCGAGGAAGCTGTGGAGATGGCGAAGAGTTCCGGAATTCGAGCGACGGGTCCCTTTCCCGGTGACACCCTGTTTCATAAAAGGGACTGTGATGCTTTTGTCGCCATGTACCATGATCAGGGGCTTATTCCTGTCAAAACTCTCAACTTCGAAAAGACGGTCAATATCACCCTGGGTCTGCCATTTATCCGTACCTCACCTGGCCACGGGACAGGTTTCGATATCGCCGGAAAAGATCTGGCGAGCCCATCCGGTCTCATCGCAGCCTACCGCATGGCAGAACGTATGAGTCTCAATCTGTAGTACTGCAGGCTCCACCACCCCCTCCCCGCGAACGACAAAGTCCAGAATAATCAGATACACAGCAAGCGATAATACCAATGGAGCCTTATCCGGCATGGGAAAAAGTCCTTGACGGCATAGGCCGCCTGTGCTAAAAGACGTACAATATGAAATGCATCATGTATTCAAATGCAAGCTGTTCAGGATTGCTCAGCTCCTGAAACCCGCCCGCTGGATGAAGGGGTGGACCTTGCACGCCCCTTGTTATCTTCCTCGGGGGGCATGGGAGGAACAGTATCCTTTTCTGTCCGCTGAGATCGTGAATTCTTCAAGCCTGGATGGGAATCCACGGCCGCTCGAAAGACAAAATGAAGGAAACCGGATGCCTTCAAAAAGCCCTTGACAAATGAAAACCTATAAAGTACAAGTTTTATCATTGATTTATTTTGGATACTGTATACAAAAATGGAATTCCTCTCCGGTGTTAGGCCCCAGGGGGACAATTCAGATGCACCGCCGGTTGAACCGGATTAGAGTGCGGGAAAACAAAAAAAGCGATGGGGGTGTTTCATGAAGTTTAGGAGGATAGTCTTAGTCATTATCGGTGTCTTTTTTATCCTTGGTCTTAATCTTGCCGCTCCGGACAAAGGCTTTAGTCAGGCCACAATTACCCTGAAATATGCCAACTTCCCGCCGGCCACGACCTTTCCCTGCGTTCAGATGGAAAGATGGGCAAAGGAAGTGGAGAAGAGAACAAATGGAAAGGTTAAGGTGCAAACCTTCCCCGGCGGAACGCTGCTTCCCGCAAAAAACATCTTTGATGGGGTTATTTCGGGGATGGCAGACATAGGAAACTTTGCCATGAGTTATCAGCCGGGCCGTTTCCCTATCTCGGAAGCCGTCGACCTGCCGGTGGGGTTTGCCAACGCCAGGGTAGCGAGCCTCGTTCTTTTCGATCTCATCGAAAAGTACAATGCGAAAGAATTTGAGAAGGTAAAGGTGCTGACGCTCTTCACCTGTCCGCCTGCAAACCTGGTGACCAGCAAGCCCGTGAAGTCCTTGAAGGATCTTAAGGGAATGGAAATACGGGTATCCGGTACCTCTGTAGACGTGTTGAAGAACCTGGGCGGCAGTCCCATTGCAATGCCCCAGTCTGATACGCCCGAGGCGCTCCAGAAAGGCGTCGTGAAGGGTAATTTCTCTTCCATGGAAGTTCTCAAAGACTTCAACTATGCCGCTTACACGCCCTATGTGACGCTCGTAAACCTTCAGGTCGTCTCCTTTGCAGTCGTCATGAATAAGGATAAGTGGAATGCTCTGCCTGCCGATGTGAAGAAGATATTTGACGATATGAGACGTGAGCAGGCCGAATGGACGGGCAGTTATGTTGATAACCATGTGAAGGAAGCCCTGGCCTGGTCGAAACAGAAATACAAAGATTTTCAGGTTTTTGATCTCCCCAAGGGCGACTCTGCAGAAATTCCGAGACTCATGCAGCCCATCATCGACGGCTACGTGAAGAAGACGAACGCTCTGGGCCTGCCCGGTGACCAGATCATCAAAGACATCAATTCACTAAAAGCAAAGTACGAGAAAGTCTATAAATAGCGATTGAACAGGAAGGTGCCTGCGCCCATGGTCAGGCGCCTTCCTGCATCCGCTTCGGAATAAACAAACCGTGCAATAAGCAGCCCGTTCACGGAGGTAATGATGAAGTACCTTAGCGCACTTAACGATTTTCTTAACAAGATCCTGATGATTTTGGGCGGCATTGCGGTGATGGCCTTGATGCTGCTTGCCACCGGGAATGTGGTTTTGCGTATATTCAGCATGCCTTACAGGGGCGCCTATGAAATCGTATCTTTTCTTGGGGCGGTCGTGATCGCCTTTGCCCTTGGTTTTACCCAGAAAACCAAATCCAACATCGTAGTGGATATTCTGACGGAAAGGTTTTCCAAGGAACTGCAGGTCGTCATCGATAAGATAGCAGACCTGATCATGATGGTCTTCTTTGGGATCGCGTGCTGGCAGATATATGTCTGGGGAATGAAGATAGTCGAATCCAAGGAGGTCTCGGAGACATTAAAGATTCCCTTCTATCCCTTTGTCTTTGCCGTAGCCATAGGGTTTGCCATGTTAAGTTTCACGGCATTCGTAGATTTCCTGAAAAAACTGTTCAGAGAGGAGGCGTAGGGATGGACGGCCCAATTGTCGGTGTAATCGGCATTATAATAATGTTTGCGGTTCTCTTCCTCCTCAAAATACCTGCCGGTTTTGTCATGGCCATGATCGGGTTTCTGGGGGTTGCCTACGTAACATCGTGGGAGGCTGCACTCAACATGATCGGGACAGACCTTTGGAATATATTCTCCAGTTACGGACTGACCGTTATCCCCATGTTTATCCTCGTAGGCGAGTTTGCCCACTATGGAGGCTACAACCATGGCCTCTATAATGCTACGTATAAGTGGTTTGGTCATTACAAAGGTGGTTTGGCGATCACTACAATAATGGCATGTGCCATTTTTTCCGCCATAAGCGGCTCCAACACCGCTACTGCCGCCACAATGAGCAATGTGGCCATACCGGAAATGAAGAAGTATAAGTACCACCCACAGCTCAATGCGGGCGCCGTTGCTGCAGGCGCGACCCTGGGCGTTCTCATACCGCCAAGTCTCGTTCTCGTGGTATATGGCATCTATACAGGTCAATCTATCGGAAAACTCTTCTTCGGCAACGTCATACCGAGCGCGATACTTACGGTCTTAATCGCTGCTACCGTATTCTACATCTGCTGGCGTCACCCGGATTGGGGCCCAAAAGGACCAAAGAGCACCTGGATGGAAAGGCTTAAAGCTATCCCTGACCTTCTCGATATATTTATCCTTTTTGTAGTCATCATGTATGCCCTCTTCACCGGTGTTGTGACGGCAACGGAGGCTGCCGCGGCGAGCTGCGCCATCGCCCTTGTCTTGTGTCTCATCAGGAGGAAGTTGACCTGGAAGAGCTTTATGGCATCGATATCCGATACACTCCGCATCTCGTGCCTTGTCTTTATGATTGTTGCAGGAGCAGTTTTGTTCAGCCGCTTCCTGGCGGTGACGAGGCTTCCCTTCGAGGCGGCGAACTATATCAGCTCCCTGGCTCTCCCGAACTGGATGCTTCTGTGGATAATTATCCTCTGTTACATTATCGGCGGCTGCGTTATGGATGCCCTTGCCTTCCTTCTCGTATCACTCCCCATATTCTACCCCATCGTCACGGCAATGGGTTACGACCCCATATGGTTCGGCCAGATGATATGTATTGTTACTACAATGGGGTCTATTATGCCGCCTGTGGGTATTTGCTGCTATGTGGTGGCCGGAATGGCAAAGGATATTTCCATCGGGACGGTCTTCAAGGGGAGTGTCTACTACCTGCCGTCCTATGTGATCTCAATGATAGTCCTGATGCTCTTCCCCTATGCCACAGTGTTGGTCCTTTCAAACCTTGTGAGATAAAGCGAAGAAGGGAGCGGCCCGACGGGCCGCTCCCTTCTTCATTCATAGTCCCTTTCCCGTCAGAATTTCCAGAATTTCAATATATCGCGCCCTTGTCTTCTGAGCTATCTCTGCCGCTAGTTCGGGGCCCGGATACTGCTTGTTCCAGTCAAGGGTATTCAGATAATCCCGTACGATCTGTTTGTCATAGCTGTCCTGGGATTTGCCTTCCCTGTATGCGGTCTTTGACCAGAACCTGGAAGAATCGGGGGTAAGCATTTCATCGATGACAATGATGGCGTCGTTGAATATGCCAAACTCGAACTTCGTGTCGGCGATGATGATTCCACGATCTTCGGCGATAGACCGGGCATGCTCGTAGATACTCACCGTCAAATCCCTTAGCTTCTCTGCTGTCGGCCGTCCCACCTGGGCAACCACTTCATCGAAGGATATGTTCATGTCGTGGCCTTCGTCCGCTTTTGTGGTGGGGGTAAAGATGGGCTCCTCAAGCTTCGAGGACTCCACCAGGCCTCCGGGAAGTTTGATTCCACAGACGGACCCCGTTTCTCTGTAGTCATTCCAGCCCGAACCCGCCAGATACCCCCTCACTACGCATTCCACAGGAATAGTATTCGCTTTCTTGACTATCATGCTTCGGTCCCTGAGGAGGTGGGCATATTTTCTTAGCGGCTCGGGAAACCTATCCGCATCCACTTCCAGGATATGGTTGCCTACGATAGCCTCCATCTGCCTGAACCAGAAGATAGAAAGCTTGGTAAGTACCTTTCCCTTGTCCTCGATTCCTGTTGGAAGCACCACGTCGAAGGCCGATAGCCTGTCGGTGGCAACTATGAGAAGGCGGTCGCCGAGATCGTAAATGTCCCTGACCTTACCCCGCTTCGGAATGCCGACATCAAGAAAATTGGTTTCCCGCAACACTGAATTCATGGCTCCTCCGTCCTTCTGGGCAGGTAATGAATTACTCGGTTTTTTCGAATTCTGATTTAGGGGCGGTGCAGATCGTACAAACCCATTCTTCCGGCAGTTCCTCTAAAGATGTTCCAGGTGCTACTCCGTTGT
>CAYOYU010000060.1:0-5776 GCA_964408265.1 uncultured Syntrophorhabdaceae bacterium
CCCCATGAGGTGTTGTGTCAGGCTCTGCGTGGTGCACTTTGAAATGGAATTCACCAGCGCGGGAAGACCAAAAGGGGACAGGCTACTTTTCGGTTGTCTTCTGTGGAAAGGCAGGGTGTTTGTGCACGTACCAAATAGTCCTTTGCTGTACTGTGATTAGCCACTATAATTGTACAACAACCTATCACCTGGCGTGAGGCAAAGAGACGGAGCTGTGCTGATGATTACGAAACCACTCTGTTCTGCTCTTATGTTGTTGATTCTTCTTGTCGCGAGTGAAAAAGGGGACAGGCTACTTTTCGGTTGTCTTCTGTGGAAAGGCAGGGTGTTTGTGCACGTACCAAATAGTCCTTTGCTGTACTGTGATTAGCCACTATAATTGTACAACAACCCATCACCTGGCGTGAGGCAAAGAGACGGGGCTGTGCTGAAGATTATGAAACCACTCTGTTCTGCTCTTATGTTGTTGATTCTTCTTGTCGCGGCTAGTTGCGGCGGGTTTCGGAGCGGCTTGGCCAGTGTTCCTTATGTGGGAGACCTCGAGTTGTCCCCGGAGACCCCCGAGACCGGCTATGGGCTGGGCAACCTGGAGCAGATCCAGTTGCCTGGGGTGAAACTCGACATCAGTCTGAACAACAGGGTGCAGACAAACGATTTCGGTGTAATGCTCTTTGTTGTTCCCATGTATTTCGAGCCGTGGGACAAGCCTTCCTTCAAAGAGACAGATAGGCTTACAGTACGTCTTACCATCCTTCCGGGCGACCAGGACTTTGTCTTTGACCCGTCAGGTGTTACCGTTATGGTTGAAGGACGGGTGTTCAGCCCGGTGAGTATCCGCCTTGACGACCCCGAAAAGCTGAGTGCCTACTGGAAGTCCCCTTCGACCGCTGCATACGATCCCACTCAGTGGAGTGACCCGGTTGATAAGGAGATTGTGCTGAAAAAGGACAAATACTACGGGTTTCGCATAGTTTTCGATTGCCCTGTTCCGACACCGGAAAAGGATATCAGACTGGAAATGAAGCGTGCGCTGAAGCATCCGAGGTTCCCTGAGATTCCGACAATCCGCTTCAAGAAGATACGATGGAAACAGGGTTATACGTAGGCGCCGAACAGACGAACCGTTTACCCTCCCGCTCAACTTCGCGTGATCAACTGCCTTACCGGGTATTGGAGTGGAACAGAGACTTTATCACTTATTTAGGAAGGATCTCGCAGCATGCCTCGCCTGCATTGCAGAACGACACTCCTACCGTGGTTGCGGTCTTCGAACGGTGCACGTATCGAGGTACACACCGTATCGTGATGGGGTCCTGTGCGTTTTTTCGCTGCGGGGTGATTGAAACGGATAGCATGGGATCATCGGTGTCTTCCTTTATCTGAAGGTCATAGGAGCTCGGAAGCATTATTCTTAGGCCGCCTTCCGAGATATCGAGTATGATCCCTTCCTCTGCCGACGAGCCTTCCTGGTCAATGCGATTTACCTGCGCGCGGAACAGGACATCCTTTCTCGGGTGCTGGCGGTTATTCGCCCGTGCCGTTCTCTCCTGAGCCGTTTCTTCTGCTGACTGGCGCAAGCCGCCCGGTTCAGCGGCCGCAGATTCTTCGGATCTCACCGAAACGTCCAATACCCTTCTCAAAACCTCGTCGGGTGTTTCGTCTGCTTGTCTTCGTCTTGCAATTTCTTCCCATACTTCATCAGAAATCCGTATTGTTCTCAAAACGCCACCCCCTGCCACCATGATACCGCAGCAACCTGATTCAGTCTACCTGTCAGCCCCGCCGTCCTTCCCGGTGAAGCCATGTTGGGACACTTCCTACGGCCTGTCGTGCTGTGTCACCACTCCCCGGGGTCATCCGGCTTTATCGGCGCTGCTATAAGAGTAGTAACACGGCCGGTCTGTTTTGTAAACCCGGGAAAGCCCTGACAGCCCGAGTAGGGATAAGGCATGGGACCGCCCTACCTTGTGCGGCCCATTATGGTTTCGGTAGATGATACAAAAAAGTAGATTCAACTCCTCTCCTTTGATGCTACAGTATAATCCAATACCCCACACAATAAATCAAGGAGGTGCGAAGTATGAGGCGGATCACAAGAGTTGTTCTGTTAACCGGAATCTGTATTGGACTCATTATGGCCGGAATTTCAATTCTTCGAATCGGTCCCCAATCCTACAATGGAAAGCCCTCTCTACCCGGTTCCAACTACGCCATTCAATTTCAGCAGGAAGCGCTTGCCCACACCCCCATCACAGATGCGTGCCACCTGCCGGATAAGAACGCGGAATCGGCAGCTAACAAATGTCTGGCGGCGTGCAACGGCGGTTGCGGCGGTTGGTGCCCCGGTAGTGATGCGAAATATGGGTGCACTGTTGGGTGCAGAATCATGCAGAATTACGCGAATGGAACATATACATACTGACGTGCTTCGCCCCGTCCCAGCACCCAAAGCGCCTATCGATTGCCGGCATTGCAAGTGCCGCCTTTATCCTCTTTCTCTTGCAGTTCTGATGGTTTTTGTCTTATGATTCGCTGACGGCTGATAGCTGATCCCGTGAGGTTGCCATGAAGAAAGTGATCGTTATCCCTGCCCGCTACGCTTCGACGCGTCTTCCGGGCAAGCCCCTGCAGCAGATCCTCGGAAGACCGATGATCCAGTGGGTCTATGAGGCGGCTTGCACCTCCCTGCTGAAAGACGAGGTGATCATTGCCACCGATGACAGCCGGATTATGGATGCTGCGGCTGGTTTCGGGGCGCATGCTGTAATGACCAGTTCCCGCTGCCGAAGCGGAACCGACAGGGTCTACGAGGCCATAGGGGGGATGACCGGGGGGATCGTGGTGAATCTTCAGGGCGACGAACCGGAAGTCCGCGGGGAGATGATCGACAGCCTCTTCGAATGCATGGAGCGGGAAGAGGTGGAAATGGCCACCCTCTGTTCGCCCATTCTGGATGAGGGAGAGTACAGAGACCCGAATACGGTGAAAGTGGTCTTCGACAAATCAGGGTGGGCACTCTATTTTTCGCGGTCCGCCATACCTTTCATCCGCAACAGGACAGAGGGCCCGCTGGCATACAAGCACATCGGAATATATGCCTATACCACGGATTTCCTCACTGAGTTCGTCTCCATGGGGAAGAGCAGGCTGGAAGAGGCGGAGTCGCTGGAGCAGCTCAGGGTGCTCGATAACGGCCACAGGATAAAGGTCCTTTTAACGGAATACGACGGCATCGGCATTGACACGGCGGAAGACATGGCACGATTTGCAGAAAAGGTGGCCAAGACAAGGGGGTTGAAATGAATTCGGCGGAGGAACTGGACAGAGGGTTCTCGCTTCTCGTTTCAGGCAAACGCGAAGAGGCGGTCGAGGTCTATACGCGGATCATCAATGAAGACCCGGAAGCGGCACCTCAGGCACATTGCAGACGTGGCATCGCCTACGCCCTCCTGGGACATCTGGAGGAAGCCATTAGCGACTTCGATCGCGCCCTGGAACTCACCCCGGACCTCGTGGAGGCCCTCCTCGAACGCGGTGTTGTCTATCACAACATGGGGGATCTGGATAAAGCCCTGGAGAATTACGGTGAGGCCATCAGGCTGGCCCCCGAGAACTGCGCAGGCTATTTCAGCCGGGGCAACGCGCTGGCAGAACAGGAACGCTACGAGGAAGCTATGGCCGACTTCAACCGGGCTATCGAACTGAACCGCCGTGATGGCGAGTCTTATATAAGCAGGGGGATGCTCCATGCCGTGATGGGTGATTTTCAAAAGGCCATCGAGGACTACGGCAGGGCACTGAAGCTGCTCCCCGACGATGCAGATGCATACCGGAGCCGGGCAAGGGCCTATGGGGAATTGGGGGAACACCGCAAATCGTACGAAGATTTCAGCCGTGCCGTTGAACTGGAACCTGATGTTGAAGAGACCTACTTTGACAGGGGCACGGCCGCCTTCAACCTCAAGGAGTATGGACCTGCCGTGGAGGATTTTACCAGGGCCATCGAGGCGGGGACTTGTGAAGCAGATGCTTACTTCCGCAGGGGCGTCGCCTACGGAATGCTCGAAGACGACGAGAAAGCGTACTCCGACATCAAGGCGGCAGCGCGGATGGGACAGGAGGAAGCCTGCAGCTTTCTTCAGTCCGCTGGCGTGGAGTGGGAATAGAACCCTGGCAGGTTCAGGTCAAAATCAGCGAAATAAATGAGAAAGAGGCCGGACAAGTTTTCCTTGACAAGGATTTCTCTCCTCTATAACCTGAGAGTAATGAAACTTCAAAGTCTGAGGAAACCTCTCATTTTCGTTGCGGTTATGATCCTCTTCGCCTTCCTCTGTCCGCTGATCCTCCTTGCCGGCCCCACAGGTGGGCAGGTCGTGGGCGGTACCGCCGTGATCACGAACCCAAACGCCGCCACCACCCTCATCAACCAGGCAACGAACAAGGCCATCATCAACTGGAACAAGATCAACATCAAACCAAATGAACTGGTCAAGTTCCTCCAGCCTAGTGGCGGAACCGCGAGTCTGAACAGGTTGTGCGGCCATGATATATCCTCAATAATGGGCTCGCTCCAGGCGAATGGCAGGATCTTTCTCCTTTCCGCCGATGAACTGAATCCGAAGGGTGTCGGAGGCTTGATAAGCCACCATATTGTGGTAACGGGAGGCTTGATAAGGATGGATCCCGGTTTGCCCTTAAGCACGATGCCACTCGCAACCATCAGTACCAATATCGCTCCTGAAGCAAACAGGCTGATCATCAAAGAAGGAAGAGTCAGCTTAGCCCCATAACGAAGACGTGCCGTTTTCTCCGCATCATCCTGCCCATTCTTTAAATCCCGCTACCGGTTGGGGCATCGCTGCTCCTTTTGTTGACCCCGTCCTCCGGGCGGTGTATCATGTGGCAGGTGAAAGGAATGTCTGGGGAGAGTATAGAAAAGGGCTGGAGGGAGATATTCGAGGCTGCCTATCCCCAAAAGTTCGCTCCGCCTGAGCGAATATTCGGCCAGATCCATCCCGGCGACCGCATCTTCATCGGCACCGCCTGTGGTGAACCGCAACAGCTCGTCCGCTCCCTCATCGATTATGTCGAGTCCCACCCCAAGGCCTTCCTCGACACAGAAGTCCTCCACGTCTGGACCCTCGGGGTGGCGCCTTACACGGATGAAAAGTTCCGGCGGAATTTTCGCCACAACGCCTTCTTCATCGGGAACAACACGAGAAAGGCCGTAAACACGGGTCTTGCCGATTACACGCCCATTTTTCTTTCCCAGGTTCCGGGGCTCTTCCGCCGCAGATTCATCGGAATCGACGTGGCGTTTGTGCAGACTTCTCCGCCTGACAGGCACGGGTGCATGAGTCTCGGCGTGAGCGTGGACATCGTGAAGGCAGCGGTCGAAAGCGCTTCCCTTGTGATCGCCCAGGTCAACTCCATGATGCCCAGGGTCCACGGAGACTCCTTCATCGACATCGGGGATGTCGATTTCATCATGGCCGAAGATGAACCGCTTCTTGAGTGGGAGGCGGTAGTTCCCGACGCCATTGCCCAGGAGATCGGCAAGTATGTGGCGCGTATCGTGGAGGACGGGGATACGATACAGGTGGGCTACGGCAGCATCCCCAATGCCATCCTTTCCAACCTGGGGAGCAAGAAGGACCTCGGGGTCCATACGGAGCTGCTCAGTGAGGGTATTGTGGCACTCATGAAGGGCGGCGTGGAGGGAAAGACCGTAGAGACCATAGACCAGCTCGGGGCAGGCGGTACTATCCGAAAGAAG
>CAYOYU010000060.1:5786-21536 GCA_964408265.1 uncultured Syntrophorhabdaceae bacterium
CGGGGCAAGACAGTGGCTGCTTTCTGTATGGGGAAGAAGGAGACCTATGAATACATCAACGACAATCCCCACATTGAATTCCGGACCATAGACTACACGAACAACCCCGGTATAATAGCGGGAATACGGAATATAACAGCCATCAACAGCGCCCTGGAAATAGATCTTACGGGCCAGGCCACATCGGAGTCAATCGGCCGAACCTTCTACAGCGGAATCGGAGGCCAGGCGGACTTCATGAGGGGGGCTGCCCTCGCGCCCGGCGGAAAGACGATCCTGGTGCTCCAGTCAACGGCCATGAATGGTACGGTATCGAGAATAGTACCTCTTCTCAAGGAAGGTGCCGGTGTAACCCTGACGCGGGGAGACGTCCACTATGTGGTCACGGAGCACGGCATCGCCTATCTTCACGGCAGAAACATCCGGGAGCGGGCCATGGCGCTCATTGCCATCGCGCACCCCGATTTTCAGCCCTTCCTCATCGAGGAAGCCAGGAAGCTTTCCCTCATATACAAGGACCAGGCATACATCGCAGGCGAGGGTGGCAAGTACCCACAGGAACTCGAGGCCTACAAGACAACGAGAAGCGGTTTGAAGGTTATGCTCCGGCCGGTGAAGATAAGCGATGAGCCCTTATTGAGGGAATTCTTCTACTCCTTGTCGGAAACGACTATCTATAAGAGGTTCATCACTCAGCGCAAGAGCATGCCCCACGACAAACTGCAGCAGTTCTTCGTGGTCATCGACTACAGGAATGCCATGGTGGTCCTGGCCATTCAGGAAAAGGGGGGAAGGGAGATCATAACCGGCGTAGCCCAGTACCGGGGGAATGAGGGCGCCCATACCGCAGAGGTGGCCATCATGGTGGGAGACGAGTATCAGAACCGAGGAATAGGTACGGAACTCCTCTCCCATCTCACCTACATTGCCAAAGCACAGGGGCTTCTCGGTTTTTCCGCCGAAGTGCTGAAGGAAAACCGGATCATGCTCCACCTTTTCGAGAAGATGGGGTTCGATATCGAGAAGGAGACGCTTCCCGAGGTATACAACCTGAGGCTCAGGTTCAGAGACACCTGAGCCTCATCAGGAGTCTATGCGCCTGCCGGGTTGCCGCCCCCGCCCTGGCGTGCCACAAAACCCATGGTGTTCAATCCGGTAGCGGAAGGGGTCCCTGCTATCTGGGCGAGGTAAGCTCCGTCAAGATTCTCGATGTGAGCTCTCACGTTATCAAAGTAGTTGAAATGGATCTGCTCCTCATCGATGATCGTCTCGAAAAGCTTGAGGGTGATGCTGTCGCCGTTTTCCCGGCAGAGGGTTATGAACTCATTGTAGACGGTTATGGTATTATCCTCGAGGCTGGCGTCGAAGACAAAGACACCATCCACTTTCTGTCCCTTCACAACCTTCGCTGCCAGATCCGAGGTGGGCACGCCGCCCAACTCCTCCACACGGTCTGCAAACATTTCAGCGTGACGCATCTCATCTATGGCGATGAGTTTCACCTTTGCCGCCATGTCACCGTAATCCATGTTGTCCAGATGATAATGCTGCGACATATACTGGTGAATTGCGTGGAGCTCCATGGAGCGGGCCTTGTTCAGGGCCTCAATCACCTTTTCCTTCTGTTTCTCCCTCGCTGTCTGAGCCATATATGATCCTCCTTTCCCTTGAGAGTGGTTTCTGCAGGCGCTGCTTGGCCTGCCAAATTCCTTATGTAGATAAAGATAAGACCAATCCGCCCTCGATGCAGTAGTAGTGGAGAAAGTATATTCTCTCGTCCGTGCGACGGTTCCTGGGCCAGAGCCTTCGGTCCTGTAAGACTCTTGGGGGAGGGGTCATTTTCCTGTAGGGCAGGACGGCTTTTGTGATAATTGCGTCTCCAATTGGCCCATTTAAACCAATTCCCCGAAGTCCTGATGCCGTTGAATCGGCCATGGATGTTATCCGGAGTTGTTGGCACGCTAGTTGCAAAGCAATATTTCAGGAGCAGTGGCCTTGTGCTTGTGAGGTGACTTACGACTGCCTATATATGCGTGAAGTGCAAGACAATGTGGGAAGTGAAAAACGGTGACGATGACCTCGAACCAAGCGGAGCCCTCTGCCATCCTTGCCTGCGGGAAAGTCTTATCCCGATCTACAGGAGAAGGCAGCTTCGGGAAGGGAATTTCGACTGCTTCGGGAAGGCAGTAGCGCAGTGTGATCAGCTTTTCTGCCTCTACAGAAGAATCTGCCTTGCCTGTGGCTGAGTCCTTCCCCTGATCGTCTCCTAATGTGGTGCCAATGCCGGGCGCAAGACCGGTCCGGGGTTGCCGTCCGTGGATCAGCCTGGCTTCTGCTTAGAGTAGACTTTCCTCCTTCAAACCGATCTTTACGATCTCAATTCTCCTGAGGTCCGACACCCCGAGGTTGTATTTCTCCTCAGCTACACGGATGTGGACAGGGGCCACATCAAGTGCCTTGTCCTCGCCGAAATGAGCGATCCTTTTCAGGCGAAGCAGTTCGGCGCCTGTGGCGTCAACGGCTACGGGATCAGTCCCTACTATGAGGCCCTTGTAAGACCAGACATAGCGCCTGTCGAAGAAATTTGCCCCCCTGCCGTAAAACTGCGGTGTGAGGGCAACGAGTATGTTGAGTCTGGTCTTCCCTTTGACTCCGGGGAGGGTCCATATTTTGCCCAGATCTGAACAGCCGTCGGGATGGTAGGCTGACGGGGTTGGAACAAACATGATGTAATTCTTGAGGCAGGTCCCGACGCCGGCCCAGTGGTGGGTCCGTAAGGGGCGAACATTGATGAGGGCCGTGGAGTTGACGAAGACGGGATCATCCCTGATACCCCGGTCGTCTATGGCGATTCTTGTTTCAGCCACCCCTGTTTCGATAGCGCGACTGCGGATGACTTGTTCCAGTTCGGGGGGCGTGGGAAGATGGCGCCATTGGTTTGTCTTTATCCCCACCACATCTGCGGGTTTGATGAGACTCTTCCATGCTTTCAGGGGTTCCGTCTCTTCTGTGAGCACTTTTACCGCGTCATCGAGCATACTCCTGAGGACCATTGTGTCCAGCCGCCCTTCGGGGCTGATGACATCCTTGTTCCTCACAAGAACGACTCTTGACCTTGCCTGGGCCCCGACGACCGCTGGCGGATTTATACCGCCTATAGCCGTGGAAAGCAGTATCCCTGCCGCACCCCTGAGGAAGTCGCGGCGTCCTATTCCTCTCTTCTCCGTCATTTTCTTTTCACCTCCAGGCCCGTGGAAACAGCTGCGGTGAGTTGTGCCGCCTGCTTCTCATCAGGCACATTGAAAACGATGACAAGGAACCTCCCCTGTCTCTCGCCTCTGGTCCATGTTCCCTCTTCCGATTTCAGAGAGAACGTCTCGCCGGGTTTGCTGGTGTAAGCCTTTTCCAGGTTCGCAAGTGCCGTCTGTGCTCTCTCCTGTGTGGGATATCCGATTAGGAGGAGATGAATCTTCTTCTTCCCCGATTCATAGCGGGCGAGAACTGCCTCCACGTCGCCGGAGAGGTTGAGGACATTTTGCCGGGCGACGAAGAACCGCTGGTTGAGGAGGATATGGCTGCGAAGGAACCAGGACTGAGTCCGCTTGAACGAGGCTGCCTCCCGAGGGAGCTGGCTAAGGAGTTTCGGCGGGCTCCCTGTCTCGGGTATGGAGGAAGCCACGTTTCTGCCAATCCCGAGTGTTGCCTCTTCGACGTCGGATGCCGGCTCCTCGCCGTAAACGGTGACGAAGTAAGGGCCCTTCCAGAAGCGCAGGAGGCCTCCGCCGAACTCGGAGCCCTGGCCTATCCCGGCCCCGGGATCGTCGCTTTGGAATGAGAAAATGCCGTAGGCGTCCTCGGGAGAAGAGGTGAGATATATTTCGAGAAAGATAGCCGGACGTCCGGGTTTCTCATAACGCAGGACGACGAGTCTCTTCATGTTGTAAGCGAGGAAGAATTCTGCTGCGCCGTCCATGTATTCGTAGGCGCTATCGGGGCCATAAAGGGTGGGTCCTTCCGCTATGCGCCAGTTTTCTATTTCGGAAGGCCAGAGAACCGGTGCGACGATGCCCGGTTTTTCGGCGGAATGGAGCGTACCAAGGGGAGTGAAAAATATTACCGCCAAAAGAGCAATTGAAAGGGACGCAAATAATATCGGCCTGCGGGAGTTTATGTGGAGCCGCAATTGTTCCATGGATGTCCCCTACGGATTGTACCATATTGCGAGCCCCTGGTTATGGAATTCTTTTCAGATTGCCGTAACCTAATGGTATCTCTTGACCATAGACAGGCAAAGAGGTGCTATTAATTCACGACTTCTGCATTCCAGATGCGTTATTTACTATATCTATCGGTCCCGATGCATTATATTATATGCGAACATCACTCTTCCTCTACCTTAGAAGGTATGTTTTTGTTCATTCAACGCTTTCAGGTAAGGGAAAACCGAAGGGGGTTTTATGCCGGGACAAAGACTGTTTGTAGGGAACCTGAGCTGGTCCGTCGATTCAGAGAAGTTGAAAGAGCTTTTTGCTCAGCACGGTACTGTGCAGTCCGTGACGGTACTGGAAGGGAAAGGATTCGGATTTGTTGAGATGTCGACGCAGGAGGAAGCAGAGAAGGCGAAGACGGCTTTGAACGGCACGGAACTCATGGGTCGTACCTTGAATGTAGATGACGCGAAACCCCAACGCGAGAGGGGCAGCGGCGGCGGCAGGCAGGGTGGCGGACGGAGAAGATATTAACAAAGGGAGGTTTCTTGGATATTTACGTCGAGAATGGCAACATTGAAAAAGCACTGAAGGTTTTAAAGCGCTATATCCAAAGGGAGGGCGTGCTGAAGGACGTGAAGAGAAAGTCCTTTTACGAGAAACCCTCGGAACGGGAAAGGCGCAAAGCGAGAGAGGCAAGAAAAAGGCGGTTGAAGGCTGAAGGACGCAGGCAGCGCTATGCGAAGGATTAGACCCGCATGATTACCTGATCGGCTAACACATAGGAGGAAAGGCGGCACGCAAAGCCATTTACGTTCCCTTTCCTCCTATCCCCGGCTCGTGTTTCTTCCCAAACTTTTTTGAACACACCGCAGCACATAAGGGCACAAGGCTCAGGCGCAGGGGTCTGTCTATTTAATGGGGCTCACGTCGCCCCCTCACCCGGCAGAGCCGTGTGAGCCTCCCCTTCACGCGACAGAAGTCGCTAAAGAGCTCAGCTTCAAACCTTCTCACCCTGGCGGGCGCAGGCAACTTCTTACCTTCTGTTCTTCCCTGGCTCACGTCGCCCACCTGTCCTCCCGCACCCACCATCCATGATGGCGGGTACCCGGCGACACCTGTCTGCCGAACAGGCAGGGAAGTCACTGGAAAGGACTTGGAATGGGGCTCACGTGCCTGGACGGGATGGTCCAACCACCCCATGGGTACTAATTAACCCATCGTTTGAAGACAGCTCGCTCCTTGGTCCCTGCAAATCAACTGAATTAGCAGCAATTCCGGTGGGTAGGGGCTGGTGGTACGTCATTTGCAAGTGCACAAATATCAGACCACGAGAAATACCTGAAATATATCCGGGCATGGCGGGCATGAGTTTACTCTGCAGGTTTCGGCGGCGGAAATATTCTTGAGAAGGATCTTAGATAACGACGGCCCCGGGAAGACCTTGCATAAGAGAATAACAAGTGTGGTATCATCATGGAGATGAAAACACAGAGCCAGCTTACGTTCCAGAAAATCATTGCCGAAATGCACCGGGTGCAGTGGCGCATGGAGGAGATCAATGAACAGGGAACCATGCTCAAGGCCTTCGCCGAACAAATGTTGCAGAGCTCAAGATATGATGAAGGAAGGACCGACGAAGATTGGGCGGACCAAGCGAGGAGCTGTGTCTTCCTGGCCAATGCCGACTGTGTTGCCGACGAAGACTGGCATTTTGTCCGTGCCACTAAGGCTTTGGAGCCCATATTTATGGAGGTTGCCCGTCGCTCTCACCATATTCTCTTCGTCCACATCGCGAACAGGACAGGAACGACCCGTGGATACCCCTGGAAAGATATGTCTGTCCTGCCACCCCATTTCAGACCCGCGGAATATAGTTTCTTCTATATCGTCGATAAGCAGCACAACCCTGAGCGTAAGGCAAAGTGGACCGAGCCCTACCTGTGTCCTCTTGCGCAGAAATGGATGATCACCTGTGCCAGTCCGGTTTACGTGGGGAATGATTTTCGTGCTGCCTTAGGACTTGATATTAACCTGGAGGAGATCTTTGAGCCGCTCAACAGAATTCTGAAGATGACACCCCAAGGGTATGCGTTTCTTGTGTCCGCCAGGGGGAACCTCGTAATTTCCTCCGTCGAAGGTATGGAGAGCCTCAGAGGCGATGATGTGCTAGTGAACAAGGAGCGCAATCAGAAGGGAGCGAAGAGCGGTTATGCCATAGATGATATACAGGTGGAAGAAGTAACCCTCTCTTCCGGAAAGGCGTATCTTTTGCACGGTTCAGTGGAATGCAACGGATGGCGTCTTCACTGTGTGTTGCCCAAGGGCAGAGGACATACCGTGCGGAGAATCAACGTTCCCGTGAGGGGGGACGACTCTGTGCATTCTGACAGGGAGCAGTCTGAAAAGACCCTTCTCCCCATGATGAGTTTCATTTCCTCTTTTTCCGAATCCCTCAAAGAGATTGAAAAACTTATTGAGGGGACACGGATCATAGGGAGCGGCGACCTTGAGCACCGGATAACGGTGGAAAGAAAAGACGAGATCGGTCTTCTGGCTGTCTCTATCAATAAAATGGCGTCGGAGTTAGAAAAGAGGAAATCCGAGGTGGAATCGGTCTACAGGAAGATCAGCCAGATGGACCGTCTTTCGGCCCTAGGTCAGCTCACCGCGGGCATAGCCCACGAAATCAATAATCCCCTGTCCATAATATCGAGTTATGTCCAATTGTTGGCACGGAATCCCAACCTCCACCCCGATGTACTCCCCGATATCATGATAGTGGACGAGGAAATTCAACGGGCGAGCGGCATCATCAGGAAGCTTCTCACTTTTTCGGGCCAGAGCGAGACAGGGAAAGGCGTAATTCAGGTCAACGAAGTTCTCGACAATACGCTCCGCCTCCTGAGAGTCCAATTGAGATCGCAGAACATTACCCTCGAGGACCGTTATGATGAGACCCTTCCTCTCACGACGGGCAGTTCTACCGAGCTGCAGCAGGCCTTTCTTAACATACTTTTCAACTCCGTGCAGGCCATGGTCGATGGTGGGCGGCTGGAGGTGGTCACCGCCTGCAGGTCGAAGAAAGGCAGGCCAGGCAAGAGAATGATCGAAGTGACCATTTCCGATACCGGACAGGGAATCGAGGGGGATTACCTGGATAGGGTGTTCGATCCTTTTTTCAGTCTGAAGCCTGCCGGAAAAGGAACAGGCCTGGGACTTTCCATAAGTTACGGAATAGTGAAAGATCACCATGGAAATATTGAGCTGAAAAGTAGGCCTGGCATGGGGACTCAAGTGAAGATCACCCTGCCTGTAGAGGGTGCTTGCGGTTAGGGGAGGTACTATGACGAAGATACTGGTTGTCGATGACGAAGAGAAGGCACGGGCTGTATTATGCCGTTCACTTGAAATGCTCGGTTATGACGCCATCGGGGTTTCCAGCCCCACCGTTGTCTGCGACACCATCAGGAAAATGGTGCCCGCTGCGGTTATCGTCGACCTCATGATGCCCGAAATGGGAGGGTTGGAACTCCTTAAACGGATAAAAGAATTAGACGCCGATCTTCCCGTTATCGTCCTCACCGGTTACGGGAGTGTCAAGACAGCCGTGGAGGCTATGAGGGGAGGCGCCTTCGACTACGTAACGAAACCCTATAACATCGATGAGATTGACTTGATCATAAAGCGTGCCATTGAGCAAAGGGCGCTGTGGGCAGAAAACAAGATGCTCAGAGAGAGGCTCCTCGACCAGTCACCTTTCTCTGCAATCGTTACCAATGACAGAGAGATGAAGAAGTTGCTCAGGGCCGTGGAAACCCTTTCGAGTACCGACAGCACGGTACTGGTCACAGGCGAGAGTGGAACGGGCAAGGAACTGATAGCCAGAGCCCTCCACTATTCGGGGACAAGACGGGAGAGACCTTTTATCACTATCGACTGTGGCGGTTTGCCCGAGACGCTTCTGGAAAGCGAGATTTTTGGCCATGTGAAAGGGGCTTTTACAGGGGCTTATTCGGAAAAAAAGGGCTATATCGAGATAGCCGAGAAAGGTACCGTTTTCTTTGACGAGATCAGTGAGCTCCCTTTTGTGCTGCAAAGAAAGCTGCTTCGTGTGATCCAGGAAAAGGAGTTCTCCAAGGTTGGGGACACGAGAACCAGGAAGGCCAATATCCATATTGTTGCGGCCACCAACAGGGACCTGAGGGACGAGGTAAAGGCGGGTCGCTTCAGAGAGGACCTGTATTATAGGCTCAATGTGGTCTCCCTGCGCGTACCCCCGCTCAGGGAGCGGCACCAGGATGTTCCCCTTCTGGTGAACTATTTTCTCGCTGAGTTTAATGCCAGATTCAAGAAGAGGGTGATCGCCGTTGCTGAAGAGGTGTATGGCCTGATGATGGCCTACCAGTGGCCCGGCAATGTGCGTGAACTGAGAAACGCCATAGAGAGGGCGATGATCTTCAAAGAAGGTAATACGATCACACTCGAAGACCTTCCGAATGAGATCGTGCGGACTGATGAGGGCAAAACGGACCGGGTACCCGCTTTTAAGGAATTCAAAGAAGGGACCATCGACAATATGACGCGGGAGTACGTGATCACACTCCTTTCAATGTACAAAGGGAACGTGAGTAAGGCTGCCGCGCGGGCCGATCTGGACCGTGCCAACTTCAGGAAGCTCCTTAAGCGCTTCCATGTTTCCGCGGCTGATTACCGTAAGTATTGAAAAGAAGTGGCCGTTCGGGGGGAGGGAGTGGGTATTGAGATACCCTATAGGTATACTAGATTATTTCAGGCAATTTGGTTGGAATCGGGCTCCACATCGGGAATGCTTCTGCAGACTATCCCCATGATTGGTGTCACGGCACGTCCATTCCTCCGCAAACCTTTAAACACCAAGACTCAGAATTGGAGCGACTTCAGCGGACCTACTGGGGTTGTAATCATACTTTCCCATTGTATACTTTCCTTCGGCATCATTCGTGCCCCTAAGAGTTTCCCAAGAAGTGGGTAGTTAGTTACCCATCGTCAAAGCGTGCAGTGTTGCTGCTATTGGCAACATATTGATATTGTTGCTTAGATGGAGGCGGAAGGCATGCAGGTGACCGCTGGCACAAGTCTTGCTATTTGGTACCTAACAAAAAACCATCCTACAGTTCAAGGGTCAAAAACCGGATTGACCGCATTTCTTGCGCAGAAAGGAGCTCGAGACAGCCATGACATCACGATCAATTCTTAAAGGACTAGTATCAGTTTTCCTGGTGTTGATTTGCTCACTCTGTTTTCTGGTTCCTGCCGTTCAGGGAAAACAGCAGATCTATGACGACCTCTTCTCGGCAAGTTTTCCGAACGAGAAAGAAGGGTGGGTGTCGGGTCGGTGGGGCTGCATCCTGCACACAAGTGACGGAGGAAAGACGTGGGAAAGGCAGAAGACAGGAACCGATCTGACTTTGAGTTCCGTCTTCTTCGTTGACACCCTCAGGGGTTGGGCTGTCGGTGAAGAAGGGATCATCATCAATACACGAGATGGTGGCAAGACTTGGCAAAAGCAGAAGTCCCCCAATCCGTTCTGGCACATGAGGGTCTTCTTTGTCACCCCTGATATCGGCTATATCGTGTCGGAGTGGACCCATATATTCTATACCAGCGATGGAGGAAAGAACTGGAATGTGAAATTCAAGGACCAGGACTACATTCTGAAATCTCTCTCCTTCTGTGATCGTAACAATGGATGGGCGGTGGGCGAATACGGCCTTATCTATCATACCCGGGATGGTGGGGCAAAGTGGGTTCAGGAGGCCGGAGGGTTTGGGATCTCTGAGAAAACGGGGGACGTGGAAGCGGGAAACTACCTCTTTGACGTGATAGCCGTGGATCCCCAGACTGCCTGGGCAGTGGGTATTGACGGTTATGTTACAAAAACCGTGGACGGAGGGAAGACCTGGCAGGACGTTGCGGTTAAGGCGCCCAAGACTCAACTGTTCGGTGTGGCAATGGAAAAGGGGCGAACCATAGTGATTGGCGGAAGCGGGGTAGTTCTTGCCTCCCTGGACAATGGGAAGACATGGAAGGAACCGACCTTTGATCCTCCGGTCATCTATAGCTGGATCTATGGGGTTGCCCGGCGTGGCAATGCCGGTTATATCGCGGTGGGTGGGAGCGGGGTTATCTATCTCAATGAGGGGAAGGACCCGTCATCCTGGAAACAGGTCGTCGACTACTAAACCTAATGTGAATGGGAAAGGCAGGATCATGAAAACAGATATGAAGCTTACGTGGTTGGACAGTACCTGCAAGTTCTTGACGAAACACAGAATGGCGCTTTTTATCCTCATTCTCATACTGACGGCGGTCTTTATGTACGGGTCCTTTAAGATAAAGGGCGAGGTCATTCTGACCGACATGCTCCCCTACGATCATCCCTACCTCAAACTCCATCACCGGTTTTCTGAGGTATTCGGAAGCGGTGGGTCAACGCTGGCCATAGCGCTCAAGGTCAAGAACGGTGATATCTTTAATGAGGCCTTCCTGAAGAAGCTTCAAAGGATGACCAGTGAAGTGGCCAACTGGGAAGAGGTTTACCGCAGTCTGACCGTCTCCCTCGCCAGCCGGTCGGTGAAGATCGTCGTGGCCGCAAAAAAGGGGGAGATCAACATCGATCCCCTCATGTGGCCTGATATCCCGAATACCCCGGAGAAGATGGCAGCGCTGAAGAAGAATGTCTTCTCCTCGCCCGCCTACAACGGATCGCTGGTCTCGAGGGATGGTACGTCCGCTTTGCTTATCACCGAGATGAAAGAGAACATCTCCTATCAAAGAATCTTTCTGTTGCTGCGAAAGCTGACCAAAGATTACAGCGACGGAGAGACATCGGTGCACATAGTGGGCTATCCCATGCTCATGGGCTGGATCTACAGCCTGAAAACCCAGATGTATATGGTCTTCGGGATAAGTATCGCAGCTATTGCCCTTATCCTCTGGCTTATCTACCGTAATTTCCCGGGCATGATCTCGCCCCTCGTTAACGCAGGAATACTCACCATATGGGGGTTGGGTTTCATAGGATTTACCGGGATCAACTTCAACCCCATGCTCTACGTGCTTGGGTTCCTTGTAGGTTCACGAATGATAGGCAACTCCCATCAGATCGCCTACCGCTACTTTGAGGAGCTGAACGCAAGCGGGAACGACAGAACAGTCGCCTGTTATGAGACCATGCGCACCATGTTCATCCCGAACTTTGCCGCAGTCGTTGCCGACGTGGCCGGCTTCCTCGTCCTTTTCATTGCCAAGATAGCCCTGATGCAGCATCTGGCGGTGATCATGAGCTTCTGGATGATGACTATTCTCATGACCGGTTTCATGGTGCCGGCTGTCTGCAGTCTCATACCGCTTAAGGTGGCCAGCGAATCCTGGGCAAAGGAGAGCTGCCAGATTGACTGGAAGGCACGGATGATGATGGCGGTGACACGGTTCTCCATTGCTCCCGGCAGCCGTTGGGTGGTAGGGGGCTTGATCGTGCTTCTGACCATAACCTGTTTCTGGCAGACGAGCAAGCTGAAGATCGGCGACCGCACGCCTGGTTCACCGGTCTTTTATGACAACCATACCTACAATAAGGATCAGGCCTTGATCAATAAGGGGTTTGATGCATCTTCGGAGAATTACCTGATCTATTACGAAGGAGCCAGGGAATCGGTCTATGACCCGGAAGTGCTCCTTACCTTTGAAGCCTTTGACCGTCACATGCAGGAGCGCCTTCCGGACATCTATAAATCACCCGATTCTCTGATAAACACGGTGAAGATGGTCAATGTGACGCTCCACGACGGGGACCAGATGTGGTACCAACTGGTCCGAAAGCCGGAACTCCTCACGGGTCTCATGGGCTATGTGAAATCGTCGACTGATCCGGCAACCCTGGGTCGGTACATCGACCGTACTCTGGAGAGAGCCCAGCTGACCCTCTATTTTGCTGACCATACTTCCGATAACCTTCTGAGAATCCGGGACGCCTCGTACGATTTCTTTAAGACCCATCCGGCCAAGATTAAACAAGGAGAGTTCAAGCTGGCAGGCGGGAGAATAGGCATGGAGATCGCTCTCAACGAGGAGATGAAACGATCCCACCTGCAGATCGATCTAGCAGTCTACCTCGCCCTTTTCGTTCTCTGTGCCTTCTCTTACTGGTCGATCACTGCAGGTCTCATGCTTACCCTTCCCCTGATTCTGGCTAACAGCGTGGCCGGGGCCTACATGAATATTATGGGTATTGGACTTTCCATCAATACCCTGCCTATTGCTGCCATCGGGGCAGGTTTGGGTGTTGATTTTGCCATCTACCTATACAGCCGGGCCATAGAGGAGTATCCCCTCCAGGGAGGGGACTGGTATCAGACCATCATCCAATCCATTTGTACCTGCGGCAAAGCCGTGGTGTATACGGGATTCACGGTTATCCTGCCTATCATCACGTGGTATTTCTTCTCTGAAATGAAGTTCCAGGCAGAAGTGGGGTTCTTTCTTTCTATGATCATGGCTACAAACGTCATCCTGTGTCTGACGTTGCATCCATTGGTGATCTATATTATTAAACCCAAATTTATCAGCCGGAGAGGCTCGACACCGCCGGAAGCCCTAAGCGCCGCGAGCGCCTGATTCCGGGGTGGCGAAAGGGGGTGAATGAAGGATACTTGGCTATAGGCGAAGTTCGGGAGGATGATAGGAAGTTGCTACCTAACACCCTTAAGAGGGGGGAGAGAAGAGAGGATCCGCCTATGAAAAGAAGACTGCTAATGTACCTTTTAATACTGGCTGCGGTGACAGGGATTGGAAGCAGCCCTGTCGGAGCGATGGAATACTTGGTCGGAGGCAAGCCGTTCACCTTGTTAGGGTATGTCGCTCAAGGTGGGGCATATGGCCTTCACAATGACTATGATACGAAGCACGGCCTTCAGTCTGCCCTGACAACCTTCTTTGTTGAAGGGAATTACAAACCTACCCAGAATCTATCCATGTATTCGTCTCTTCGTTATACCACGGATTGGGCGTACGAGCTGAATCGCCATGACAGTTCCTGGAGCGACAAATTATTCGAGGACTCGCGCTCACGTATGGGCAACGACAACAATTACTGGCAGGTGTTGAATGAACTCCATATGACTTGGAGGCCTCAGAATTTCATGTTCCGCATTGGGAAACAGATTGTCACCTGGGGAGAGATGGACGGATTCCGGATCATGGACCAGATCAATCCTCTGGACGCCCGGCGTGGTTTTGCCGACGTGGAGTTCGAAAATACGATCATTCCCATATGGCTGCTGAGAAGTGAGTGGTACCCCAAGATCGAAAGCTCCTGGCTACAGGACCTCACGGTGGAGTTCACTTTCAATCCCAACGCAGATTTTATCACCGGCCAGGACATCGTCGTCGGGAATGCCGATGCGGGAATCTGGGCTCCTTATTTTAGAGTCGAAGGGCCTGGTGGGTTTATATTTGGTGATGCCTTCTATAACCTTGAGAAACCGGCCAGATGGAGCAGCCGCGCATTCGAGTACGCATTTCGGATAAAGGGTATAGTAAAGGATACCGTTCTGTCTCTCAACTACTTTTACGGTCTCGACAACCAGCCGGTCCTGAAGATTAACCCGAATTTTGATCCCTTTACCGGGTTCCCGCCTGCATCTAACGGCAGGACTCTGGCCCACTTTCTCATGGATGGTGAGTACCGGAGGCTCCATTTCGTGGGTTTGTCCGCCAGTCGTGATATCGCGTTACTCAAGTCTTCCGCTCTGGGCGGTGTTAATCCTGTAGTTCGCTTTGAAGGCTTTTACGCATTTAACGAGACCTTCACAGATCAAAATCTGGCCAATTTCGAGAAATCCGATGAGTTGCGAGCCGGTCTGGGAGTCGACTGGAAGATCAAAATCCCGGCCCTGAACTCGAAGTCCTACTTCACGATTTCCCCACAGGTCGTGTACCGCCGGGTGATGGACCTTCCAGCCGGTCAGGAGTATAACGATGCAGCCCTGGTTGACACCCTTCACAAGGACAATCTCTGGACATCATTATTCCTCAGCACCCAGTATTTCAATGCCAAGTTGGTGCCCTCAGTATTCTGGATGCGCGACGTGACCAACGACGGGAACTTCTTGCGCGTGCAGGCGACCTATGATTGGAGCACGAGTTGGCGTTTTACCCTGGGAGCCGTATTCCTCGACGGCAACAAACCGAATTACGGTTTCGAAGTCTTCGACAACAAGGATTATGTCTTTGGCAAGGTCCAGTACAAGTTTCAATAAGCAGTGGGAATGGAGGCCGGCTCGAAGATGGACGACCGTCTTGACCCTGTACACCCGGTGTGGAGTATAGAAGTTGCAGGAGGCGAGACCGTTTTGCGGCCCGGTGAGCGTCCAGCAGGTGAATCAACTCGAAGGAGGGAGTAAGAGTATGAAGATAGGAAAGATATTTGTTCTTGTAATTCTTTTCTCGGTACTGATGGTATCGGGAGCTATCGCCTGGGAGAAATATGAGTACGGCATAAAGGAGCTGGAGAAGTACAAGGCTCCGATTGATGACCCGTCACCCTTCTACACCAATATTCAAGGGTATAAGAAGATCATGCCGGCAGATGCTTATAAAGCGGTCACGTACGACATTGAAACCATGAAAGCACTCTGGGCCGAAGTGGTCGGCTTCAAGTCGCCCGATGTGGTCGGTAAATTGGCCCCGGAGATTAAACCGGGCAAGTATACGTACAAGGATAAAGCCAAGTACCCCTTTGACAAGCTGATGTGGAAGCACATGTACAATCGGTTTAACCCTACGCCGACTTCGGGAAGACGCCATGTGTGCAACTTCACGGAGATCGAGGTCGTACCCACCAGGCAATATTATCATCCCTTGCCGGTGATGGAGGCCACCAAGAAGTATGCGGGGACCTCAAAGCAGGACAAGGATGGGTACATCCTGAACGACACCTATACGGCGGGGTTTCCTTTTCCGAAGCCGTCAGGACCCCATAAGGCCCAGCAGATCATGTACAACTGGGACAAGAGCTACAACCTTGACGGGGAGTTTTACTGGGAGCACGTCTTTGGCTACACCGGTGATTTAAGGAATGATTACGAAGGCATGGCAACGGCCTATTGCGTCAGGCTTCAGGGCAGGGTTAAGGTCGAACCCCTTGGGTGGCTCGACAACCGGGCCAAGGAACAGGGAGAACTGAGGGTCTTTCAGTACATGAACCAGGCCCCCCGGGACCTGTACGGGAATATCATTAACCAGCTCTATTATATCGATCCCAATAAGCCCGACCTCTTTCTCATGTACATCAACAGTCTCCGGCGCATAAGAAAGCTGTCGGCATCCGACACCCAGGATCCTGCGGTGGGCCAGGATATGATTTACGAAGACTGGCAGGGATTCTCGCAGAAGCCGAGCAAACAGCGGTACCCTTACAAGTACGAGATATTAGGCGAGCAGGAGTTCCTTGTCCCCATCACCAGTGACGGCTCACCTTACATGAGTACCAAGGAAGGCT
>CAYOYU010000061.1:0-3071 GCA_964408265.1 uncultured Syntrophorhabdaceae bacterium
ACAACGAGATAAAGGAAAGGAAAAATGGGCGGAAAGAAAATTAAGGACGGCAATCTGGAGGCGGTTCTCAGCCGATTCCTGGAGGAAGACCAGCACCTGGTCCTGGGATTTGAGAAGGCTGATAATGGTGTGGGACACCGAATCTTTAAAGAAAACCTCGCTAACTACACCCTTTTTAATCCTGATTTCAGCACCAATGGTGCGTTCTATCTGCGCCGTCTTTTCTCCAAGGGAACAGAGATCATCCTTCTCCTGAGGCCTTGCGAGATAAGGGCCTACACCGAATTGACCAAATTGAGCCAGATTGAGCGGGAGAAGATCACTGCTGTCTCCATCGACTGTTTTGGTGCAGTATCCGCGAAGGACAAGAACGAGGATCTCCCCACGGATCTCGAGGGGATAAAGGATTATTTCAAGGACCCCGGGAAGATGCGGTGGGCCTGCAACATGTGCAGAGAGCGAAGGGGAGTTGTTGGAGATGCAGGCATACGGGTGGACAAGAACGGGAACTTCTGGGTGTTCCCTTACACGGAGAAAGGCGAAACCTTTGTTTCTCTCGTGGAAGGGGACGTTGAAGACTCTGTCCCGGAGATGGCCCTTGCCGCGAAAGAGAAGACAGAGCAGTTCGAAAGCGACCTGAAGCAGTTTGGTGAGGACTTTTCAAAGTGCATCATGTGCAAGAACTGCAGGAATATGTGTCCTGTCTGTTACTGCATAGATTGTGTCTTTAACGGAGATGAGTACCTGCCCAAGGGCGATGCCCTCCTGAATAAAATTTTCCGGTCAGGTTCCATGGCCATGCCCCAGGGCAAGGAACTTTTTCATTTTGTTCGAATGTACCATGTGTCCCAGACATGTGTCGGTTGCGGGGCCTGTGAAGAGGCCTGCCCCCAGGGGATACCTCTTACCAAGTATTTCAAGGGCGTGTCAGAGAGGCTCCAGAGTGTATTCTCCTACATGTCGGGCCGCAGTTTTGACGAGCAGATTCCGTATGTGACCTTTCTTGAGGAAGAGTTGAAAGATGCAGACGATTGATCAGATCATGAAATTGGCCGGACACCGGCGTCAGGATTTTTCGGTGTGCATGGGGTGCAAGGTGTGCGCATCCGTCTGCACAGTAAACGATCTCTCCATCGACATGAACCCTCAGGAGTTCCTGATGAAGATATTCATGGGCGAAGAGGTCAAAGCGGACCATCCCCTTGTAAGATACTGCACGAGCTGCTACCGGTGTGCCTCGGCGTGTCCCTGGCAGATCAGGATACCGGAGGTGGTCCGGGCCGTCAAGGAATCACTTGGCGTAGAAGCCAATTTTGAAAAGGCGTTCAAGAAGTCCCTGAACAGCTGGGGCAGAGTATATGAACCTTTCGTGGTGATGATGTCAGCAACGGATCTCCTGAAAGGCGGCTATATCAAGTATCTGCCGAGATGGATGGAATATGCGGGTTTTCACTTCCCCCATAAAGTCAAAAGAATAAAAGCTTCGAAGACTTTGGAGGGTGGCAATTCTTCTAAGGAAGGCAGGTCATAATGGAATACGGGTACTATCCAGGTTGCTCCCTCACCGGTTCAGCGAAGAAACTTGATCAAGGTGTGAGACAAGTTTGCAGGAAACTCGGCCACAGCCTCAAGGAAATACCTGACTGGAACTGCTGTGGCGCTTTAGAATATGGCGACAGAAATGAACTGCTCAGTATTTCCGGGGAGAACCTGAAAAAAGCAGAAGGCCTGCACAAAGAGATCGTTGTACCCTGTCCCGCCTGTTACAAGAATTTGAAAGATGCCGATTCCGACAAAGCCTTCAATATCCTGAGCCCTCTTGAACTCTTGAACGATGAAGTCCTTTCAAAACTGGAACAAAAGAATGACCTTAAGGGACAAGTCTTTTTCCCTTATTATGGCTGCCTGCTCATGAGGCCCCAAGGGAGCGCCATCAAGAACAAGAATATCATGGAAGATGCCATAAGCGCCTTCGGCGGCGATATAGAAGGCGAAAAGATGAAGGACCGTTGTTGCGGCGGCAACCAGCTTTTCCTGAACAAATGGGTTACCGAGAAGCTGTCCACTCTGATTCTGACCAAATCCAAAGGGACCATCGTTGTCTTCTGTCCCTTCTGCCACATGGCCATGAAGACCTTTGCCGAAGGCAGGAAGGTTATTTATCTTACGGATCTCTTACTTTACGTTATGGGAGAAAACAAGTCCTTATGAAGATACTGATAGTCGGAGGCGGTATAAGCGGTATATCTGCCGCGAAGGTTGCCCTTAAACAGAAACACGACGTCACCATCCTGGAATCTGCTGCCGAACCTGGCGGCCTCATGGCCCGCATTGCGAATTGCAGGGTAGGGTTCAAGACATTTCTCGATGAGATAAAGAACGATCCCCGGTTGACGATCATCAGACAGGCTGCGATTACCGCTGTGGAGAAGAAAGAGAACCGGTTCATCGTCAGCCTGGAGGATGGCCAGACTCTTACGGCGGACAAGGTGATCATCGCAACGGGTCTTTCGCCCTATGATCCTGTTGAGTATAAGGGGAAGAGGGTCCTTACGAGCCTCGAATACGACCAAATCATAGACCAACGGAATGGGGAACTTCCCGAGGACTTTAACAGGGTGGCTTTTGTGCTCTGCGTAGGTTCCCGGTCAAAAGAATATCCTCTCTGCTCCTCGGTCTGCTGCTCCTATTCCCTCAGGGAGATCAAGTGGACTCTCCAGAGGGCGAAGCCCGCCATCACGGTTTTTTACAATGATCTCCGATTCTTCGGGCAGGAATTCTACATGGAGAAGCTTTAACGGGATGCAGGGGTCAGTTTTATCAGGGCCAACTCGCGGTATTTCGACGAAGACGAGACCGGTGTCAATGTCCGGTACTTCGTGGAAGGCGGTTTGAAAGAGGAACGGTTTGACTATGTGGTCCTCGCAATCGGACTCCGTCCCAATCCGGTGCTCCAGTCGTTAAGCGCTCTGTTCGGCTTTTCCCTGAACGAGTACAATTTCGTCAAGGAAGTGGAGCCATTTAAGACGGATGTGGAAGGCGTCTATGTGTCGGGCGGGGCCCTGGAGCCC
>CAYOYU010000061.1:3081-7472 GCA_964408265.1 uncultured Syntrophorhabdaceae bacterium
GAACATAAAGGATTCTATCCTCACCGGTTTCGGTGCAGGCCTTCGGGCAGGGAGTAACGGCTACCTGGAGTCCGAGGTGAAAGCCAACGAGGATCGCCTCTACAGGCAGGAGACACCTGTGCTGGCTGGCCCGGAAGGTGATTTCGAATCATGTCTCTTCTTCATTGCGGCCGATGAACCGCGAAAGAGGATGTTCTATGAATTTGTCTCTTCCAGGTTCGTCGCCATGGCGAGAGATCTCAGGAGGGCCGGGAAGACGGTCTATGTGGTGACGCGAAACGTTGTCGCCCCCTCTTATGACGAGCTGGAGTACGAGGAAGCGCGGAGAGAAGGGGTGATGGTGATTCACCTTGAAGAAGATGAAGAGATAAGTTTCAGCGATGGTAAAGCGACCATCAGAGGACCCGGCAGGGAACTGCCGCTTTCCGTTGATAGGGTTGTGCAGCTTGAAGATTACGTCCACCTTTTCGAGGAGGGTCAGTTTCTCTCCCTTTACCGGTCGGAGCCGCAGCTCAGATGGAATCCGACACGGTGGGGAAGGAAGAAATATCACGTGGGGTTCATACGTCATCCAAGGGCTCCGAGATGGGAAAAGAGGGAGATCCTGGGTGCCTTTGGCGAGATGCTCCTCGATGCTGAGGAGGAAAGGGTACTGCCCGAGGTGAACGAGGAACGGTGCAGCGGGTGCGGTTCCTGCAAAGATGCCTGTCCTCACAAAGCCATAGAGATGGAGATCAGGGAAAAGGTGATTGCCGTTTTCGGGCCTCAAGCAGCATCGAGTGTTCCTATCGCCCATGTGAAGGAGGATACCTGCGTGGGGTGCGGATTGTGCGCTTCCACCTGCCCGTCAGACGTGATCCACTACGATCCGCCTATGGTTCCACCGGCCTGTGATATGGTGGATCTCCTGAAGAGTGCGAATTCCTAAGATCTCTTAAGGGTTGCGGGATCATCCCTTTACGATCTGATCTATTCTGTCGAGTGCTTCCTCAAGACTTCCGGTGTTGAGAACATAGGCGTCAGCCAGTGCTATGGGGACAGCAGTGCCGTAATCTATCTCCCGCATGTCCCTCTCGTCGAAGGCTTCCGGAGAATCGTCTGATCTGCCCCGAGAGACTATCCGTTCGAGGCGTAGCGTCCTGGGAGCAACGAAGGCTATAACGAGACAGTCCGTTGCGCTCCTGATGAGTTCTATTTCCGGCCATGACCTCATGCCCTCGAGGAAGACCGACTCCTTGCCCGTTGCCAGGGCCACGGAAAGTGCTTTTCGCGTGACGCCCATCCCGTCGGCACCCCTCAGTTCCGTAGAGACAAAGCCGGTATTGGCGGCATTCGCCTCGAGACCGCGCCGCTTCACCTCTTCACGGACGATGTCCCCCGTGGCGAAGTAGGGCAACCCTCTTGACTCTGCGTAGGTTCTCGCGATGTTCTTGCCTGATGCGGGCATACCCACCACTACCAGAATTTTCATAAGCGCTCCTCTTGGTCCTTCATTTTGGTCTCTTCAATTGGTTAATTTCTTGTCTTTATGAAAAGGGGCAGGCTGTAAGCCGGATTCTGTTGCTGGCGTGCCAGCCGGTGACCATTTCTCTTAGGGCTCAGGTTACCCTGAGTCTCAAGCGGCCTACCCGGGTTAAAGGATGGGCTCTCCTCGTTGCCTCGTCGGCAACCCCCTCTTTGGCCTTGCATCGGATGGGGTTTACAAAGCCACTTAGTCACCTAAGTGCTGGTGAGCTCTTACCTCACCGTTTCACCCTTGCTCCGCCTTGCGGCGGGGCGGTATACTTTCTGTTGCACTTTCCTTAGGGTTACCCCCAGTCCCCGTTAGGGACCATCCTGCCCTGCGATGTCCGGACTTTCCTCAGGCTTGACGCCTGCGGTCACCCGCCTGCCCCTTTATCCGCCGCTGTTTTTGCAAGCTTATCGGCAATGCGATTAGCCTCCCGTGGAACATGTTTAAGGGAGAAGGAATCGAACTGACCGATAAGGTTTAGGACTTTCTGCAGGTACGGACGAAGTTTCTCGTTGCGTACCCTGTACTGCCCGGAGACCTGATTAGCCACGAGCTCCGAGTCCGTGTAAACCTGAAGGTGCCGTATCCCGTTCTCGCCTGCTTTCTGCAGTCCGTAAATGAGAGCTTCGTATTCGGCCATATTGTTGGTCATCTGCCCCAGATATTTGCTACCTCGCAGTGTTTCTTCGCCTTTTTCATCGAATGCAACCATGCCTGCCCCTGATTCACCGGGGTTTCCGGAGGATGCTCCGTCAACATAGACGTGCCAGGTCATTCGTCATCTTCAAGGAAGAAGAGTATTCTGTTGCAGCTCGGGCAGAGGATGAGCTGGTAATTCTTCATCACTTCTATGAAAAGCTGGGGAGGGATGTTCATGTAGCAACCGAGGCAGAGTCCATTCTTTACGTTTACCACTGCCACACCGCCCCGGCGTTCTATGAGCATATCATAGGTCGCCTTTGTCTGGGGGCTTACCACCGAGAGAAGTCTGTCTCTCTCGTCCCTGAGCTGACGTATTACCTCGTCTACCGAGCTCAACTCCTTTTCGAGCCTGAGCTTTTCCGTCTTTACTTCCTTCTCTCTTGTTTCGAGGGTCTTTGACGAGGAGGAGAAATCGGATTTCAGCTCCTCTATTTTTTCCATAAGCAGGATGATGTCTTCTTCCGTCTTGTCATTCGCCTGTTTGGCACTTTCGATTTCCTTTAAAAGGGCCTGGTATTCTTTATTCGTCTTGACCTCGTAGAGCCTCGACTCAAACTTTTTGATCTTCTCCTTCTCTACTTCAAGCTCTTTTTCCTTCTTCCTTCTCTCCTTTTCCAGCTCCTCTATGATCTGGTGTTCCTGTTCTATCTTTGTTTTGGTTTCAGCTATTTCCTTCTCCATCTCCTCCATCTTCTTCGGGGCATGGAGCAGTTTTCTCTCGTTTTCAATAATTTGGGTATCGATCTTCTGTGCTTCGTAAAGCGTTCTCAGTTCCTGCTCCAATTTTTCCCCTCCAGAAAATTGAAAGGGGGTGTACCCTGCGGTTCACCCCCTTCGCTAACAGTTCCTTGTTTTCTTTCAGTACAATGAAGTCTCTGGCCATGTGTGTAATTACTGGGCCCACCTGGGTTCGAACCAGGGGCCTACCGGTTATGAGCCGGTGGCTCTTCCAGCTGAGCTATGGGCCCGTATTTATCCAATAGATTAAACAATATAGGGCGCATTGTCAAGGATACATTCCGGTTGTGCCCGTCTGACACCCTTCTATACCCGGTAGCGAGAGCGGTGCCCGCCGGGGCGAATCTTGATAAACGCTCAAAAAGATATATAATATCTGGTACAGAGACAACAAATTGGAGGATTCAATGAATCAGGCGAAGACGTTCTTCTTGATGGCGGTTTTAACGATCATAGTCGTGGCCATGGGGAGTCTGATCGGCGGGAGAACCGGCGCTTATATTGCCTTCAGCATAGCTCTGCTCATGAATTTCGTGAGCTACTGGTTTTGTGACAGGATTGTCCTCTCCATGTATGGGGCCAAGGAGGTCTCCGAGGTTGAGGCCCCCCAGCTTTACGGGCTTGTCGCCGCTCTTTCACAGAAAGCATCTCTGCCCATGCCCAGGGTTTACATTATAGAGGATGACAGCCCTAACGCTTTCGCCACAGGGCGGAACCCCGAGCACGCGGTAGTTGCAGTCACCACCGGAATCCTGAGGATACTCGACAGAGCAGAACTGGAAGGCGTCCTTGCCCATGAGATGTCCCACATCAAACATCGTGATATTCTCATTCAGACGGTGGCAGCCACCCTGGCGGGAGCCATCACGATGTTGGCCAATTGGGCCCGTTTCGCAGCTCTATTCGGAGGCGGGAGCAGCGATGATGACGAAGGGGGTGGCAACATCTTCAGCGTCATCATCTTCTCCATACTCGCGGCAGTGGCGGCAATGCTCATCCAGCTTGCCATCTCGAGATCCAGGGAGTACCTTGCTGACGACGGTGGTGCCCATCTGTCCGGCAACCCGCTTTATCTGGCGAATGCCCTGAGAAAACTGACCCTCGGCGTAGCCAATCATCCCATGAACGATGCAAACCCTTCCACGGCGCCCTTGTTCATCGTTAATCCCTTTACCGCAAAGGGTGTCCTTGCCCTCTTCAGTACACATCCTCCAATCGAGGAGAGGATCCAGAGACTGGAGGCTATGGCACATCGAAGATAGGTTTGGTGATACCCTCAGAGATATTTCCGCCGGGATCATAGACGAAGTCGAACGAGGACGTTTTCTCGATGAGACCATCAATGACCATTTCTCCGAATCTTCGCTGACCGATGCGCAGAAGGCGTTGATTTACGAGATATGCTCGGGTGTGGTCCGATGGAAACTCTGGCTTGATT
>CAYOYU010000061.1:7482-13120 GCA_964408265.1 uncultured Syntrophorhabdaceae bacterium
AAGAGAGACTAAGAAAGAACTGAGGCACCTTTTCTGGATAAGCTTGTATCAGCTCGCCTTCATGTGAAAGGGCTATTATCACGTGGTACAGGAGGCGGTGGAATTTGTAAAGAAGAGGAAAGGTCAGGCTGCAGCCAACTTTGTGAACGGTGTGCTCCGGGCTTATACCCGGGAGAAAGGGGGTTCCGAAGGACCCCTCTCGCCGGAAAAGGCTTCCATTGCCATTCGATATTCATTCCCGGAATGGCTTGCCGTAAGATGGATCAAGAGGTTTGGTAAAGAAGAGACGGAGAGACTTCTCTCCTCCCTGAACCGGACGCCCGAGTATGCTCTCCGAGTAGATTTGAGGAGAATTTCAAGGGATGAGACAAAGGCGCTGCTTAAGGAGCAAGGCATAGGGGTCCGTGATGGTCTCTTCCTGGAATCAGCCCTCTATGTGGAAAGGTTGGCTCCCATTTTGGCAAGTGATCTTTTCAGAGAAGGATATCTGGCAGTTCAGGATGAGGCATCCCAACTGGTTGGAGAGGCACTGTCCGCAGCGCGCGGTCATCGTCTCTTAGACGCCTGCGCAGGTTCAGGCACGAAGAGCCAGCAGATCAGGCATCTTTACGAAGGCTCTTTCCTCATCTCAATGGACAGGGAGATGAAGAGGCTGAAACTGGCCCCGAAAGGAATAGATTCAGTGGCTGCGGATGTACTTCGTCTACCCTTCAAGGATGAAACTTTTGATGCGGTGCTTCTCGACGCCCCCTGTACATCCCTCGGTATTATCAGGAAACATCCGGAGATAAAATGGCGGCGGGGGGAGAAGGATGTTATCCGTTTCGGGGCCCAGCAGGTAAGTCTGTTAAAAGCATTGTGGGGAAGCCTGAAGACCGGCGGACATCTGGTCTACAGCGTCTGTTCATTCGAACCCGAGGAGACAACGGGGGTCATAGAAAGGTTCGCCAAGGATGCCGGCTTTGTTCTTGAAAAGCCTTTACCCTTTTTGTTTAATAAGGATTATTTCCTCTCTGTGCCGCACGAGACAGGTATGGACGGGTTTTTCATTGCGAGGCTAAGAAAGATATGAACTGGAAAAAGGCTGCCTTCTATTTTCTGGCCCCCCTCCTCGTCTTCGTCATTGCCTTCTATGTAACCTTCAATGTGTTGCTCAAACGGGGTGAAGATGTCCTCTGCCCGGACGTGAGAGGCAAGGAAGTGGATGAGGCAAGGAAAATAGTGCAGAGTAAAGGCCTCTCGCTGAATGTTGTAAGATATGAGAAAAGGCGTGACATACCCTATAACCATGTCACCGTACAAAAACCGGAGGCCGATATCCCGACCCGAAAGGGGAGAACCGTACTTGTCATAGTCTCAGAAGGTCCTCCGCTTATCGAAGTCCCGGCAATAGCCGGGCTCTCCTTGGGAGAGGCCGAGGAGATGCTGAATGCCAAAGGTCTGAAGGTGGAGAAGATGATCTGGGTGCCGGCCTCAATAGAAGGGAAGGTGGTGGCGCAGACTCCCAAGCCGGGTGAGAACGTTGTCGAGGGGCGGGGTGTAGTGGTTTTTCTCGGATCCAGGCGTTCCACCTATTACCTGATGCCCGATATCGGCGACTTTGCAATCAGTGAGATTTCCGAAGAGCTGGAGAGCAAGAAGATCAAATATAAGGTAACCTACACCAAGTCAGAGAGTTTCTTTACGAACACAGCCATGAAAACATCCGTACCGCCGAAAAGCATTTTCAATGGTGCCGATGAGGTAGAGATAAAGATCAACTATGGAGGGTAACGATGAAGAAAGCACAGATAGCACCGTCCATTCTATCCTGCGATTTCCTGAATCTGGGAAAGGAGATTAAAGCTGTCGAGGACGCGGGAGCGGACCTCGTGCACATCGATGTTATGGATGGTCATTTTGTGCCCAACATTACCATCGGGCCAATGGTCGTAAAAGCAATAAGAAGAATCAACACCACGCCCCTCGACGTACACCTCATGATAGCCAATCCCAGCGCGTTCGTGCTCGATTTTGCCCGGGCCGGCGCCGATATCATTACGGTCCACGCGGAAACTGATAACCATATACTCCGCACCATGGATCTCATAAGATCGGAAGGGAAGAGAGCCGGTGTTTCACTCAACCCGGCCACGCCGCTCAGCGTCCTCGAATATCTTCTCGACGACGTTGACATGATCCTTATCATGACAGTCAACCCGGGTTTCGGAGGACAGAAGTATATCCCCGCCATGGGGGAAAAGATAAGGGCCGTGAGATCGATGATCGAGAGGTCTGGCAGGCAGATCGATCTCGAGGTCGATGGGGGCATAAAGGCGGAGAATGCCCGAATGGTTGCCGATGCGGGTGCGAATATCCTGGTCATGGGGACGGAAATATTCGGCAGCAGCAACTACAGGGAGAAATTTGCCGAGATCAGGCGGAACCTGACGGATTAGGCGGGGGGGATGTCCTGACGCTTCTGAAAGTTGTCTCCAGGGAGAAGGATCGTGGAACTGAAGAGACAGAAGGTTTACAGGAAGGTATTTGAGCTGGCCTGCAGCAGGCTTCTGGCCGTTGACCTGCCGAGGCAGTTGGAGAAGGCGTCGGTAAAGTACCTGATAGAGGGCGATTCGATTTCTGCAGAAATTCCTTTCTTCGACGAGGTTATCACCTTAAAGGTGCCCGCTTTCACGTTCACCTCTTCCAAGGCGGGAAGTGTCAACCTCGTTACCCGAATCATCCTGTTGCACTATCTGCTCGCGGCCTCGGGAGAGCAGCTGAAAGCGGTGGAGGAACGGATACCCTACGAAGACGTCCCCGGATGCGGAAACTACCTCCCCGTCTTTGAGAGACGGGCCCTAAAGCCCCTCCAGACAGCCTTCGGGCACGATAGATACCTCTTCCTCGATGCTGGAATTCTATTGGGAGGCCGCCAGGAGAGTTTCGGGGATGCATCCTTTACGGTACATGCATTTCCCATGGTGCCCATCACGGTCATCCTCTGGGAAGGAGACGAAGAATTCCCGCCCTCGGCGCGTATGCTCTTTGACCCGTCGATTCCGGGTTACCTGCCGCTCGAGGATATCGTTGTCGTCGCTAAATTGGCCGCCACAAGAATCATGAAAGCCGCCAGGCTTGCCGTGAGCGAGGAGATGGGCGGCTGAAACAGGCCGGCCCTATTCACCCTCTTTTATCTCTCTGTCGTTCTCAGGAAGCTCCACGACCCTTTCTTGAAATAACATCCGGTCTGCGCTGCCGGGAGGAAGGATGGAGGTATTCAGGAGCCGTAGCGGATGCTGGAATAGTCTCGGGACGGAAGGAAATAGAGAGGGGATCGGAGATCATTCCCAGGAACGTTGGAAAGAATATCTCGACAAAAAGGGGGCCCGGGAAAAATCTTGACAAGGGTATCTAATAATTTTAGTTTCTAAGCGGGTGGTTGGTTTGGCCGAGACCAAAAAAGATAAAGAAACTCCACATATAGATATCTATAAGGCCTGGTGCAAGGGATGCGGAATATGTACCGCCTTCTGCCCTACCGGCGCACTTGCCCGTGATGAAGCGGGATTTCCCTACGTGAAGGATAGCGATAAGTGTATCAACTGCGGGTGGTGTGAAATCAGGTGTCCTGACTTTGCGATCCGCGTGCAAGGAAAGAAGAACAGGACGAAGACGGGGGAAAAACTTGAAGAAGAAGGAAAGACAGGAGAGGCTGCTCCAGGGCAATGAGGCCATCGTTGAAGGCGCCCTGCGGGCCGGCTGTCGTTTTTTTGCAGGCTACCCCATAACACCGGCAACAGAGATATCCGAAATACTTTCAGTGAGACTCCCCCAAGTTGATGGAACCTTCATTCAAATGGAGGATGAGATTGCGAGCCTCGCTGCCGTTATCGGTGCATCACTTGCCGGCGCTAAATCGATGACGGCAACGAGCGGACCCGGGTTTTCGCTCATGCAGGAGAATCTGGGGTTCGCGGTGATCGCAGAGGTTCCCTGCGTCATCGTGGACGCCATGCGAGCCGGACCGAGTACCGGGCTGCCCACATCTCCCTCCCAGAGTGACATCATGCAGGCGAGATGGGGGACGCACGGCGACCACCCCATTATTGCTCTTTGCCCGTCAACGGTACGCGAGTGTTATGATGTCACCATCGAGGCATTCAACCTGTCCGAGAAGTTCCGCATTCCCGTTCTGATCCTCGTGGATGAAGTGGTCGCCCACATGCGCGAGAAGATCAGCCTCGATGATGCTGCGGATGTGGAGATATTCAACCGCATAAAGCCCACTGTGCCCCCGGAATGGTACATTCCCTATGAGGATACGCCGAGAGGTGTACCTGCCATGGCAAACTTCGGCGAGGGGTACCGCTACCACGTGACAGGTCTTACCCATGATGTCCGGGGGTTCCCCACTGCGCGACCGGATGAGATCGACCCTTTTATCAGGAGGCTCCATCGGAAGGTCAGTCAGAATTTCCTGGAAATTCAGCGTGGAGAGCTATATGAGACAGAGGACGCGGAACTGACCCTGATTGCCTACGGGTGTGTGGCCCGTTCTGCGAAGAGGGCCGTCAAGGATGCGAGGGAAAGGGGGATGAAGGTAGGTCTCTTGAAGCTTGTCACCATATGGCCCTTTATGAGGGTGCAGGTGGAGAAGGTGCTTCAGGCTTCTCGAACCGTTATCGTACCGGAAATGAACATGGGGCAGATCTCAAGGGAAGTGAAGCGTGTCAACAAGGGAGATGCGAAGATATTTACGCTGAACAAGGTGAACGGTGAGATTATCACGCCAGCAGAGATACTGAACAGGATCAAGGAGGTGTACTGATGGCTGAAGTGACCACCTTGATTCACAAATATCTGAGACAGGCAAAGAAATTTCCTCATGTCTGGTGCCCGGGATGCGGTATCGGCATCATGCTCGGGGCCCTGATCAGGGCTATCGACAAAGCCGGGTACGACAAGAACGAGGTCGTTCTCGTTTCAGGCATCGGCTGTACCGGCAGACTGCCCGTATATGTGGATTTCAACACCCTCCACACAACCCATGGACGTGCCCTGGCCTTTGCCACGGGAGTAAAGCTTGCAAATCCCGGCCTTAAGGTCATTGTGGTCATGGGGGATGGTGATGCGGTTGCAATCGGAGGAAACCACTTCATCCACGCAGCCCGGAGAAATATAGATCTTTCTGCAATTATCCTCAACAACAGCGTCTACGGTATGACCGGCGGCCAGTATTCGCCGACAACGCCTTACGGGATGAAATCTGCGACCACGGTCTATTCCAATGTGGAACAGGCCTTCAAGATTTCCGAACTTGCAGTGACTGCCGGCGCGGCCTTTGTGGGACGTGGCACGGTATATCATGCGAAGCTTCTCGACAGTCTTATGGGCAAGGCATTCTCAAAGGTCGGCTTTTCCGTGGTGGAGGTAATTTCCCATTGCCATACCCAATACGGTCGGATGAACCGTCTCGGGTCCGCCGTTGAGATGATGGAATGGCAGAAAGAACATGCTGTCACTGTGGAGAAGGCCGTCACAATGACGGATGAGGAGCTTGGAGACCGGTTCAGGATCGGCGTTCTTGTCGACAGGGAGTTGCCGTCATACCAGGCCCAGTACGACAAAGTGAGGGAATGGGCGAAAGGTGCACGAG
>CAYOYU010000061.1:13130-15328 GCA_964408265.1 uncultured Syntrophorhabdaceae bacterium
TATGATATACGATTGAGTGGCTCAGGCGGTCAGGGTTTGATCCTCATGGGTATTATCCTGGCTGAAGCAATTGGGATCTATGACGGGAAACAGGTGGCGCAGACCCAGAGCTACGGACCCGAGGCAAGGGGGGGGTCCAGCAAAGCCGAGGTTGTGGTGAGCGATGTGGAGATCGATTACCCCAAGGCCATGAGGCTTGACCTGTTGCTCTGCATGAACCAGAAATCCTGCGACGACTATTATATGGACCTCAAGGCTGACGGCATTCTGATTGTCGATTCCACCTTTGTCACGCAAGTTCCTGTCAGTCGTGCCTACAGGATACCCTTCACGAGAATTGCGCGCGAAAACCTGAAGAAGGAAATGGTGGCCAACATTGTTGCCCTCGGGGCGATTTCGAAACTCACCACCATTGTCTCGCCGAAAGCCATCGAAGCGGCTGTCCTGGCTCGCGTGCCCAAAGGTACGGAACAGCTCAACCGCGAGGCGCTGCGCGCCGGCATGAAGGCAGCAGCAAAGGTTTTCAAAACTGTCCAGGCGGGTGCGCCTGACGAGTGGGCAGATGAAGATACATGAGTACCAGGCCAAGGGGCTCTTTCGGGAATACCAGATTCCCGTTCCCCGCGGCGCAATAGCACGGACCACAATCGAAGCTCTGCAAGCAGGAAGGGAGTTGGGCAGCTTTCCTCTGGTTGTGAAGGCACAGATTCATGCCGGCGGCAGGGGCAAAGGCGGAGGTATCAGACTTGCCCAAAGTCTCATAGAACTTGAGGAGGCGGCAGCGCAGTTGCTTGAGACCGTTCTGGTTACTCCGCAGACAGGAGATGACGGTAAGCCGGTCCACTCCATACTCATCGAAGAAGCGTTGAAGACGGCGAGGGAGATCTATCTCGGAATCGTCATCGACAGGTCGCGTGCCTGCCCGGTTATTCTGGCCAGCGGCGCGGGCGGCATGGATATAGAGAAAGCGGCTGCCGAGAACTCGGGGAATCTCATGCAGGAGATAGTAAATCCTGCTGTGGGCTTGCGGCCCTTTCAGGCAAACAGAATAGCCTATTCCCTCGGACTCGATTCTTCACGTGCCCGGAAGATGGCAGGAGTAGTGCTCAATCTCTATAGACTCTTTGTGGACAAGGACTGTTCACTGGCCGAGATAAATCCTCTCATTACCACCAGTGAGGGTGATATCGTAGCCTTGGATGGAAAGATCAACTTCGACGACAATGCTCTTTTCAGACACTCCGATGTGGAAGCGCTGAGAGACAAAACACAGGAAAACCCCCTCGAGGTGGAGGCGTCAAGATATAACCTCAACTACATCAAACTGAGGGGCAATGTAGGATGCATAGTCAACGGTGCAGGCCTTGCGATGGCTACTATGGACCTTATAAAACATGTAGGTGCTGAGCCAGCCAACTTTCTGGACGTAGGGGGCGGAGCTACCTCGGAGATGGTAAAACAGGGTTTGAGGATCCTTCTTTCCGATCCGGAAGTCAGGGTTATCCTAGTGAATATATTCGGTGGTATCCTTCGTTGTGACATTTTCGCTGCAGGCGTGGTGGAGGCGACACGTGAGCTGGGTATATCCCGGCCCATGATCGTAAGGTTGGAAGGCACGAATGTGGAAAAGGGCAGGGAGATCCTGGCATCGTCCGGGCTTTCTTTCACCGTGGCTGATGGTATGAAAGATGCGGCCGTGAAGGTCCGTGAAGCATTGAATAGTTTCCCATGACTTGGACACGGCAGGATAGGGCCGCAGAGGCTGGCGAATTTGGGAGGCCCTCTGCGAGCGGCAAAGCGCCGACAGGTGTCCGGAGGATTGATGAGCATCATCGTTGATGAAAAGACCCGGGTTGTGGTGCAGGGAATCACGGGGAACGAAGGCGCTTTTCATACGAGACAGATGATCCAGTATGGAACTGCGGTTGTGGCTGGGGTTACCCCGGGGAAAGGCGGCCAGTTCTTTGATGACATTCCCATATTCAACACGGTCAGCGAAGCCGTATCGGCCACCGGAGCCGATGCTTCAGCGATCTTTGTTCCACCGCAATTTGCAGCTGATGCCGTGATGGAAGCGGTTGATGCCGCCTTAGACGTGGTAGTCTGTCTTGCCGAGGGAATCCCCACATTCGACATGATTGCCGTTAGAGAATTCATGAGAGGAAGCAAGACGAAGTTAATCGGGCCAAACACTCCCG
>CAYOYU010000061.1:15338-21454 GCA_964408265.1 uncultured Syntrophorhabdaceae bacterium
CAAGATCGGAGTCATGGCCGGGTATATCCATAAGGAAGGGCAAATCGGAATCATGTCGCGAAGCGGCACGTTAACGTACGAGGTTGTCCTTCAGCTGACAAAGCTGGGAATCGGGCAGTCCACCTGTGTGGGTATAGGAGGAGACCCGATAATAGGACTCAATTTTGTTGATCTTCTGGCCATGTTTGAGAGTGACCAGGCTACCGACGGCATCGTGATAATCGGAGAGATCGGGGGCTCCGCAGAGGAGGAAGCGGCAGACTATTTCGGCCGAGCCATGACGAAACCCGTTGTGGCTTTTGTCGCAGGCGTCACCGCTCCCCCGGGAAGACGTATGGGCCATGCGGGGGCGATCATATCAGGAGGCACCGGAACGGCTTCAGCCAAAACAGCTGTTCTGGAGAAGGCCGGAATTCGGGTGGTGAGGAACCCTGCCGTCATAGGAGATGTGGTAAAGGAGCATATCCTGGGTGCATGAGACTCCTGGGTGTGGTCCCCGGTTGGAGAGCCGGACGTCTTCTGTGAAAGCCCGAGATATGGTATACTTGCAGTAAGATGTTCCAGAACGTCTGGATAGGAGTATAACAGATGACCTTCATTAGAGAACCGGCTGTAAGTGGCGCTTTTTATCCTGCTAATGCCACAGTCCTTCTGCGGGATATCCAGGGGTATCTGAAGAAAGTTCCCAAAATAGAGATGGACGGCAAGGTCGTTGGGCTTGTCGCGCCCCACGCCGGCTATGTTTACTCCGGGCAGGTAGCAGCATATGCATACGGGGCCATTATGGATGCTTCCTACGATACTGTGGTCGTTGTGGCTCCGAGCCATCGGGCCTATTTCCCCGGTGTTGCGGTTTTGAAAGAGGGTAGCTACAGGACCCCTCTGGGGCTGATCGAGGTCGACGAAGAGATGGCTCAGGCCGTGTCTGCAGCGAGCACGTTGATTAGGCCCAATCCGGGGGCACACAGTGCCGAACACTCGTTGGAGGTGCAATTGCCTTTCCTGCAGGCAGTGTTGCAGCGATTCCGGTTGCTGCCTTTGGTGATGGGCGTTCAGGATCTTGCTACCTGCAGGGCGGTGGCGGACGCCATCTTTAGCGCTTCAGTGAAACTCAAAAGAGAAATACTGGTAGTGGGAAGCACGGATCTTTCCCATTACCACAACGACAAGAAAGCTGTTGCCCTGGATGGCATAGTCGTGAAGCACCTTCAGGATTTCGATGAGGCAGGTCTTATGGCGGACGTGGCCGGCGAAAGATGTGAAGCCTGTGGCGCAGGACCCATGGTCGTGGCAATGATGATATCGAGGATGATGGGGGCTACGGAAAGCAAAGTCCTCAGGTATGCCCATTCGGGCGACGTATCGGGCGACAGAAGTGCCGTCGTCGGCTATGTTTCGGCGGTGTTTGTAAAAAATGATTCGAAGGAAGGGTAGTGGAAGATGAACCTTAGCGAGGAAGAGAAGGAAAAGCTAAAGAAGCTTGCCAGGGAAACCATAGAAGCAGTATTCGCAGGAAAGGAACCGAAGATGCCCGAGGATTCGGACAAGTTATTGTCGAAGCGCGGCGCCTTTGTCACTATCAAGAACGGGGGGCAATTGAGAGGCTGCATCGGGCACATCAGAGGGGTGGCGCCGCTTGTAAATACTGTCAAGGAGATGGCTCTCCAGGCAGCATTCCATGACCCGAGATTTCGCCCCCTGGATAAGAAGGAACTCAAGGAGATTGAAATTGAGATCTCCGTTCTTACCCCCATGAAGAAAATAACCGATGTCGCTGAGATTGAGGTAGGAGTGCACGGAATCTATCTGGAAAAGGGAGTGCATGCAGGCTTGCTCCTGCCCCAGGTGGCAACGGAATACGGCTGGAACAGAACGACCTTCCTGGAGTATACCTGCCTGAAGGCCGGACTCCCCAAAGATGCTTACAAAGCTAAAGATGTAAACATCTACATCTTCTCTGCCGACGTCTTCTGAGCGGCCCGAGGAACTCCCCATGATTCGTAAAACCATGTCCGTTGAAGAGGTATTGGCTCATTATCCAAATACGCTGCCCATATTCGAGGATCACGGCATGTCTTGCGCGGGCTGTGCGGCGGCGCTTTTCGAAAGCATAGAAGAAGGGGCAGAGGTTCACGGCATCGATGTAGACGTCCTCATAGGGGACCTGAACGAAGTCGTGAAGACCTCATAGCAACGATGGTCCTTTCAGAATCCGCACGTGCGGCTGGTGACGGGTCTCAACGGATGAAAGGAAGAATAGGGAGCCAGTTCCGGTGACAAAGAATATTTGTGCCGTTATCCTTGCAGCAGGAGTGTCCCGGCGCCTCGGATTCAGCAAGCTGTTCGTCAGGATTGATGGTGAGACTGTGATCAGAAGGTCCCTTAAACCTTTCCTGTCCTCAGGCCTTGCAAAGATTTACGTCGTGGTGGGCGAAGAGGTGAAGCGGTTCCAGGATGAACTCCGGGGACTTCCCGTAGAGATAATAGAGAACCCGGATTATATGCAGGGCATGTCGGCGTCGGTGAGAGCATCGCTCCCCTTTCTTGCGGGGTTTGAGGCAGCCCTTTTTCATCTCGGGGATAAACCTCTCCTGGACAAATCGGTTGTAGACGCCCTTATCAGTCTCTTTGAGGAGGAATCAGCCAACCTGGTTGTACCTCGTTGTCTCGGCAGGATGGGCCATCCGGTACTGATACGGACCAGGCCCTATTTTTCTGAAATGACAACCCTTCGCGGTGACCGGGGTTTACGAGAAGTTATAGAAAAGCATCGGGAGGATGTGGTATTTATTGAGGGTGATGAGACAATCCTGTTCGACATTGATACAATGGAACAGATTGAAGAATTGAGATTGAGAGGATTCAGTATTGAAGAAAGTTAGAGTAGAAGATGCGTTAGGTATGATTCTGGCCCACGACATCACTGAGGTCATACCGCAGAAGAAGAAGGATGTGGCCTTCAGCAGGGGAAAGGTCATCGAGCAGGGAGACATAGAACGCCTCCTGGATCTGGGGAAGAGAAATCTCTTTGTCTTCGACGATGAAGTAACGGGCGTCCATGAAGAGGATGGAGGAAGGCGAATTGCTAAGGCTGTAGCGGATGAGTGTATGGAGCTTCTTCCTCCGAAAGAAGGGAAGGTAAACATCGTCAGCAAGGTGGATGGACTCTTCTACGTAGACGAGAAGCATCTTTACGAAATGAACCGGGTCAAGGATATCCTTCTCAGCACGCTGCCCAACAGGCACCCCGTGAAGAGAGGCGATGTTGTGGCAGCAGCAAAGACTATTCCTCTCTATATCGATGAAGATAATTTGAAGAAAGCAGAAGAGGTGGCAAAGAAGCAGATTATCAGCATCAGGCCCTTCAGGACTTTCAAGGTGGGCCTGGTGATAACAGGCAGCGAGGTATATACGGGCAGAATCAAAGACGGCTCCGAGGTGGTGGAGAACAAGATAAAAGGTTACGGGCTCGAGGTAATGGGAAAGATTATAGTGCCCGACAGTATCCCTGAGATACGAGATGCCATCGTAACGCTAATAAGGGATGGGGCTGAGGTTGTGATCACAACTGCAGGGCTCTCTGTGGATCCCGACGATGTGACAAAGGAAGGCATAGAAGCGACGGGGGCACGAGTAGTTTTTTACGGGACGCCTGTCTTCCCGGGCGCTATGTTTCTCATGGCAAAGCTTAAGGACAAATATGTTCTCGGGGCTCCTGCCTGCGTCTACTACAATAACAATACTGTCCTGGATATGGTGCTCCCGAGGCTGATGGCCGGCGAACCCGTGCGCAAAAGGGATATAGCCAAGCTTTCTTACGGAGGTCTCTGCCTCCATTGTGACGTCTGTCACTATCCTAGATGTTTTTTCGGAAAAGGCCCATGAAGTAGGGTCCGGCTGTAAGCCTTCGGCCCCCAAGGAGAAGGTGAATCGGTAAGTTTGACAGGACAAGAAATTGAGAGGGTTGGCGGTATGAGTCGTAGTCTCAATAAATTGAAGATACTTATAAAAGGAGCCGGAGAGATGGCGACCGGTGTGGCCCACAGGTTGTATCGGGCCAATCTCCGCAGGATTGTGATGACGGAAATAGCTGAACCGCTTACGGTGAGGCGGACCGTCGCTTTCTCCGAAGCGGTATTCGAGGGTTCCGCGGAGGTCGAAGGCGTAACAGCAAAACTGATGAGAACTTTCAGTGACTACAGGGGCGTCTGGAGAAAGGGGCACGTGGGTGTTGTAGTGGACCCATCGTGGGATATCACGGAGTATCTCAAACCGGATATAGTGATAGACCTGATCATGGCGAAAAGAAACCTGGGCACCAAACGGCACGAAGCCGGTCTTGTTATAGGTGTTGGTCCCGGATTTACCGCCCCGGAGGATGTCCATGTGGTGATCGAGAGCAATAGGGGCCATGACCTTGGTCGCGTCATCTACAGGGGTTCGGCAGAGGCTTACACGGGGACACCGGGCCTCATGAGTGTTCCCGGCACCAATATGGGTTATACGAAAGAGCGTGTGGTAAGGTCGCCCCACGGTGGGCCGGTGAGACACAGGAGATCCATAGGCGACTTCGTACAGAAAGGTGACCTCCTCCTTCATGTGGGTGACACCCCCGTATACGCCCCCATAGAAGGCATGCTCAGGGGTCTGATCCGCGAGATTACCGTCGCTGGAGAGGAGAAGATAGCCGACATAGACCCCAGGGGAAAGAAAGAATACTGCTATACTATTACCGAGAAGGCGAGGGCAATAGGCGGCGGGGTGCTGGAAGCTATCATGCAGGAGATGAACCGGTGAAGATGAGCAGGGAGTCCGAATGAGTGAATTCTATGAAATCGTGAGAGATTATGCCCTTTCCGGGAAGAGGGGAACCATAGTCACTTTGGTGAATCGTGCAGGCTCGGCTCCGAGAGACGCCGGTGCAAAGATGTTTGTCGGTGAAGATGGATTGACTTTCGGCACCATAGGCGGGGGCTCTGTTGAGGCTGAGTTTGTGAGGCAGAGCCTCGCAACGATGGGAACCGAAGAGTCTCGCCTCGTCCACTACACCATGAGGGGAAGTCAGGTCGAAGCAGAGGGCATGATTTGCGGGGGAGATGTGGATGTGCTTCTGGAACCCGTCCTCGCCCGATACTCTCAACTCTATGACGCCCTGGCTCTCTGCGTTAAACAGGGAAGACAGGCACTGATTATTACCCGATTCGGAGCGGAGGGGTTTTCCAAGTCCCTTATCGACATGAAGGGAGAGTCCTGGGGTGACCTTTTGTCCGAGTCAGAGGCGGCCAAGGTCGGAGCCCATTTTGCCGAGAAGGAACCCCTGGTCATAGCAGAAAAAGTACTTTTTGAGCCTCTTAACGTATTCTCAAGGCTCTATATATTCGGGGGCGGCCATGTTTCGCAGTTTCTTGCCCGGGCTGCAAAAATGGTCGATTTCAATGTGGTTGTCGTTGATGACCGCGAAGAATTTGCAAACAGAACAAGATTTCCCGAGGCTGATGAGGTCATCGTTGAGACTTTCGAGAAGGTATTCGACAGGCTTCCCTTTACGGGCAGCGAATTCATCGTTATTGTAACCCGGGGCCACAGGTATGATGCGCAGGTTCTGGCCGATTCCCTTAAGAAGCAGACCCGTTACGTGGGCATGATCGGGAGCAGGAGAAAGGTGAAGATGGTCCTTGATTTCCTCCGCGAACAAGGTTTTTCAGAGGATGCCCTGCAACGGGTGTACGCACCCATTGGTATCGACATAAACTCCGAAACCCCCCAGGAGATTGCGATTAGTAGTGTGGCGGAATTGATAAAAGTAAGGGGAGAATCTTAGCACTTGACTGACGATACGATCCTCGACGAAGCAAAAGTCCCGAGCAGGGAACTTGTCCAGAGAAGTGATGAAAGCGGCCTTCCTGCGCCTTACGATCCGTTAAAGAAGTACCTTTCCGAGGTATCCAGATACCCTGTTCTTTCCAAGGATGAGGAGGTGGAACTGGCCTCAAGGGTTTTCAACGATAAAGACAGAGCTGCCGCTGAAAAGCTGGTGATTTCCAATCTGAGGCTCGTGGTGAAGATCGCTCTGGAATACTAAAAAAGAAAAAAAAAAAATCTAAATAATATACAAA
>CAYOYU010000062.1:0-13081 GCA_964408265.1 uncultured Syntrophorhabdaceae bacterium
CCCTGAAGACCGGCGAGAAGGTGGAATTTGAAATCGTCAAAGGTCCCAAGGGTCCCCAGGCGGCCAATGTAATGAAAGCGGAGTAGCTAAGGGGGTTCATACCCCGGTTTTTCCATATCTTTCACTTCATTCCACAATCTGTGCATAGTGTCTGCTGAGACACCTTGAAGACTTGTCTGGCTTTCTATGTAGTTAAATCTCCTCACGAACTTGTCAATAGTCCGGCGTAAGGCGTCTTCCGGGTCAATACCATGGAGACGTGCCACATTTACCATGGAAAAGAGTACATCGCCGGTCTCCTCCTTTATGGCTGCGGGATCGAGGGACTCCTCTGCTTTTTGGAGTTCCGACAGCTCCTCGATCAGTTTGTCGCGGGCATCCTCAATTCGCGGGCTGCCCGCCTTGACACAAGATATGCCCGGAGAAGGGCGGGCATCATTGCCGGAATGCTGCCGAGACGGGAATAGTCTTCCTTTTCCTCCTTCTTCAATTCCTCCCACTTCTTCTCAACGGGTGTATCGTCGGATGCTCCTGAAAAAACGTGAGGATGCCTCTTGTACATCTTGTCGTAGGTGTCGGAGACTACCTGTCTGATGTCAAATTTTCCCTGTTCCTTGCATATCTGTGAAATGAAGACGATATGGAAAAGCAGGTCCCCCAGCTCTTCTTTGATGCCCCCATAGTCTTCTGACTCTATGGAATCTATCAACTCATAGACCTCTTCGAGGAGGAAGGTTTTGAATGCGCCCACGGTCTGTTTCTTGTCCCAGGCGCACCCCTTTTCTCCTCTTAGAATTGCCATGAGGTCTACGAGTCGTGTGAATTCATCCATTATCCCTCCGTAGTCTGTCCATGATGGTTTGCACAGTATTCGTCATGCCTGCCCTCTGGGCCTCGATGAATCTGAGTCCTGAGCTCCCCATCCTCTCCCGCAATGATTCGTCCCGGAGCAGTTTTGCCATGGCCATGTAGAGTTCTTCCCCGCTATTGACTACAAGGCCTGCCTGTTCCGTCGTGATGATCGTGGCAATATCACGAAAATTCTCTACGTAAGGCCCGAAGAGAACGGGTGTTCCAAAAAAGAGGGGTTCAAGCATATTCTGACCGCCATAGGGATAGAGGCTTCCGCCTACAAAGGCAACCATACTTTGTTTATAGATCCCCAGAAGGTCGCCGACGGTATCTACGATCACTATATCCGGGTGGATCGATGAATTCAGGATCGCATCTTTGCGACGGGAATAACGGACAGTGTCAAAGGACCCTGCAAATGCACTCTCCAGGGCATCCGCAAGGTGCAGTTCGCGAGGAGCTACGTAAATCTGAAACTCCTGGAACTCCTCCTTCAGCCTGCGAATAACCGGTATTACCGTATCAAGTTCCTTTTCCTTGATGCTGCCAAAGGTGATTCGAGAATCCTTCTTCGAAGGGATGCCGGGCTGGTCCACCTCCCTGTAGTACTTTAAATTCCCGGTAACGTAAACTCTGTCCGCATTCATGCCTATGGCGATGAACCTTTCCTTTTGTTCCCGGGACTGGGCGCACACCACGTCTACAGCGGAAAAAACGCTCTTCATAAAGAAGGAGATGTGTTTGTAGGTTCTGAGGGTGCTGTCAGAGATTCTTCCGTTCAGGATGATGACGGGGATATTCCTGCTTTTTGCAACCCAGATAAGATTGGGCCATATCTCTGTTTCGACGAGGAGAAGGGCTTTAAAAGAAGAAGAGTCTATGAAATGGTTGAGGCTGTAGCTCAGGTCAAAGGGGAGGGAGGCCACGCTCACAGAGCTCTTCATCCGGCTTCTTAAGAGGTCTCTGGTGTAATATGTGTTGGTAGTGACGAGAAAAGTTTCCGACGCACCTTCTCTTGTCATGTAGGCGATGAGATTCTGGGCTATCACCGCCTCACCGACAGAGGCGGCATGGATCCAGATGGAATCCTTGAGATTGAATTTCCTGGTGGTTGCCCACAGTCTTTCAAGGAGACTCTTTCGTATTTTTGGCTTCACCAGTGAAAAAAGCAGGAAGAAGGGGAGGAGAGCGTTTAAGAGAAGATTATAGGTTATTTTCCACATGCCATTCGGTCTGCTTGATCGGTCAGGTCAACCAGGGTCTTTTCAAGCTCCAGACGCTTCACCTCGACTTCATCGGCACTGGTATCCCGACTTACCGAAATGGGGTTGCCCCACAGAAAATAGATCTTTGAAAAAGGGTACGGGAAAACGAACCTGTCCCAGGATTGAAAAGTTTTTTTTTAGAAGCACCGAAGGTGATGGGCACGATGGCCTTACCTGTCAGTTTAGCCAGCTCCAGTATGCCCGGTTTCACAGTGTACCTCGGGCCCTTCGGTCCATCGGGAGTGATGGCCACGTCACACCCTTTTCTCAACTCCTGGATGATCTCACGTAAAGAAGAGACGCTTCCCTTTCTGTATGAGCCCCTTATGGCTCCGAGCCCGAAGAAACTGACCACCCGGGCTATAAACTCTCCGTCCCGGTGTCTGCTTATGAGAACTTTGCCTATATTTGGACCCTTCGCGTAGGGCATAAGAAGCAGGCGGCCGTGCCAGAAACAGAAGACGAAGTTCTCACCGTCCTTCCATCGTTTCCGTGTCTCCCGGTCGTTGACGTGGTCTACCCGATAAGTGAGACGAAGAAGAACGATAATGCTGTAGACCAAGCGCGGCAGTACCTTGAGCATGAGAAAATATTTGAATTCTTTAAACATTCTTAGTCCGCTTGCCTATTCTGATGATTTTTTTGTCGGGAGCCTTCATGAATTGAAGTTCGTAAAGGCGGTGGTAAGGGCCGTCGACCTGCAGGAGCTCGTTGTGCGCCCCTTCTTCCACTATCGTGCCGTTTTCTATCACTATGATCCGGTCGGAGTTCATGATTGTTGACAGGCGGTGAGCGATGACGATGGTGGTCCTTCCGCGTATGAGGTTCTCCAGCGCCCTCTGCACCTCTACTTCCGATGCCGTATCAAGAGCGCTCGTGGCTTCATCCAGAATCAGAATGGGGGCATTCTTGTATATGGCCCTAGCTATGGCAATCCTCTGTTTCTGGCCACCCGAGAGGCGCACACCCTTCTCACCGGCGATCGTATCATACCCCTTCGGCAGCCGTGTAATAAAATCATGGGCATAAGCCATTGTGGCAGCTTCCTCTATCTTTTGGTTATCCACCGTGGAACCATAGGCGATGTTGCTCAGTATGGTGTCATTGAAGAGGATCACATCTTGAGTCACCAGGGCAATCTGTTTTCTCAAAGACGAGAGGGTCACGTCCCTGACGTCGAGCCCGTCGATCTTGATGGAACCGCTGGAGACGTCATAGAACCTCGGAATGAGATTGACAAGGGTCGTCTTGCCTGCACCGCTCTCGCCGACCACAGCGAGAACCTCATTCCTTCTGATTCTCAGGTTGATACTGTTCAGGATCATCTTGTCTTCGTACTTAAAGTAGACATTCTCGAACTCAATATTCCCTTCCGCCACATCGAGCGCGACGGCGCCGGGACTGTTATCTATCTCCGGCTCCCTGTCGATGAACTCGAATACTCTCTGGCTTGCCGCCAGTCCCTGCTGGATGTTGTGGTTTTCCTTGTTGAGTTTTTTGACCGGCTCGTAGAGCATGATGAGGGCTGCAGTGAAGGAAAAGAAGGTGCCAGGCGTTGACCTGCCCGCGATGACCTCACCGCCGCCATACCAGATAATCACGCCAACTGCAATTCCGCCCAGCAACTCGAGGACCGGCGATGAGAGGGCTCTGATGCGATATCTTTTCAGCATGGTCCTGAAGAGGACGTTGTTCTCCTTTTTGAATCTGTCTTCCTCATATGCCTCCATAGAAAATGCCTTGACTATCCTTTGTCCCGTGATAGTCTCGTGGAGGAAGCTGGTGAGGCGTGCTATTGCTTTCTGGATAAGGATACTCACCTTCCGCTGTTTTTTTCCGAAAATGATGATGGGGAAAGTGGCGAAAGGCAATATGAGGAATGAAATCGTGGCGAGCTTCCAATCCCGTGAGAAAACGACAAAGATGAGCCCGATGATCTCCAAAGCATCTATCAATACCGCGGTGAAAGCGTCCGAAACAGTTCCCTGGATCAGGTTCACGTCATTCACAATTCGAGAAATGCTTAAACCCGTGGGTGTCTTGTCGAAAAAAGAGAGGGGCTGTCTCTGAAGGCGAAGGAAGAGAAGATTTCTAATATCCGTGACGACGCGCTGTCCTACAAAGCCCATAAGGTAGGCCTGAGCATAGTCAAAGACACCTCTCAAAAGGAAGAGCAGTATGACCCCTAAAGGAATAAGGACCAGCATGGTCTCATTCTTTTCAAAAAAGATTTTGTCCATTACCGGTTTCACAAACCAGGCGGTAAAACTCTTGGTGCCCGACAGAAGGCACATGAAGATCATGGCGACAATGAGCTTTCCGTAATATGGTTTAACGAACTTAAGAAGTTTTAGGTAGAGTGCCATAGAGGTCTTCCAGGAAGTGTACAATGGCGTGAGCAGCGAGGGAATAGGAATCGAAGTCGCCCAGCTTCGTACGGATGGCAGCTATATCGTGCCTTATTTCTTCCTTTCCTTTATTTAACATATAGGTCGCTCTGTCCGCAACATCTTCGGGTGATACCTGCTGAACGAACTCCGGAAAGACTTCTTTTTCCGCAATAATGTTGGGAAGGCTGATATATTTCACGTGGACAAGGAGCTTTGCGAAAAGAAAAGAGATCCGCGAGATCCTGTAGATTACTATGGTAGGCACTCCAAGAAGTGCTGCTTCCAGCGTTGCGCTACCCGAGGCGATGATGGCAAGGTCGGATGCGGCAAGAGCATCATAGGTCAAACCTTTCAGGGTGTGTATGTTGGTCTCTCCTTGAAGGAAGTGCTCCACGGTTTCTAAGGGTATATTTTCAGCCACGGGAAGAAGAACCGTTATCTGCGGGTAGACGGTCTTCAGTCTATGGACGATATCGAGGAGGACGGGGAGATGTCTGTTGATTTCATTTTCCCGACTTCCCGGCATAATAGTCAGAACGGGTCCGGTACCGGAAATCCCTGCCTGGCGCGCAAAATCTTCCTTTTTGCGGCCTGGTTTGACTATAGATGAATAGGGGTGCCCTACGTAGATTGCCTTGATACCGTGCGCTTCGTAAAGTGGTATTTCAAAAGGCAGTATGCAGATAACCAGGTCCACCGACTTCTTTATTTCGTCGATGCGGGCTTTTCTCCAGGCCCACACTTGAGGGGGTATGAAATAGACTACGGGTATGCCCTGTTTCCTGGCAAACCGCGCGAAGCGCATGTTGAAACCGGGGAAATCGACCAGGATAAGGAGGGCAGGTCTTATAGAAAGGATGTGCTGCTTCAGCTGTTTGTATGCGCCCCTTATCCTGGGGAGTTTCAGGAAGACTTCCGTGAGTCCGGTGACGGATATGTCATGGTAGTCATGGACTATTTCCACGCCTGCTTCCCGGAGTTTGGTGCTGCCAATTCCGGTCCAGGAAATCCTTACTTCTTTGTCGACTGACTGAAGTAGATGGAATGCATGGGTCTCTCCGGAGAGTTCTCCCGTCAAGACCACAATCCTTCCGTTGAACTTATGGGGAGGGTTTTCTGTCTGCAATATGGTCTGTGATCATCTTGGCCAACTGAAGGGCGGCCAACCCGTCCACTCCGTGCCCCGCAGGGAGTTGATGAACTCTGTAAGTTCATCCTTCACAGAGTCAAGCTTTTCCGCTTCGTAAGTAGCGGTCTCTTTCTCTCCTTTTGAGTTCTCAATTACGGAGACAAGACTCCCCTTCATGAGGTCGAGAAAGAAGAAGCGGTCCCTTTCATAGATTGTGAGAGTGCGCTCCCGCCTGATCGACATTCTGCTGGCGACCAAGGTGGCAATGGAATTGTCCGCAAACTCAATCCGTGCGCTGGCCATGTCGTAGCTCTTGGAGAAGAACGCTATGCCTTGGGCCTGTACCTTCAGTGGTCTTGCTTTAACTATGGAAGCCACGAGATCGATATCATGGATCATGAGGTCGTGGACCACATCCACATCGGTGGAGCGTCCCGTGAAAGGTCCTATTCTGCTGGCTTCGAGGATGAGTGGTTTGCGAAGGAGAGGGAGCACTCCCTTGAAAGCCGGGTTGAACCGCTCCAGATGGCCAATCTGAAAAATGCAACCCTGTTCCTTAGCGAGGTCGATGAGTTTCTTGGCATCATCGAGTCTTGAGGCAATCGGTTTTTCGAGGAACACATGGACCTTTCTCCGGAGAAACCATGCAGCCGTTTCGTAATGCGAGTCTGTCGGTGTGGCGATAATAACGCCATCGATGGGTTCGGGAAGGTGAGCGTAATTTGTGTACCATGGTATGCCGTACTTCACCGAGAGGGATTGGGCCGTGTCTGGTTCGGCATCGACAATGCCAGTCACGTGCACGCCCTCAAAGGATGCCATCTTGTCAAGATGTATCCGTCCCATATGGCCGACGCCGACGAGGGCTATATTTAGCGGCATATGCCCCTCTTTGATGTGCGTATGAAGTTTAAGAGTTCATCAATGTGGGGACCTTTAAGCTCGTCCTGAATGATCTTGAGGGATGTATTAAGGGGAAGGGATGACCTGAAAAGTATCCGGTATGCTTTCTTGAGCGTGGATATCTCTTCCTTGGAAAAGCCATGCCTTTCAAGTCCCACTACGTTGATTCCGTATGGTTTGGCCCGATCTCCTGCGGCGATGATATAGGGAGGGATATCCATGGGAACCCCGGTCAAGCCGCTGATAAATGCATACTTGCCAACCTTGCAGAACTGGTGAATCGCACAGAGGCCGCTGAAGATCACAAAATCGTCAATTTCAACGTGACCAGCCAGAGTTGCGCAGTTGGCCATTATTATGTCGCTGCCCACCTTACAGTCGTGAGCTATGTGTGCATAGGCCATGATGAAGTTCCTGTCTCCCACCCGCGTGACGCCGCCGCCTTTCACGGAGCCCCGGTTGATGGTCACATACTCTTTTATGGCGTTGTTGTTGCCTACAAAGAGCAGGGTATCCTCACCTTTATAGGTAATATCCTGAGGCGGTCCACCTATCGAGGCAAAGGGGGCAATGGAGCAGTTGTGGCCTATCTCAGTCGTTCCCTGGATAACCACGTGCGCTGCCACCTTGGTGCCCTTTCCGATCTTCACTTTGCCGCTGATCACGGTATAGGGCCCAATCTCCACATCTTCGGCTATTTCTACATTATCACCAATAATTGCAGTAGGATGTACCAGCACGTTCTCCTCACTCTTCTTGTTTTAGCATTGCCATTATCTTTGCTTCCGCCACCACTTCATTATCAACGTAGGCTTTAGCTTCGAACACCCACAGTTCCCTGCGGTGCTTTACCGCCTCCACGACTAATTTGAGTTGATCCCCGGGCACTACCGGTTTTCTGAACCGCGCATTGTCGATGCCGATGAAAAAGACAGACCCTTTCATCTCGGGGAAGGATTTGAAAGCAAGCACTCCCCCCGCCTGGGCCATTGCTTCCACGATAAGGACGCCGGGCATAATCGGTTTTTGGGGGAAATGGCCCATGAAGAACGGCTCATTGGCGGTGACGTTCTTTATTGCCACTACCCTCTTTGTTTCTTCAAACTCAACTATTCTGTCTACGAGAAGGAACGGGTACCGATGGGGCAGGAGTTTCATAATTTCGTTGATGTCAACCATTTTTCTCCTCCGACTGGAGTCTATCTTCAAGCTGTTTCATCCTCTGGAAAAGAGAAGGAAGCCGTTTCCAGTAACCGTAAAGGCGCATCCACTGCTTGTGGGGCATATGGGGTGTGCCGAAGATCAGGGAGCCGGCAGGGACGTCGTCGCTAATTCCTGTTTGGCCGCCTGCCTTCACAAAATCGCCGACTACCACGTGGTCTCTCACCGCGACCTGGCCGGCAAGAATTACGTTTCGCCCGATTTTGGCGCTGCCGCCTATTGCGACCTGGGCTACGATGATTGACTGTTCGCCCACAGTGACGTTATGTGCGATCTGCACGAGATTGTCTATCTTCGATCCCCTTCCGATCTTTGTACTGCCCAGGGCGGCGCGGTCTATCGTCACATTGGCGCCTATTTCCACATCATCCTCTATCTCGACGATGCCGATTTGCGGTATCTTTGCATGCTTCTCTCCGTCCCATGTGTACCCGAAACCATCGCTGCCTATCACTGTTCCGCTGTGGATGACGACTCTGTTTCCGACCTTTACGCCCCCATAGAGTGTAACGTTTGGGTGAATTACCGATTCTTCACCGATGGTAACATCCTCACCAATATAGACAAAAGGATGGACAACACTCCTTTTACCCACGGTAGAGCCGCTCCCCACATAGACGTACGGAAAAATGGTGGCTTCGCCGGAAATCGATGTATTCTCCGCTACGCAGGACAAAGGACTGATGCCGGGTGTTGCAGGTTTCTTCTGCGAGAACAGTTCTGCCACTGCTATGTAAGCCAGGGCCGGATTCTTTACGGTTACAATGCTCTGCCCGCCAAATTCTACTACTCCCGCATCCTCACCGACAATTATGGCGGAAGCCCGGCATTCCTTCAGGTACTTCCTGTAGCGCAGATCCGTGAGGAAGGTTATGTCGCCTGCCTGGGCGTCTTTAATTGCTGCTATGCGGTAAATCGGCGCATCTTCCTCGCCGGTTAACCCTCCGGAGACTACTGCGACTATCCTCTTTAACGGTACCATTATGCGACTATTTGGCAGCCGGCTTCTTCTTGGCTGCGTCGTTGTAGAGGGCTATAACCCTACTTGTGATGTCTATGGACGGTGATGCGAAGAGTATGCCTGCCTGATTCTTCTCGAGAATGAGGGTATATCTGTCCTTGTCGCCAAGCCCCCTTACGATTTCTTCGATCTCTTTCAGAATCTTCTGGGTCAACTCCATATCTTTCTGCTGGAGTTCTCCCTGATAGTCATTGTAGAGCCTCTGGTAATCTTTCAGTTTACTCTGATACTGTTTTTCTTTATCTGCGCGGGCGTCGGGTGTAATCATGGCACCCTGCTTTTCTATGGTATCCTTCATTTTTTGCAGTTCATCCTGTTTCACATCCAGGGTCTTCTTCAGTTTCTCTACCTCTTCTCCGAGGGTCTTCTTGGCTTCTTTTCCTTTCTCTGACTCTAACATTACCCGTTGCACATCAACATAGACTATATTCAGCGTCTGACTTTTCACTGTTAGGGGGAGCAAAAGCAAGGAAATAACAGCAACACTAAACAAAACTCTCTTCATGATGCCTCCTATTTAATACTGAGTACCGATTGCGAAATCGAATACGCTCGCTCTCTCGCCCGCACGCGGTGCGAGATTGAAACCGAGTTCAAGCCGGATGGGCCCGAGAGGGGAGAACCACCTGATACCGGTACCGGCACTGTGTCGTACCCCACTAAAGAGAAATCCGTTATTGTCGTCGAATCCGTGACCGATGTCGTAAAAGAGAACGCCCTTTACGCCGGCCGGTTTGTAGATAGGGAAAATCCACTCCAGGTTAAAGAAAAGCTCATTCTTTGAACCAAGAACCTCACCTGTGTAGGGGTCAGTGGGCCCTGCTTCACCGTACTTGAATCCCCTCACCGTGTGCAGGCCGCCTACATAGAATTTTTCGTATATGGGAATGTCCTTTGACCCGTATGCTCTTATAGCACCGGCAGTGCCCCTGATGAAGAAGGCGCTATCCCAAATAGCGGGGAAGTACCGTCCGTAGACGCCGACCATCTTATAGAAATCATTGTCACCGGCAAAGGGTCCGCCGGCAAGTTCAAAGGAGATGTCCGAGTTCACCCCTTTCGTCGGGTTGAGGACGTCATCTATGGTCATCTTCGCCAGGTTGACCGTGACGCTGCTGGTGGTGGCATTTCCTTCCTGGGCCTTGATAAAATAGCTGGCCGCTGCATCGATGTTTGTAACCTCTACGGTCTCCAGACGATACTTGAGGCCTGTCCTGATCTCCTCAGTCAGCGGACGGGTAAAGAGTATATTGCCGCCCTGCCTCTTATAGTCGTAAGTGTCCATGATACGTGTGAATTTGAACAGGCTGAACGCCGTGCTGATATTTTTGTCGAGAAGATATGGTTCCACGTAAGTGAATCTGAATTCCTGGGTGATACCACTAAGGGCGGCCGTAAGGTAGGCTTTCCTCCCTGTCCCGAGAAAGTTTTCCTGTGAAACTGATCCGGTGACGATCATGCTGTCTGTAGAGCTGTACCCTACGCCAAGGCTCAACGTTCCTGTCGGTTTCTCTTCAACTGTGAGGTCGAGGTTTATCTTGTCGGGTTCGTCGGTCTTCACTGTTTTCAGGTCGATGGTCTTGAAGAACATGGTGTTTCTAAGTCTCTTCTGACTCAACCTTAATTTGGAGATATTAAAGAGATCCCCTTCAGCTAACCTCATTTCCCGTCTTACTACCTTATCCCGCGTCTTGGTGTTCCCGGTAATATTGATCCTGCTGATGTAGATTTCCTTCCCTTTGTTTATATCGAAGGTCAGATCTACCTTTCGTGCCGTGTCATCGATCGCTGTGAGCGGCAGGACCTCGCAGAAGGCATAGCCACGGTCCTGGTAGAGGTCTGTAACCGCCAGTACGTCTTCATGGTATTTTGTAGATCGGAATGTGTTCCCCTGCCTGCTCTTCATCTTTTTCAGGAGTTCGTCCCTATCGAAGATAACGTCACCCGAAAAATTGACGTTCCCTATCTTGTAAATATTGCCTTCTTCCACCGGCACCGTGATGGTGATGGATTTTCCATCCTTGGAGAGCTGAATATCCGGTATGCCGGCCCTGGCCCTTATGTAGCCGTTGTCGGCATAGTAGGCTTCTATGTTCTTCCTGTCATCCTCAAGGGCTTCTTCATCGAGAATACCGGACCCGGTGAACCAGGAGAAGATTCCCTTTTCCTTGGTCCTCATGTAGTCGGCGAGTTTGGATCCTTTAATGGCTTTAGTGCCGGTGAAAATTATCTTCCGTATGTAGGCCATTTCAGGTTCTTCGATGGTAAACCTGACGGAGACGTCTGAGCCGCCTTCTTCATAGTCGACTGCATAGGAAACCTTTGTTGAATAGTATGCTTTACTCGCATAGAGTTTGCGGATCTCATCCATGCTCTCTTTTATTCTTTCAATGTTCAAGACGGTGTTTGTCTTGACCTTCAGCTTATCCTTGATATCGTCGGTTTTTACCTTCTTGTTGCCCGCCACGAATATTGATTTGATAGGAGGTCGTTCAATGATCACAAAGGTTACCGCCTTGCCCTTATCGGTATCTTTGACGTCGATCTGCACATCGCTGAAGAACCCCGTCCTATAGACATTCTTCATATCGTCGCGGAGTTTTTCGATGTCGTAGGGAGTACCTTCCCTCGTCTTGATGCTGTTTAAAATGAACGCCTTATCTATTCTTTCGTTCCCGATTACGTTAATGCTGGCTATTTTGTCGGTGGTCTGAGCGAAGGCCGTTATGCTGCAGGCGACCAGCAGGATTGTGAGCAACAGCCTAAAAAATTTCATTGTAACCAAACTTAACAAAAAAACTTATTCTTGTAAAGGCAAAAAAAATCAGGAGAAAAGGGGTCTACGGGTGTGGGTGTAGAGTGCTCCGGAGACCTGGATAGGTCCTATTCAGCGGTGATGGAGGACGCCGATTTTCTTGCAAAGATGAGAAAGCGGGCAGATGCTGCACAGGGGCGAAATGGGCTTACAGGTCCCTTTCCCGAAAGTTACCAGGTAGGTGTTGTAAACGACCCAGTAAACTTGAGGAAGTATCTGCCTCAGGGCGTCTTCCGTCTGGTGCGGGTTTGCAGTCTGCACTATGCCGAGCCGGTTTGATATTCTGTGAACGTGAGTGTCAACACAGATGCCCGGTTTGTGAAAGGCCTCCGTAACTACGAGGTTGGCAGTCTTCCTTCCCACCCCCTTTATCTTGAGCAGTTCTTCTATACTATCCGGAACCTTGCCACCATATTTCGACAGGATTAGCCGAGACACATCCCGCAGTGTACGGGTCTTATTTCTATAGAAACCGACAGGGTAGAGAGTCTTTTCCAACTCGTCTTCCGGGAGGGCGAGCAGTTCCTCGGGCGTCCTTGCTCTTTTCACAAGGGCAGACATGACCTTTTCTGTGGTTTCGTCCTTTGTCCGGAGACTCAGCAGCGTTCCCACAAGAATGAGAAAAGGGTCACCTTCCTCTCCCCTTGATATTTTTGTAACCACCGGGACCTCGTCCTTGAGGTAATCCCGGAGAATATCCATCATCTCTACAAAAGCAAAGTGTCTCCCATATTCCGTCACCAAGGCGCGATATTCATTCATCTCAACATTCCTCCATGAGTCGCCGCATACCTTTTGTGTGTGATCCTTCCCAGTAGACCCTCTTGCATGAAGGGCAAATCCTGAAAGTAGGATAGAGATGAAAAACGTATTCAGGAACGTATTGCTCTATCTCCTCTTTGGCTACTTCCAATAGTTCTACGTTGCAGGCGATGCATCTTTTCATGACTCCTTCTCGATCAATGTAGGGCTTGACAACTTCCTTGATCTCCTTAAGCTGTGTTCTCGGGTCATCCGCTACGATTAATATGGTCGGTGTGTAGCCGGTGGGTCGAGTCCTCTTTGTAAAAAAAACGGCCGATTGGCGGGAGTCCCTGTATTGGTCGAGAGAGGCAAGGTTTCTGATATACGGGGCGTTGAGGCCGAAGATCCTCAGGTACCGTGCAAGTTTTCCGAGCATCACATCACAGACAAAAGTCATATGGATCCGCTCCGATACTAAAGAGGCCGTGGGTTGCAGATTCTCCGGCTACCAGCCCCCCGTCGAACCTTGACATTCTTCATCTTGCCACCAGATCATGGGCTACACTCTTCGCTTTTGACATGATCTCTTCCTCCCCCGGAACCCGGCGGTTCTCCATGAGGACACGGCCCATGCAGATGACCGTATCTACAGCGTTGCCGTTGGAGGCGTAGACGATATCCGAATAAAGGTCAAAGTTTGGGATGAACTCTGGTCTGTTCAGATCTATGAGGATGATGTCC
>CAYOYU010000062.1:13091-21400 GCA_964408265.1 uncultured Syntrophorhabdaceae bacterium
AGCCGGAACTCGCGGTGGCCATTGAGAGCGGGCATATCTTTGCTGCCACCACGGTGGCGTAGTCGAAGGTTGTCCGGGCAGAAAGCATGGTGGGATCCTGTGAGAAGAATTTGGCCGTAAGAGACGCGAACTTCATCGTCTCGATGACATCGAGGTGGTTGTTTGATGCGCACCCGTCAGTACCGAAACAGTAGGGAACTTCGCTGGTTTTCATAAGGAAATGGGGGAAGGCCCGGCCCACGGCGAGCTTCAGGTTTGACACCGGTACGTGAACGAGGTTTACTTTCTTTTCCCTCATGATACGGCTGTCCAGTTCACTGAGCATACATCCATGGCAGCCTACGTACCGTTCCGAGAGAATTCCGCAGGAGTGAAGGAATTCCACAGGAGTAAGGCCGTACTTTTCTTTTGACAGATCTTGTTCGAAGCTGGTCTCGGAGAGGTGCATGTGAATGAGAATATCCTCTTTCTCCGAGAAGTCTCTCATCCATTCAAGACTCTCCCGCGATACCGTGTAGATTGCGTGCGGCCCGAAGGTGAAGGTGACGTACGGTCTGTATTTCGCCGAGAGTTCGAAGAGCATCAGGTTATGTTCGATCTGCTGTCGGCTCTTCACAGGATCGAACATGTCGATGAAGACCGCGCTGAGAAGACCCCTTATTCCCATGTCGACCACGGCGCGCGCCGTGGCCTCCCAGTGCCAGTACATGTCATTGAATACGGTGACCCCGTTCTTGATCATTTCCAGGCAGGCAAGTTTTGATCCCCAATAGACATCTTCCTCCGTCAGTTTTGCCTCGAGAACCCAGATCTTCTCCTCAAGCCACGTTTTCAGCGGCATGTCATCGGCATAGCCTCTGAAAAGGGTCATGGCGGCGTGAGTGTGGCCATTGATGAAGGAGGGCAGGGCAGCCTTGTTACGTCCGTCGATCACTTTGTCTGCTTCTCTCGTGCACCTTTCAGAAATCTCTTCGATGAGACCGTCACGGATGAATATGTCCCGTGCGTTGCCGTCGAGCAGCACGTTCCGTATCAGTATGGTCATGTAGGTTCCTTTGAAATGAGAGATCCAATCACCTTTTCGATCTTCTTCATGTTGCCTGTGACATTTGCCGCTATCTCTTCCATGGTGAGGGGTGTGGTTGCTATGCCGTTGCAGTAATTATCAATGGAGCAGAGGCTCGCATAAGGTATCCGGTACTCCATTGACAGGGTGGCTTCGGAGGCCATGGTCATGCCTATAACGTGACCAAAGTTCTTAAGGAAGGTGATCTCGGCTTTTGTTTCAAGCCTGGGGCCGAGAGTCTGAATATATATGCCGCCGGATATGACATCGATTCCCGAGTCATCACAGAGACCGGCAAGGTCAGACCTAACTGGACCGTCCATTTCCGGCACCATGAATCGCATCTCATCATCGAAGAACGTGGGTATATGCCAGATGGAAAGAAAATCGTCGGGGATAAGAAGCATGCCCGGCTCGATTGCGGTCTTCAGACTCCCCACCGAGTTGATGGAGAAGATCCTTCGGACGCCACAGTTTTTCAGCGCCCAGATGTTGGCGCGGTGATCGATCCTGTGAGGTGGTATGGGAGGGGCGCCGTGTCTCTGGAGGAAGACGAAAGAGCCTCTACGCAATACCGTGACCCTGCCGTAGGGTGTGCTTACCGCTTCGTCCGCCCACCGGTCGAACAAGGATGAAGCCATTAGTGAGGTCCCGCCTATGATCCCGTCCATTCTGGATAGTAATTATGGATAAATCAATTGATTAGTCAACAGAAAACCGGCTTGGTCCTGTCATGAAGCCTGCTGTATCAAGGCGAGAAAAGCCTTCTCGTCCATGATTTTTACGCCAAGTTCCCGGGCTTTATCGAGTTTGGAACCCGCTTCTTCACCCGTAACAAGGTAGTCCACCTTTTTGCTTACCGATGAAGCTGTCTTGCCTCCCAACGCCTCTACCGCACGCCTGGCCTCCTCCCTACCCATCTGCTCCATGGTTCCGGTAAAGACAAAGGTCAATCCCTCGAGAGGTCTGCTTTCCTGTCTGGCGTACTCCAGTGCCACACCTGCCTGGAGTATCCTTTCTATGGTTCTTCTATTCTTTTCCTCCTGAAAGAAACTGGCCACGCTCCTTGCCACTTCCGGTCCTATTCCTGGAATGGAAAGAAGTTCCTCCTCCTTGACCGACATAAGATGATGGATGTCCCTGTACCTTTCCGCCAGTAATGCTGACACGAATTCTCCCGCGTGGCGTATGCCGAGGGCATAGATAAACCGGCCGAAGGTACGCTTCCTGGAGGCTGAAATTGCATCGAGAATGTTCTGACAGGATTTTTCCGCCATGCGCTCCAATCTCAGCAGATCCTCCTTTGAAAGGACATACAGATCGGAAACGTCTCTTATTATGCGCCGGTCAACGAGCTGTTCAACCAGTTTCTCCCCGAGACCATCAATATCCATCGCCCTTTTTGAAGCGAAGTGCTGAATGCTTCCCTTTATCTGTGCCGGGCAATTGATGTTGAGACACCGTCGGATCGCCTCATCGGGCGGTCTCACCACAGGCTCTCCGCATACCGGGCATTTGTCGGGCATTATAAAGCGGCGTTCCTGTCCCGTGCGTTTTTCTTTAATCACCTTCACCACCTCGGGTATCACGTCTCCCGCGCGGGTCACGATAACCGTATCACCCACCATTATTTCTTTCCGTTCTATTTCGTCCTCGTTATGGAGTGTGGCTCGAGATACCTCCACGCCACCGATAGAGACCGGCCGCAAAAGGGCGACGGGAGTCAAGGCGCCGGTTCGTCCCACACTGACCTCTATATCTTCCACCACAGTCGTCTCTTCGTGGGCTTCAAATTTGAAGGCGACGGCCCAGCGGGGGGATCTGGAGACGGTGCCGAGTCTGTCCTGGTAATCGAATCTGTTCACCTTTATGACGGTGCCGTCGATTTCGTAGGGTATACGCTCCCTGAGTTCTTCTATTTCTTTGTAGTACGCGAATACTTCGTCCAGGCCCCGACAGAGTTTTGCGTAGGGGTTCACGCGGAAACCCCAGGCCTTGAGGTAGTCCAGGAACTGGAAGTGTGTCTGAGGGCGGGCTCCCACTATTTGACCAGGTGCGTAGAGGAAAATGTTCAGTCTTCTTGTTGCCGTGATTTTCGGGTCAAGCTGCCGTACGGAACCGGCAGCCGCGTTCCTGGGGTTGGCGAAGAGAGATTCTCCCGCCGTTTCCCTGCTCCTGTTGAGGTCCAGGAACTCCTTCTTCCCCATATACACTTCGCCTCTTACGTCAAGCCGTTGAGGCACGGGGACGTCGGGAGGCTGGAGAAGCCGCATAGGCACGGACCGTATGGTCCTCAGGTTCTTTGTGATGTCTTCACCCGTTGTGCCATCCCCGCGTGTTGAGCCGAGCGTGAAAATTCCATCCACATATACAAGTTCTACAGCCAACCCGTCTATCTTCACCTCCATGACATATTCCACCTGAGGGACATCGAGTAGCTTCTTCACCCGTCTGTCAAAATCCTCCACCTCCGGGGCGGTCATGGCATTTGCCAGACTGAGCATCGGGATCGTGTGGGGGACTGTGGCGAACTCTTCCAACGGTTTTGCGCCGACCCGCTGGGTGGGAGAATTGGGATCCAGGAGTTCAGGATACGTTTCTTCCAGATCGGCCAGTTCCTTCATGAGCCTGTCGTACTCGGAATCGGATACCAGGGGATTGTCGAGGACGTAATACTGATAATTGTGATGTTCTATCTCTTCCCGGAGCTGACTGACCCGTTTTGTCACATCTATCTCTTCCATGCCGTTCCTTTTCTTCTAAACTGGTGAAGCGGGACCCTTAAGATCCTGCCAGGTGCTTACTTCCATTATAGAACGGATGGCACCGGGACTGACAGGGGAAAACTGAGGCTGTCCGCTTCATCTGGACTCTCGCATATACCAAAGTGTGCCGTGGCTATTTCAAATCCAGTTGTACCCTCACCATATCTTCCTCGTCGGCCATCCCTCTCGTGGTAAAACCCAGCTTGCTGGTCATCCTCAACATCTTCTCGTTGCCCTTGAGGACGACGCCGTAAATCTCATCGAGATCCTTGTCCTGGGCCACGCCTATTATGACGTCCATCAGCTTGTAGCCGAGCCCCTTCCCGTGATAGCTGTCGTGGACGAGCACGGCGTATTCCCCCGTCCTGAACCCGGGTTCGATGATGAGTCTTCCGATGCCGATGATCCTTCTTTTATTCTCCTTTCTGATCTCGGCAACTATCGCCATCTCTCTGTCGTAGTCGATGTTGCAGAACCTGACGAGCATCTCGTGACTGATATCCTTGATAGTGGAGAAGAACCGAGTACGCATTGTTTCCGATGACAGTGTGGAGAGCATTTCCAGTTCGAGAGGCTCATCCTCGGGTCTTATGGGGCGCAATGTCACGTCCGTTCCGTCGGCAAGCCTCCAGAGAGAGACGTAGCGCGTGGGGTAGGGCATAATAACGAGGTGCGGGTACTGTGCGGCAGAATCAGAATAGCTCCCGTCAATGACGACGCGGGCATTAAGAGCACAATACTGGTTGCCCGAAATCGCCAGTGGATTTATCTCGATTTCAGATATTTCGGGAAAATCGATAATGAGATTGGAAAAATTGATGATGATTTGTTCAATCCGGGCAAGATCGGCCGGCGGCCTCCCGTGATGGCCCTGAAGTACCCTGAAGGCTTGTGTCTCCCGAATGAGCCGGCGGGCGAGGGTCTGATTCAGGGGGGGCAAGCCTATGGCGATATCGTTGAAGACATCCGTGCACATACCGCCCATACCGAAGAGGATCGCCATGCCGAAGTCCCTGTTTTTCCTCGCCCCCATAAAGAATTCGTAATCTATGTTCTCTATCATCCGTTCAACGTTAATACCCTCAACGGAGGCCTGAGGTGCACGTTCCCTCACTTTCCTCAGCATGGTTTCGTACTCTTCTTCCAGTTCCTCGGCGGACCTGACACCGGTTTTGACACCACCGACATTGCTCCTCTCCGTTATGTCCCGGGACAGAATCTTCAATACAACGGGGTAGCCTACTCTATCGGCAATCCTCAGTGCTTCCGAGACATCACGGGCAAGAAAGGGTGAAGTTCCCGAAATGCCGTACATGAGGAGAAAATCCTTTGATTCTTCTTCGTTGAGGATGGTCCTGCCTTCTCGCAGCAGTCGTTTAATGAATGCCTTCAGGTGGTTCTTCGCGGGTGCCTCCTGTAAGGCAAGGTCTGATGGCGTCTCGTAGAGTAAGGCAAGGTTCCGATAATACCTGTACATGTAGAGGTACGTTTTTACGGCATCTTCAGGGGTATCATAGACTGGTATGTTGTTGCGGACAAGCGTTTCCTTTGCACTCTCCAAGTAGGCTCCACCTATCCAGGTTCCGATGATTGGTTTTGAGGAGGTCCGGGCCTTTTCGACGAGCGATTCGGCCAGGGCTTCGGCTTTGACGACAGGCTGAGGGCCGTACATGACGAGAACAGCATCGGTACCCTCATCGCGGAGGCGAATGTCGATGGCTTTCTCGTAGCGCTCGCTGTCGGCGTCGCCGAGAAGGTCCACGGGGTTACCCTTGCTCCAGAATGGCGGGAGGAAGGTATTGAGTTCCCGAATGCTTGTCTCGGATAGTCTCGCCGGTTCTCCGCCGAGTTCGATGAGCGTGTCCGTGGCCAGGACTCCAAACCCGCCTACATTCGTTACCATGGCGAGTCTGCGCCCCTGCGGCAGACGCTTGGAATCGAGGACCGTAGCTGAATTGAACAAGTCAGCAACCTCTCGTACCCTGATGACCCCTGCCCGTTTGAAGGCCGCATCGTAAACCCGATCGTCACCGGCCAGGCTCGCGGCGTCAGAAACGGCTGCCCCCGGGTCTTCGAAAAACCTGCCCGGCTTGACGATGACGATGGGTTTATTGCGGGCAAAGCCCCGGGCCGCACTCATGAACTTCCTGGCGTTGCCCACGTCTTCCATGTAGATCATTATGCTTCGTGTCTGGTAATCGGCGCCGAGGTAATCGATGAGGTCACCGAAGTCGATATCTATCATGGAACCAAGTGAGGCAAACATACTGAAACCGATATGTCTCGAAACGGCCCAATCCACCACAGCGCCCCCAAGGGCGCCACTCTGTGAGATAAAGGCAATATTTCCCCTCTCCGGCCTGGTCTTGAGGAGGGAGGCGTTAAGCCCTATGTTTGGCCTGATAACGCCGACAGAGCTGGGGCCCATAATGCGTACACCGTACTTTTGGCCGACGGCTTTTACCTCCAGCTCCAGATTTCCGCCTCCTCCGGTACTTTCTCCGAACCTCCCCGACAGGATGATTACCCCTGGGACCTCCCGCAGGCCGCATTCCTCTACTATTTTCGCGACTGTTGCCGCCGGTGTCGCAATAATGGCGAGGTCGAGGCGTGCAGGCACACAGGCTATGTCAGGGAAGCACGTGAGACCAAGAACCGATTCTTTCCCCGGGTTTACGGGATAGAGATCCGCATCTGCGGGTGCTGAGATGAGGTTCTCCAGAATCGACCTGCCCACCGTGCCTTCTTCCTCACTGGCCCCGATGAGAGCCACGGTTTTCGGGTTGAACATGGTCTTGATGCTGCCTGGCTTCATATCCGGTTTCCTCTCGGTCTTTGACCGCTTAGTGAATTATGCGAAGAATGACGAGGAATGTAAAGGAGAAGGGGATCTTGTGGTGACACAGCTACATATCTGTTCCCTCTATCTTACGGACCGCACAACGCTCACACCTGAATACTCCCTTGGCATCTTTGCCTTTGGGGTCGCAGCAACGTGCTCCGGCAACCCGGTAACAGGGACCTACACGGCCGCAGTCGGCGCATGTGCCCCTCTGTTTCGTTTCCCATGGTATCGGTACGGCTCCGGACGTGAAGATAAGTCTGTCCAGGAAATAGACCATTGCGCCCATCAATGCCTGGCTGATTACCATTGCAACGTAAACGTCTTCCACATTCAGCAGTTCCCGGACCTTGTTGAAGAACATTGCTCCCGGTATGGCCAGGACCACCCATCGCAGGACATAGAGCAGATATTTTATCATTCTTTCTCCTTTGATGAACGTTATCGGCGGGCCGGTTTAAGCCGGTCTGCATCGCCTTTACAACATAAGGCGCTACCGTGCTGCAGTCCAGAGCCAGCGGTCCATGTTTATTCTTGCCCTCTCTTTGGGTTATAATACCTATCAGTTCTAAAGCGGAGGGATAGGATTCATGAAAAAACTTTTTGGACGGGACCTATACGTTGTGTCCTCCGAGGTGGCGCCTCTAAAGAAAGCCATTGATGACGGAGCAGCTATCGTTCAGCTTCGAGACAAATCGCAGGATGAGACGGTCATCATGGGCAAAGCCAGGGAGTTGGTTCAGTACAAAGAGAAGAAACCATTTCTGTTCATACTGAACGACGACCCCCTTCTTGCAGCGAAAGCCGGTGCTGATGGCGTTCACGTAGGACAGGACATGTCCACCACCGATGCCCGGAGGATAGTGGGAGATGACAAGATAGTGGGGAAGACGACCCACAATCTAGAACAGGCCAGGCAGGCCATTGCTGATGGGGCCGACTACATATCAGCCGGACCCGTCTACCCGACCCCTACAAAGCCGGGAAGGCCGGCAGTAGGACTGTCTTACGTGAGCGAGGTGGCGAAGACCCTTCAGATACCCTTCGTCGCCATCGGCGGAATCGACCTGTCGAACATAGACGATGTTCTTGCAGCAGGCGCGAAGACAGTCGCCGTGGTTCGGGCCTGGGAAGATGCAGCAGAACTGTTGCGGCGTATTAAAGAGAAGGGAGAATGAGGATAACCGTCAACGGTAAACATATAGAAGTGGTCGAGAATGGCACGCTTTCCGATTTCATTGCTCTCAGTAAGCTGGAGTCCCGGCCTATAATAGTGGAGTTGAATGAATGCGTGGTCGCGAAAGACCTTTGGGCAAGGACAGTGCTTGAGGAGGGGGACCGGCTGGAACTGGTATCCTTCGTGGGGGGTGGATGATGGTGGAAGACCTATTTAGAATTGGCGGCAAGATGCTTAAGAGCAGATTTCTCCTGGGCACGGGCAAATTTCCGAGCAAGGAGAGTATGAGGCAGACGATCGTGCAGTCCGGAACAGAAGTAGTCACGGTTGCCCTGAGGAGAATCGATCTCGATGAGACTGACGAGAATATTCTTGCCTTTGTCCCTGAAGGCATAACCCTCCTGGTCAACACCTCCGGTGCCAGAAACGCAAAAGAGGAAGTACGCATAGCCAGAATAG
>CAYOYU010000063.1:0-2367 GCA_964408265.1 uncultured Syntrophorhabdaceae bacterium
GACAAGCGTAACTTCATTGACCTCTTCGAGAACTTCATCGTCTTCGATGATTCCTCTGGAAAGACAATCAAGATTATCGCCAGAAATCATCAATTTCTCGGCGTTAACCGGGCCATAGAAGCGGTGGAGAACCGAAAAGCCAGGCAAGGCAAGCTGGGCGTATTCTGGCATACCCAGGGCTCAGGCAAGAGCTATTCCATGGTCTTCTTTACCCGTAAAGTGCACCGCAAGCTGGGGGGTAACTTCACCTTCCTCATCTGTACTGATCGTGACGACCTCGACAAACAGATATACAAAACCTTTGCGGGATGCGGACTGGCCGATAATGACAAGGACCCCTGCAGGGCGAGCGACGGGGATCACCTGAGAAGGCTGCTTGGGGAGCACAAGGCCTATATCTTTTCGCTGATACAAAAGTTCAGCCAGGCTGTACTGCCGGAGAACTGCTATTCCCCGCGTGACGACGTGATCGTCATTACCGATGAGGCGCATCGGACCCAATACGGCATCCTATCGCTGAACATGCGCAATGCCCTGCCCAAAGCGAGCTACATAGGCTTCACGGGAACACCGCTTTTCAAAGATGACGAGATTACGCGGCGGGTTTTCGGTGAGTACGTGTCTACCTATGATTTTCAGCGTGCCGTCGAGGATAATGCGACGCTCCCCCTCTACTACGATGCACGAGGGGACAAGCTCGGTATCGCCACGAACGACCTCAACGAGCGGGTGGCCGCTAAGCTAGAGGAATTGGAGACGTATGACATCAACGTGCAGCAGCGGCTCGAAAAGGAGCTGAAAAGGGACTATCATATCATCACCGCGAAGAAACGACTCAAACAGGTGGCTCGCGATTTCGTGAAACATTATTCGAAGGCATGGGAAAGCGGAAAGGCCATGCTGGTCTGCATAGACAAGATCACCTGTGTGCGCATGTTCAACCTGATCCAGGGATACTGGCAGGACCGAATTACCGAACTGGAAGCCGAACTGCCGAAGGCTGCAGACGACCAGGAAGAGATCCATCGTCGGCGTCGGATCATGTGGATGCGGGAGACGCAGATGGCGGTCGTCGTCAGCGAGGAGCAGGGTGAGCAGGAGAAGTTCCGCAAATGGGAACTGGACATAACGCCGCACCGGAAGTTATTGAAGGATGGGTTTGAGATACCCGATCATCTGCGGGAAAGGCCTGAGTTCAAGGGTATGCAGCGGCTCGATCCCGATTCGGCATTTAAGGAAGAGGAACATCCTTTCCGGATCGCTATCATATGCGCCATGTGGCTGACGGGCTTCGATGTGCCAAGCCTTTCCACACTCTATCTGGACAAGCCGCTCAAGGCGCATACCTTGATGCAGGCCATCGCGAGGGCGAATCGAGTCAACGAGGGAAAGAACAACGGGCTCATTGTCGACTATTGCGGAATCTTGAAGAATCTTCGCAAGGCCCTCGCCACCTTTGCGGGTCGGGCGGATGGCGGGCATGGTGGAGGGGAAGGCGCCACTGATCCCGCGAAACCGGAAGAAGAGTTGTTGGCGGACCTAACCGAGGCTATTGCGCTGGTGAGGGCATATCTGGAGGAAAGTAATGCCTCGTTGAACGACATCATCGAGAAGGCCGGTTTTGCTCGGAATGCGGCCATACTGGCGGCAAAGGAAGCAGCGAATGTGAACGATGAGACACGGAAGCGCTTCGAGGTGATGTGCCGGGAGGTCTTTAAGAAGTTCAAGGCCTGTATCAACGTCCCGGGAGTAAACACCTGCCGGAGGGAATACGATGCCATAAGCATCGTCTATAGGAGCTTGCAGCAGGACCGAGATCAGGCCGACATCAGTGACATTATAAGAGAGCTCCACAAAGTGGTAGACGAGACCATTGAAACCACGATGAGCATGGTCAGTGACGCCCCTTATAATATTGCAACCATTGATTTTGAGCGGCTGCGAAAGGAGTTCGAACGCAGCCCTCTGAAGAGAACGACGGTGCAAAACCTGAAGCAGGTCGTCGAGACGCGACTGCAGCGTATGATGGAGCAAAACCCGCTTCGGACCGACTTTCAGAAGCACTACGAAGAGATCATAACTGAATACAACCGCGAGAAAGACCGGGCCACCATTGAGAGGACCTTCGAGGCTTTGCTGAGGTTTTACCAGGATCTTGACGTGGAAGAAGAACGGGCTATCCGCGAAGGGCTCGATAAAGAGAGCCTGGCCATTTATGATCTGTTGCGAAAGCCAGAGCTTACGGCGGCAGAAACGAGAAAGATCAAAGAGGTATCAGCAGGTCTCCTGAAGACCCTGAAGCGAACGAAGCTCAGAATCGACCACTGGCGCGACAAGGAGGTCTCAAGGGATGCGGTGTTTATCACT
>CAYOYU010000063.1:2377-21009 GCA_964408265.1 uncultured Syntrophorhabdaceae bacterium
CCTCTGGAGTGAGAAAACCGGCCTGCCTCTGGACAGTTACTCCGAGGACGATGTCACGATTAAGACGAATGATGTTTTTCGCCACGTGTACCGCGTCTACCCCATCCTTCCATCACCCTACTACGCTCAGTCGCAGGGTACAGCATGATGTTGGCATTTTGTCGGGACCCATTATGCTTTCGAAACGCGAATGAAAGATTCCTTTCATAGGGCTCATAACTTCGGTGGAAGTGCCGGCGGGGGCGGCTACAGTTACCAGTCTCAGGCTATTGCCTATGTTGCATCTCATATCCTCGCTGGGAGTCCCCTGGAATGGATAGATGGCAGAAACCCCGACACCCCCATCGCCATTGCCGTTGAAACTGGTGGGCCCGGCGATGACTTCGGCGTCTTTCTTGTGGGCGCTCATATTGAGGTTCAGGCGAAGCATGGTTTACGAAAAAACAATGCATTCTGGGATGCCATCTTAAGGCTGGTCGATGGAGCGGCCGCCGATGAAGAGCTTTATGCTGTACTCCTTGTGGACACCACGACAAGCTCGACAATAAGAATCCATCTCCGTAATGATCTCGTTAGGCTGACGCAGGGACGCTCTGATGACCTCAAACCAATTACCTTGGAATTCCTAAAGAAACTATTTGACCGTGGGTTGAAGACAGAGGGAATTATTTCACGCCTTAGGATCCTCGTTTGCGACTTCGAGGAGGGTTCACAGGGCCGGACATTGGGAAGACAGTTTCTATCCAAGTTGGTTGAGGACCCAAACACTGCGCCTGCTGTGTGGAATCTGCTCGTAAAGGATGGTTTAGACCTAATAAAGCTGAGAGGGCAAAGGGATGCTGCAGCCCTTGCCCGACTACTGGCAAGAGAAGGTATTCCTCTTTCAACAGCGTCTCATAGCCCTCACGTATTTGCTGAACGATATCGGTCATGGCTGAGCAAGTCAACAGCGGCGTTCACTCTTGTCGGCTTGGGCGTTGCTTTGCCAATTGACCAAGCATGGATGAAACTTAGGACGCTAGAAAAGAGCACTCAGAAGACATACACGGTCCCGACCGCGCCCGCTCAGGCAGTGGCTCAATATCACGAATGGTCGAGATTGGCCAACACTTCCAGTTCCGACGGAGCTTCGGAAGCTGAGTACATTGCAGAATTCAACCCAAGGGTCATTATAATTGGCGGTCCCGGCTCAGGAAAGAGCACCCTCTTGAAACGCTTGGCCTATCGGCATTCAACTGAACATAAGACCACATTGAAGGTGCGTTTGCCCTTGGTTTGGCGGCGTATGGAGAAAATGGGCGAGCTTTTCGAGGATGCACTAATCAACGTGGCGGGCGATGGTTCAGGGATACCCTTACGCGAATTGCACACAATTCTAGCGTCTCCGGACTATCTTCTGGCGGATGGGTTAGATGAATGTGATCCACACAGGGCCACGGTAGCTGATTCGCTAGTAAAATGGGCATCTGGTCACAGGGAGACTCACGTTGTTATTACCACAAGGCCGATAGGTCATGATCCAGGAGCATTTCCGGAATGGGAATACTTCGAAATACTGCCGTTCAATGATTACGAGGTAGCCACCCATGCTCGTCAAGTTATATCCGCCTGTTGCAAAGACGACTCAGACAGAACAGAGATGGAAATGCAACTTCTTGAAACCCGCATCAAGAATAGTAAAGCTGCCAAATTGGCCTCCCGAAACCCACTCCTTTTAGGATTCTTGATTCAACTATCCATGAGTAGGAGCGAATTCAGCGAGAAACGTGCTGCGTTGTACAATCAAATACTCGCTCTCATGCAACAATCGCCCGTGCAAGACAGAGACGTCGGTGTTCAGATTGGAAATGCCGTTGCCTCACGCTTTCTCGATGTTTTTGGGTGGATACTTCAGGAGACCCCGGGTATCACCAGTATTTCTCTGCTGGAACGAGCACAGAAATTGGCGACAGGGAAGGATTTCGCCGATCAATCAAAAATAGGTCACGAAGCTGAACAGGCCCTCAGGTTCTGGGAAGAACGTAGACTGATCGAGAGGTTGCCTATTGGTGGTTTTGATGCGGTGACATTTGTTCACCTTTCCTTCTGTGAATACGTCGCTGGCAGGTATCTGGCCAAGAAGCCTGATTCGTGGGCCAAAAAGTGGTTGGTCCGCTCGAGGCAGAAACCAGGATCTCGAGAGATTATTCTTCTGGCGGCGGGTTCCGGGGACGTTTCCAGAATAGTGAAATGGTTATTAGAACTGGATAAGACTGATGATCCTGCATCTACAGAGGCGATTCTGGCGGCCGAAGCCTATTGCGAGAATGAGGGAGAGGATGTAGAGCTGGCCGAAGCAATTGCCGCCCGTCTAAGACCTCGGTTCACATCGGCTATTCCCTTCATCGCCTACGAGGCAGGCAACGCGGCTTTGCCGCTCGTCGCCATAGCTCCCGCCTTCTTTGGGCCTGTGGCCAGTAAGCTTCTGACTCACGAGCAGAAGTGGACAAGACTGGTGGCTTGGGCGATAGAACTTCAAGCCGGCACGCAATACGTGGATATCGAACTTCTCGACCAAGTGTACGAGGATATGTTCCAAATAGTCGTTCCGAGAAGTGTCAGGGGCTTCGGATTTGTCATTCCCAGTCATGACGAATTCAATATTCAGGAGACATTCTGTCTCAGAGCCACTGAAGCGATTCTTGAACATCCTCGGACAACAGCGGGAATGGGGCAAAGGATTGCGCGTCTCGTCCGTGAGAATCGAATTTCGATCGGCCTTCTTCGGGGGCTTCTACCCATTATGGAAGGCAGAGGCTTATACGAATTGGGAAAAGAGTTATTTGACAGAGTAAATGGTAAGCGATTCTGGTCTGGTTTTGACCATAATCGGGAAGAATGGATCGCCCAAGATAAGGCTTTACTGGAAGCGATCATCCAAGCTTTCGACGATGGAACCCAGTCAAATACACCCTTCACGTCAGCATCGTCCAAAGGTAGAATCCTGCTTTCCCTCAGCGCTCTGTATGAGACGATGGGATTCGGCCATGTCGCCGTGGGGAGCTACTCACTGGGGCATAGACAGGATGTTGAAGCGTTGGTCATGACCATGCGCGGAGCGGCTGCCGCCGTAAAGTTATCCCCCGCGGATCTATCTGGGCAGGCTCATGTTGCGCTTGATATGATGTGCGGCGACGATCCACCGATGCTATACGATATGTTGGGTGACGTTCATGTGACTCCTGACTGGGTGGAAGCCAAACGTATAGGACTCGATGGAAGAATCCTAGCACAAGCGTTGGGTCACCCTTCAGAAGCCGTAGCAGTGACCGCTGCGTATCTTCTCGCCTATGGCGCCGGCGGTCCAACAGCGGCTGATTTTGTGTTGCAAGTACTGAACACGGGGAGAGGAAACGCTCTCAGGATGGTCGCGGCCATTGCCGATGACCTCTGGAACGAGAAAGCTCTCGACACAATACTGGGGCGTCTGGAGAGGGAATTGTGCCGAGGATGCGAACACCTCTTCAACATTCTTCCGCACCTTGCTGCATGCGCTCCGAAGCAAGACATAACGAGGATCCATGCGAGCCTTCTCCGAGGAATTATGACCCCAAATCCCAAGATCGCCACCAAGGCTGCGGAGGTCTGTGTTACATTATTCTTGCCCTTACTGAGTATAAGAGAGATTCGGGAGGCCTATGAGTATTGGAAAGTGCAAGAGCCACCGTACGTTAACGAACACGGGATTGTGTCCCAGAGCCCTAGACCCCAACTCCTCTCGATCCTGATCAGGCTCCAGGCCTTTACGATAGATGAGTTGTTATCAGTTCTATTAGACACGAGGTCAGACGTGAGGAGTGTCGCGATGGATGCCTTAGTCGAGCTCCTGTCTGAGGACAGGCCTTCTCTTAAGCACGTTCTGAAGATAATAGACTCTGGGAGCGCCCCACTGGAGGTACTTTGGAAGTTGCTAAACCACCAGAAGCAACCACTGCGACAGACTAGAGACGAGCTTCTGGGTCTACTGGTATCCTCCAATCCCTCTCTTCGATCGGCTGCTGTCGGGGCCCTTCCGCAAATCTGCGCCGACGAAGCAGAGACAACAACGAGAGCCTGCGGTATGCTTTCTGACGAAGACCCAGCAGTACGCGAAAGAGCCGCAAGGGTTCTGCGCAGTTTGACGCATGATGCGGGGAAATGACAAGAAAACACTTACCTAGGGCCGCCCCTCCGTAGCAGCTCCTTCCAGTAATTCTTGCATGGAGATCGGCTTTTCCACGTGGTTCAGAGGTTCATGTCATTTGTGGACGCTGAAGCGACGATCCACTTGGGTCTATTTGCTGTCAGTAAATGCCGCTAAAAATCACTAAAGCTCACCGGTACTTTGACTTTGCCGACTTAGGCAGAAGCTACTGGCATTTCCGTACCTTCGCGGGAACTGGTGGGCCACTATCCTAATTTCATCCGGGAAGATCTTTCGGGACTGGGCGCATCGATCAAGATGTTGGTCATCTTATCATTTTGGCTCGTACGGCTCCTGCACTGCTTCATCTTCAGCGATTCTTCTTGAAGTCCAAGAGACCAAATGGTAATGATTGACGAGGCGGAAGAACGCCTCTCTGGGGAGCTTTAATTATGTGGATAAGAGACGAAGGAGCTTCGAGAGTATTATTGATACCTGCTCCAATTCCCTGCGGGCGCTGCGAAAACTTGCGACCTGGCCGCTCCAAGATCTGGAAAGAAAACCATAAGACTGTCATTACCAGGCTTCCAACTATTACGAGCCGGTAACCTAAAGAGGATCAATCAATGGAGATTGTGACGGCGGAGTGTAGAACTGTTGTATCCGAGGAAAAGCAAGCGTATTTTGGCAGAGTTTTGAATCAAGCTATAGAGCTTGCACAGATCAAGAATAGAGCCACTCACTCTTTCATAGTAGTTGCGGAGTCCGAAATGGGGAAAACCGTGGACGAGATTATGGCTGAGGTGCCAGGAGCAGGACCCTACAGAGGAAGACCTAATGCCGTAACTTTACCAAGAGAGACCAATAACGAACCAGAATACTTCATCGTGGTAAAGGAAGACTGCCTGGACTATGGGGTTGATGCTCTTCTGCCAATTATGTTGGAGGAATTGCTCCACGTCCAGTTTTTCATGATGGTACATGAAAAAAGGGGCTACATCCACCGAAATGCCAAGGACTTCAACGAACGGCTCGTTGTAGTGTCTGAACGCACTCTTGGAGAATATGTTGTTCACAAGTGGTTGTCTCAGCTATTTCTACCCAAAGAAATCGAAACAGACCGACTGAAGGCACTGATTATGAAAGGCAACAAGGGGATATCAGAGAGTTTTGTTGCGATGTTGAAGGGGGTTGGGGTCACCAAGAGCCAGACATACTGGGAGATCCTAGCGAGTTGGCTTCACCCAATGTTCTATCATCTTGCCGTATATTGCGGCTCACTTAAGACTGGGTCAGGATGCGAATGCAAGTTGATAGAATCTCCCGCCTATTCCGGTTTCCTTCATATATTCTGGGTCAAGATGCGAATGGCAATGGACCGATGCATGGAAACGGGCTTCCCTAATCTTGATTCGACGGTTGAGGCGATTTCTGCGCACATGCTTGATTATCTCAGACAGTTCGGAATTATTGTTAGCAACGACCAACTGGAATATCATGTGAGATAATGAAATACAAAGGTGCCAATTGAATCTTTATCGTCTGGATGCGCCGAATAAATGACTGTTTGTGTTCGTCAACCTGTTGGATTCGCTATGGCAATAGTCTTGAACCACACGGGTTCAGCACAAATCGAAATTCCATAGGTGCTATATACCGCTGAGCGAGAAGATAGCTACACCAAAACAGACGGCAGGCCAAGGGTTCGCGTTCGAGGACAAGGTTGTCGCTTACCATCTTGTCTGGATGCTTGCTGGAACATCACCCCTCAAAGGTCCAGCCCGCATTTCCCGAATCGACTGCCAAGTTGCGGCAGATGGATGGAAGGGGTTTGATGATCTCCTAATCACGTCAGCCAATCATGAGAACATACAGCACCATGCCTTCTCATTAAAGAGTAATGTTCAGTTCACCAAGACGTCGGCTCCAGCTTTGTTCGTCGAGTGCGCTTGGTCACTGTTATTGCACCGTAGTTCAGATGTGATGGATGTGGATAATGATCGATTTGGCCTGATCTGTGCGTCCCAACCTGATCCTCCGCGAACTGCCATTCAGAGTCTTCTCACTAAGGCCCGGCATCAGACGCCAGCACAACTTTCAGCGAGACTGGCCGTCCCAGGTTATGCTTCACCTTTCGAGCGAAACATCCATCAGTCTTGCTTTTGCCCTGCCGAACTCGCTCCAGGATTAGACGAAGATGCAACCCTTCCCGGCAACATTCTGACGAAAATGGTGGTTATAGAGTTCGATTTTGAGAGTCCGGAATCTCAGTCAGAAGCAACGGCGTTATTTGTCTGTTCCCAGCTCGCTAGGGACGGCACAGCCATGGGTGCAAAGAGCCTGTGGAACTCCTTGTGCCTTACTGCTCAGCAAGTGCGGGGTGCCGGTGGAGGACTATCGCGTCCTGATTTGCTTTCACAAATGCGGTCCGTTCTTGAGTTGCGAGATCTTCCAGATTTTGCTGATGACTGGCGCAATATTGATATCTGGAATGCGATGCAGTTGTCCGCAATCCCAGATAGCGTTAGGGGAATAGCTAGAGTTTACCGTGATGATGTTAGTGCAACCATCAGCGCATCTTTACAGTTATCTCGTTTTGTTTCCGTTGTTGGCGAATCGGGAACGGGCAAGACTGTTGTGGCAAAACAGGTGGCCGAGGAGGAACGGGAAACTGGAAATGTCTTCTGGCTGAAAGGCGAACAGATGCGACTTGGTTACATTGAAGCGCTTGCGAGCTATCGTGGTCTTTTGCATCCGCTCGTGGAGGTGTTAGCGAACGGGAAACATGGGTGCGGCCTTGTCGTGCTTGACGGCGCGGAAAGACTGCTTGATGACACCGATTTTGCCGAATTTAGTTTGCTTCTACATTCCCTTCAAATGGACAAAGAGGGAAGTGTTTGGCGTTTACTAGTCACCTGCCGCGAAGATTCATGGGACCGCGTTCAGCTCGGTCTGACCAGGACGTTCGGTCGCGCAATACCGTTTAAATATATGAGGATCGAATACCCAGATTTCGAGGCACTCACTCCCGTATGGCAGGCATTCCCCGCGCTAGGGACACTCGCCCTCCGTCCACACCTGTCGCGCTTCATGCGAAACCTCAAAGTACTCGACCTCTTGGCCTCTGCAATTGCGTTAGGTCGCAAACTTGATACTGATTCATGGATCGGTGAATCTGACCTGATAAAGTGGTATTGGCAACAGGTTGTGAGACGGGGTAAAGAAGGAGCGCGTAGAGATGTACTACTGAGAAATCTAGCCTCCGATTGCGCCGATACCGGTCGTTTTGAAACGAAAGAAAGTGATTTGTCAGCCGAAAACCTTTCCCTTCTTGACGGGCTTTCGGATGTGCTGGGCACGGACGGCGAGCGAGGTACGGTCTTCTTTGTTCATGATCTGATTGCTGATTGGGCTAAATTTCAAGTTCTCATATCCCACGAACAGGAGTTGGGAAGTTTCTGTTTGCATCGCTTCACAAATCCTCACTGGCATACCGCTTTGCGCTTGTATGGTGTTTCGCTGCTCGAAGCCGATAGAAGTGGCCAGAAATGGAAGTCGGCGATTGCTACCCATGTAAAAGCGCAGGAATGCTTCCTTGAATCCTTGGTTTTTGCCGGGAATTCACAGGAGTTAATAAATAATGTGTGGCAGGTACTGGTTGCGGATGTAGGATCTTTACTGAACGTATTCCTTAAGCGGTTTCGGTATGTTGCATCAATCCCCAATCCGCAGTATATGGTACTCGCAAGTGAAGTGGGTGTCCCAGTTGAGCAGGCGCGAACGTGGGAGAGAACTCCGCTATGGGTCTACTGGCTCGGCGTACTGGCCTCATTGGCTGAACATGTCGACGACCTCGTGGCATTAGCACCTATCGAAACGGCCGGTTTGGCTCGAACATGGTTGCGTTACATGCCTAATGATTGGCCCGGACGCCAGGAGGCTGCAAGGCTCGCCTTGGCGGTTGTACAGAAGACTATACGTACAAATAAACGTTATCATGGCTCAGAGGAAGACATTCAGCTTCCTTACAAAGCGCTCCTCGAGTCTTACCCCGATAGACCAGATGGGGCTCGAGAGCTACTTCTCAAAGCTGCGGCAAGAAGAACCCCGACTCAAGAAGACGGCGACATCTTTGAGGATTATGAACCGCCAGGGACCATTACGCATCTAGAATCGATGATCTTTGGAGGGGACAGGATTACGCAGGAGCCTTGGCCAGACGGTCCAATGTATCGAGTTCCCACGGCATTTCGCGCAGCCTGTTTTGCAGGGGATGCCCTCCGCAATGTGATGGCCCACGCGCCGGATCTAGCACGAGAGATAATTCTTGCGCTTCTAATTGAACGCCGACCGCCGAAGATGGAACCCGACTACGCCGCCGAACACTCGTCTCTCATGCGAGAGGTGTGCTTGGAGGACAATGGAGACTTCTATCCGAGATTCTACACAAGGGGCCCATTCCTGCTATTTTTAAGAGTTAATCCCGAGGCTGCCCTTCGTACGATAATCAGACTTGTAGACTTTGCCACTGAACGATGGATAGAACGCCGTTACCGCAAAGAAGACAGGAGACCTGGCATCGAACTGCCCCTCGAAGGTCGAGTCAAGTATTTCGTCGGAGATAGCGAGGTATATCACTGGTACCACGGCGTTTCCCGCTCTGACATCGTCGCATCTGCGTTGATGGCCATCGAGAAGTGGCTCTACGACTGTTTAGACAAGAATGAGTCAATTGATCCGTGGCTTGATCTTATTCTTGGGACGGGCCAGTCGATCGCATTCCTCGGAACGCTCTCTGAGGTCGGAAGATATGACCCTGGATTGTTTACTGGTCGTCTGCGACCATTAATTCTCGTTCACGAAACCTACTGTATGGAAATTGATTATACCATGCAGGGTGGCCAAAGTTTTGGTACCCCCTATTCTTTCCGGGAAGGCGAATGGTTCTTCAATCTGGCTCGCAAATGGGACGCGATGGAACACAGACAGCTTAGGCTTGTTGATATTGCGACGTATATTTTTCACCAGCACGCGGAAACCCGAGAAGCTCTTTCGGAAGCACGAAAACGATGGAATGAAATACCAGGTGGAGGCAAATAGCATTGTCAGCGTCACAAAGAGATGCTAATCGCAACTTTCGATGACGCCAACTGGAAGAAAGTTCAACTGGCCGACGGCTCAAACGTCATGACGTTTGAAGAGCCAGACCACCTGAAGACGCCGCCAGAAGTGCTGGCCCGCAATCAGAAACGAATGCTTCTCCTAACATTGCCGATCACATGTCGCAAGATGCTCGATGAAAGAAAGCCCCTGGATGCGGACCAGATTTCGTCGTTTCTAGACAGGACTAAGGATCTCATTGGATTTGACCCGGACGATAATGAAATGGCTCGGATTCCACCGGTGTCAAATGCGGCGCTCGGGACTATAGCGGTACTTTTTGTGTTGCATCGTGAATGGCTTCAAGCCAATCCCAGGGAAGAAGAATGGTGTCTGCGGATGTTGGACCATGTTCTTTCTGATCCTCCTCAGTGGTCGGAGTTCGATTTACCCGAATCAGTAAGCAATTATGATTGGGAACATTTCGCTTGCGACATTGCACCAGTGATATGGGCGGAAGCCCCAGCCAACAGGCATCTTAGAGAAAGGATTGCACAACTCGCTTTTGCAAAACATTACGGTGCTGCAAGTATTCTGTTCACGAGGGCCTTCGAGCGGCGCAGTCTTCTTGGAAGCGATTTGTGGCAACTCATGAATCTGATGCTAGACTGGGCTGCAGTACGTTACGATCTCCATCACCATCGCTATACATCGAAAACGACTGATTTTGAAAAATGGGCGAAACGCAGAATGAAGGCATTCACTAAAGGAAAATACGCTACCGACTTCCCGCGCTGGGGACAACAAAGTGTAGAGGAAGGAAGACTTTGGTCGGCCCATAACAGCCATCCGCGTTATCTTGGAGGGAGGGACCTGCATCTTCTCACTCGCATACCGAGACTGGATCTCCGACAAGTCCAGGCAACGTTCAAGTCCGTGCTGCTGCCCAGCCAAGCCACATCAGACTGGGAACGTGAACGCTTTCTGCAATTCTGGGATGAGGCGTTAAGGACGTGCCTGGCCGGGACACAATTCTTTGACGAGAAGGGCAATGGGATCGATCCAGAGCTAGTTGAAGCAGGGTCGCCATACGAATATGACCGTTGGGTCCTCGAACGTCTCACTATCGTTATTGCGCAGATGCGGGCCGAAGAACAGCCTGAAAGGTACTGGAAGCCGATCCTCCGCCTTGGTGCCAAAGGTCAAGGTTGGGTAGACCATTTTCTCACGCACTGGTTTATGAACGCCAAAAGATCTATGAATAGAAATGCTTTTGTTCGAGAGTGGACGAGCATGCTCAACTTCTGCCTTAATTCAGAATCGTGGGTGGGTGAGAAAGGTCGAACCGCGTTTGATCTTCCTGCCCTATGGCTCAGCTTGGTAGGACTTCCACGTTTCGTAACGAGCCTTTGGCAGGATGAGGATGCTCCGATAGTCGCGGAAAATGGAACGTACTTTGTCAAAGTGGCTACCCATATTTTGAACTCTGCTTATGACTCAGTGAGACTACTGTCTTGGCTAGCCGAACCATCAGCAAAAGGGATCAGGCGTTTGATGCTAAGACCAATTGCGGATACAGCTTTGGTAGCATCGGATTATTGGTGGAAAGAGGAGCACATCGCGAGAGTCATAGCACAGTTTGTTAGCTCGCTCATAGAAGATCAGAGTCCAGTACCCGCGCAAACTGCCGCCGAGAGGATGTTACTTCTTGATCTAGTGCACAAGGCCGCCAACACACAAGAACCGTTGGCCATGGAATTGCAGGCACAAATGGCGTCCCGCGAAATATGACAATGAGTGACACCATGATTGCCGGACCCTTCTCCTGCGACAGGAAAGGGCTGGGATTTGCTTCCGGTCCTTTTTACCCGGCCGTTCCGAATTTTTTGTCTCGTGAGTTCGAGCATGTCGGCGAAGGCTGCCCAGGGAATCCTTGGTGGGCTCCTCGCCTTCCCCATGCCGTCTATTACCCACTGAGCGGTGCGTAACAGATTCCGCAGAAGAAGAATAGCACAGGGACCGGTGCGTAAGTCTTAGATTAAATCCGTAATTTCCAGGGTCTGTAACTTCTGTCCAATAATCGCCTTGACAATTGGGACAATTGGATGTATTAATGCAATATATTGTATATATTTATGCAAGTGATTGTATGATGCAATATCGAATAGACATAAACGGTTTGTATGACAGACTCATCATATGGAATGGGTATCTCAGGAGAAACGTTCGGCTCATTGCATGCGGCGGAACCGCTCTAACGCTCCTCGGTTTTAAGGAATCAACTAAGGATATCGATTTGATGGTGCCGGAACATGGAGAGTACAGGTATCTTTTGGGAATGCTGGAAGATCTGGGGTACAGGTCTATAGGCGGCCACAGCTGGATGAAGGACGACGTCTTCATCTTCGATATCTTCGAGGGCAATTTGATTCACACCACGGAGTTACTCGAATCCCCTCTGATCCCTGGCAACCACGTGTTGATAAAGGAGTTCAGCCATATCTACCTTGGCGTGCTGAACGATTATGATTTGATCATTAGTAAGCTGTTCAGAGGTACTTCAGTCGATTTAGACGATTGTCTGATGCTATTTGACGGCAGACGCGGTGAGATAGATATGGCCTTACTCGAAGATCGTTTCAAAGAAGCTTCAAAGTACGTGATCGGAGAGGAAAGGCACTACAAGACCCTTGAGATATTTATGGAGTATAGATCGTAAAATACATTTGACCCCCTTTTGTCAGATAGAATTGACCCCCTGACAGGCGGTACAATCTCCTCCAAAACCGATGAGCGGAGGAGGACAAAAGGAGGATGATCAGCATGTACATGTGGCAGCAGGTTATTGCATTACGCGCTCAGGGATTTCACGTCAAGCAGATCGCCAGGAAGTTGAAGATCTCAAAAAACACGGTAAAGAAGTACCTGAGGAGTTCCGATCCTCCCCGGTTCCAGGCTCGGGATTATACGAAGAAATCGGACCCCTATATGGACGACATTAAGAGGATGATCAAGGACAAATTCATCGGCACCCGCATCCACGAGGAACTTACCGCCTTGGGGTTCACCGGCTCCCTTTCCACGGTAGAGCGTATGATCCATGCCATCAAGAAAGAGAAGGAGCGCAGCGACAGGATCACGACGAGGGTGGAGACACCGCCGGGCCGGCAGATGCAGTACGACTGGAAGGAATGGGAACTGCCCGTCAGCGGCAAGGCCATCATGATCTACGTTCATGAGGTGATCCTTGGCTTCAGCAGGAAGAAGTACTACACCTTCTCACTCTCCATCACCGGGGCAGATGTCATACGGGCCGTCCACGAGGCCCTTATCTTCTATGGCGGTGTTCCTCTGGAACTCGTCATGGATAACGCGAAGCAGATGGTCATCACCCATGAGCGCTCCGGTGCGGTTCTTTACAACGATAGTTTTCTCAAGTTTACGGGCCTCATGGGTATCGATCTCAACCCCTGCCAGAACTACAGGGCCAGGACGAAGGGAAAGGTGGAAAGACCCTTCTACCACCTCCAGGAGCACCTCTTGAGGGGATGCGAGGTGAAAGACCTCTCGGAGTTCTCGCTCAGGCTCACTTCATATATGGAGAAAATGAACGGGACCATTCACTCGACCCTCAAGGAGACTCCCGATGAACGGTTCGAAAGGGAAAGGGATCATCTCAAGCCCCTCCCTATGATTGATCCGGCACTCCTCTACCCTCGCGAGATCAGAGGTGCGACCAATGACGGCTATATCCCCTGGGGAGGCAGCCAGTATCCCATTCCCATGGGTCTCGCGCTCAAAAGCGTTCTCATCGAACCTATTTTTGGAAGGATGATCCGTGTCTATGACGAGAAAGGGAACATCGCTGTCACCCACGAGCTTTCTCCGTCTCCCGGTTATCGCCCGGTCCACCCGGAGCACGAAAAGATGAACAGGGCATACCAGGAAAAGAAGGAGGCAAGGAAGTCAGCTATCGTGAACGCCTTCATTGATGCCTTCCCCGACCAAGGAGACTACATGGAGGCGTTGAGAAAGGCCCAGGGCGCCAATCTCTATGCCCATCTCAGGGAGATCGTCTCCTGCACGGACGTCTATCCCGTGGAAGAAGTATCAAGAATTCTTCATGAGTGCATGAGCATGGGGGCCTTCCACAAAAATACGGTGAAGCGGCTCCTCGCCTCAAAGGCGCTTAAGGTGCCCGTTCTTCCCTTGAGCGGCTTTGCCGGTCCCGCTCCCCTCGTGAGGAACCTCGCCGTCTATCGGGGGGTGATCCATGAATGAGATGAGACAGCATCTGGAAGAACTCCTCCGGGCATTGAAGCTGAAGGCAGTCCTTGCCGTGTACAATGAGATCACGGAGAACGCGGCGAAGAACAATCTCCAGTACGAGGAGTACCTCGTCTCTCTTTTTGAAGAGGAACTGAAAAGGAGACAGGAGGCATCGATCAAGGCAAAGGTGGCGAAGGCAAAGTTCCCCTTTATCAAAACGATGGAGGAGTTCGACTTCTCCTTCCAGCCCGGTCTTAAGGAGAGAAAGGTGATCAATCTCGCCTCCCTCATGTTCATCGAGAAGAAGGAGAACATTATCTTCTTGGGTCCTCCCGGGGTAGGGAAGACGCACCTCTCCGTGGGCATCGGCATCAAGGCATGCATGGCCCGGTACCGGGTGCTCTTTACCTCCGCCCAGAAACTCATCGAGGAACTCGTCATTGCCCAGAGAGACGGGAGCCTCATGGAGAAGCTGCTCTTTTATTCACGGCTCAACCTTCTCATCATTGACGAGCTTGGTTATATGCCGGTGAGTCGGGAACAGGCGAACCTTCTCTTCCAGCTCATCTCCATACGGTACGAGAGGGGTTCCACCGTCCTTACGAGCAACTACGTTTTTGACGAATGGGGACGGATTTTCGATGACCACGTGGTCGCCTCCGCCATCATCGACAGGCTCGTCCACCATGCCCACATCTTCCCTGTCAACGGAGCAAGCTGGCGGATCAAGGACAAGTTAAAAAGAGGTGCTGAATAATGGTTGTTACCGCCATGGGAAAAAGAGGTGGTCTTATACGGAGTGTACGGAAAGAAGTTCAAATCTATTGATGCCGGAGGGGGTCAATTCTATTTGCACAGAAGGGGTCAAAAGTGTTGACAATCTACATATGGAGCGAGCAAAGGAGCGAGCTAGAGAATGGTAGATAGAAACACAGACCTCAATGAAAGGGTAGCAAGGCTTGGTTTTCCGGTTCTTGAGGCAGATCCCAAATTGGAAGCGAACCGGACACTTGCTGAAGTAGTACGGAGTAAAAATGAGCGCCTGTGGGAAGGTTTTTCCGTCATGCTGGCAAACGCATCAGACGCGAACCTGTTTGACTATGAGCAACTTCGCAAGACTTATCTTCGTTCTGAAGCGGAAGTATCAAAGCTTAATTGTCTAATGGCCCTGTCATTGGCATTATTTAGTGTCTCCAACCTCGATAAGTCTTGGGCAGAACGGCTGAGACAGTATGTTCGTCAGGGAAAGACTCCCACGCCGGAGGACTTTGCGGAAAAGTTAAGGAACGAAAGGGAAGTGGACGTATGCGGGCGTCGGATGTCGTCCGAAAGGCTGCTGACCGCTTTCAGGAACTATTATGCTCACACCCTCGCTGAGAGTGGTAGCGGGAAAAATCAAAGAGCTGTATCGGAACTGCTTTCAGCAAAAGTCGTCGGCGATCTCGACTATTCACTATCACAGGTATTTTCTGCGAAACAGAAACAACTTGTGCTGAAGAAGTTCCGGGGCGAGAAGCTTACCAAAACGGAGAGAGAGTATTTTTCCCGAACCGTGAAAAGAAAGCTCCTCGCCCTCGCTAATCAGGAACTCCATCAGCTCGCAGTGAAGCTGCTGGGCTGACCCACTCCTTGAAATATGAAGGTACGAAAACCGTCGGGAACGCCCCGTTGCCGCCGTATGATCTAGTTCCAGGATATTGCGCTTCCGATTAATGATAAGTTTGGGCCTATCCTCAGTCATCATCCTGCAGATGCCGCTTCTGTAGCGGATACCGAGTACATGATCTCGTCGCCTTCCACTTTAAAGACTACCCTGTAGTCACCGCACCCTCCGTTTCCAGTACCCTTTCAACCTTCGGCGTAGAGGTTCACCATATTGCTCCGGTGCGCTCATCAGCTAGGTCGTCTCCTCCTCAATAGTGTCGGTCGAAGTCTGTAACCCGGCGGGACCAGTGTCAAGAAATAGAAATAGGCACCCTAATTATTACATCGTTTTCGGCACATGCCTGACACCAGGGTAGGGTGTAGCCTAAGCTGACATGCTTTATCGCCTGGCCATCAGGGGGAGCCTCCCCTCAGGATGGATGAGCGTAGCATGGAACGCACCCGGGGGAGGCCTCGAGACGGCCAGGAAGCCCTTGCGGGTAGTTGATTGAGCGTAACGGTAGTTTATCCCCGATTCCGTATTCGCTGAGGATCTTACACAGTAATCTTATAGACCGCGGCAATGCGCTCGATAACAGTGTTGAGATCCGTATTCTTGAGTCCCAGGCTTTTCAAGTCCATGGTCCTTTCCTCCCCTATCAGACCCAAGAACTTCTCCATGTCGTGCTTGACAGACTCTGGTAAGTCAACTGTTTGTGCACCGGTAAGGAGCTGGTAGAGTCGAAAAACGTCGTTCTTGTGTTTCTTGATATCTTTGGAGTCGATCTTCTCACCAGCCTCTTTCCGTGCCAACATGTCCATTCATGCCCGAGCTTTCAGCGGGATGAGGCACTCAGCGCTCGCAAAGCAGATTCCGTCCTCCTCCCTCTTCTCCTTGAGGATGAGGCTGTAGTAGTCTTCGTTCATAAGGATTGCCGAAAGACTGGAAATCTCTTCGTCAATCGGAATGGGGGTGAGATGACCACCGATAAATGGAGACAATGTATCGGGAGCTCGTGAAAAGAACTCGATCATAAAAGGGTACCGGGCGTGCTCGGGCTTTTCGTAACGATAGAATACCTATCCCCCGAAGCTTTCTGCGCAATCTGATACTTCGCCATATTTATGAACTCCCAGAAGGCCGCTCCGAATTCCGGCGTCATAGCTTCAACACATAACACGATGTCGAGGTCCTTGGTTGCCCGAAACTCAATACCCGCCTTACTCATGATGATCGAACAGGCAGTCCCGCCAATCAGAATGTACTGCCCAGCATAACCCGCGAAATGTTCTTTGAAAAGATCGAGTCCCTTTACCATTGGATCTCCCGCATCAGGTTTTGGAGAGCCGAATCGACACGCTCATCATTCTTGCCCTGTAAGCTTAAGTACGTCGAAAATGGGTCTGCTGCCCGGTTTTCTTGAAGAAGACAAGGGTCGTAATGCCATATTTCCAGCTCCCGCCAACCCTGTTCCGGATCGGATCTCTTCTCTATACCCATGGATTCGAGTTTCTTCCACGTATCCATTGCAACTGCATAAATATCATGGTCGGGAGGGTTGAGAAGAGACCGCCGGGACAAAGCGGTTAAACCCGCCTCAACAGCACACTCTTCTTGTGAAATGTCCTCTCCGTGTATCCACAGTCGTTTTTTTACGGGGTCACGCATGAGCGGTCGCGCCTTCTCCCACAACCTACGCCTGTCCTCGTTAAAATGGAGCCATCGTTGCCGTCCGACACGATGCACGTCCGCCAGACCGGTACTCTCAATTTCATTCAATACGCGTGTCATAGTCATCGCACTGTATTTGAAGGCGCGTGCAAGTTCCGCCGGCCTGATTCGGCCACTATGACGATTCATCAGTGCATGAATGATGACCGCCTGCGTTGCGGGGCTCAGTTCCTTGACGACCTGTGGCTTTCTCCTGAAGTGCTCTCTTAGGTCGAGGCCGAGATCAGGTAGATACATCTGAGTGCCGGGTACTATGAATGGCGCTCGCTGCCCGATCAGGCGTTTTCGATTATGTGGGGAGATAGTTGCCTGAACATAAATGCACTGCTCGGCAAGTATGTTCTGAACCTGATCCATATGATTGCGGATGATTGCTGGCGTGGGCTCTGTGTCATCTCTCAGCGCTATGACCACGTATGATTTCTGAAGAAGATCGATCCGGTAAAAAGCATAGGAATCGCGCAAAAAGAAGGGTAGCCGTTCAATACCAGGCAAAGGCCTGAGGTTTACCGTTACCCCCAGAACCTCATGTATGTAATTTTCAAGGTCCGGGACGATGTCTTCTTTCACTGTTTCCTCCATCTCATGTAACCTAGCTTATGCATAGTAACATACCCTATGTTATAATGCAATTTGCTGGTTATAACTAGATCATAGGGGCGGAATTAGCGTGACTGCTCCGCGGATTAAAATCCCCGGAATCGCAACTGTCGGCGTGGTCATCAATCATGGACTATCGGGGAGCAAAAGGCTTGCCAACCAGAAGATCATCGCGCTTCGGCAATGTAACCTATTGAAATAGGTTTAACACCATCAAGAGGGGACCACGGGTAGCACTAATCGCAGCCCTCGATCTTTGTTAACCGCAACAGTCTGAAAGCCTTCTGGTAATACAATCCAGATCAATAATTCAGTAGGATTTCCGAATTTAACCGTCAAGAATCAATCCACGTCCACAAGTGCGTTCCCTTGTGGGGGCTCCATTGAAACGTAACCAAAAAAGGAGGTCAACATGTTCGATTTTGCAAAGATCAAGGACATTGTTCCCGACGCGGGACGTCTGACGATGTTGTTTACGAAGAAGGGCGACGAGTTGGTCGTCGTGTATGCACCGAAAGTGAAGGAGAATCCCGGCAATCAGGGATTTTCCCCACTCACCGTGCGCGGCACGCCGGAAGAACTCAACAGCGAGTTCGAAGGAGCGATTGCCGATCTCGCGGCGGAACAGAAGAAACTGTACGAGTTGCTGAAAGTCAAAGTCAGCGTCGCCGCCAAGAAAGCGGGCGTGACGAAAGCAGCCGACACCAAGACTGCCGAGATCGCCAAGGCCACCGGCAATGGCACAACCCTAGCGGTAACAAAGACGGAGGAGAAGAAGGCGATTCCGCCGAAACCCGAGCCGCCGCCAATGATGGACCTGTTCTCTCAGTTGATGACAGCTAAGGCGGAACCTGCGACGGTGCAGCCGGAGGTGATCGAAGCGGTGCCGCTCGAGGCAACCGTGGAGGACGACACCGATATTCTCGATGAGCTCAACGAAGAGGACGTGGGGGGTGCGAAATGAAGGTGCTGCCCCGAAGCTTCAAGTACAACACCATCTCCCTCGACGATCCCGATGCGACGATGACGCCGGAGGAGGTCAAGGAATTTTACGGGAATATCTACCCGGAACTGACCCAGGCGGAGATCGAGGAACAGAAAAAGAAGACGGCCGCCGCCTCCGCT
>CAYOYU010000064.1:0-5523 GCA_964408265.1 uncultured Syntrophorhabdaceae bacterium
GTCAATGATGTACTTGTCCCTGCCCATGCATTCTGCGGGAGTATATTCGCCGGCGTATACAGGAAGATAGACATCCTTCAGGGGCTGGCGAACCAGCCGGATACGTGACCTTGCCGGGTTATTGCTGCTGTATTTTGGATTGGCGTGGAAGGCGGAGCAGATCGCTTCACATGCCCGGCAACCATTACATTTGTCAACATCGACCGTGATTGTTTTTACTTTCTTCTTTACTTTAGCCATTTTTAATTATCCCTCTCTGTTCAAAGTCTTCGGCAACGTAACCCAGGTCTAATTCCTGTAAAGACTCTTTCGTAGGAATACCATCATTATCCCAGCCCTTGAATTTGTAATATGTGTCTAGGAGTTGAGACTCAAGCTCGGGAAATCTTTTCTTCCAGTGGTCTTCAGGCGGTACCTCGTCGGCCCTTCTCAAGCCCCTTCTTACGTTCACGGCCCTCAGAAGGTTTCGGTTCCTTCTGTATACCTGTTTGAGTCCTTCTTCGTCGATATCGATTCCCGTTGCTGTCGAGATGAATTTCGGATAATTGTGGATATGATAGGGCGGCTTCAAAGGAAATGATGACAGACCGGCACATACTCCGAGGGCGTCATCAACATAGTGCATCATCTCCTGCCAGTCAACGATATCAGTGGCTATCTCAGGGGTCGGCCAATATGGATTAGAGCGCTCTCCACGCATTTCCCAGTCCAGAACATACTGCTTGAACTTTTCATCCGGGACCTGGATCCAATCCTTTACAAAATCTTCTCTCTCTTCCATGGTAGGGAAGGGTGACTGAGGGCACTGTCCTTCAATCTGGGTGATGTTAATCTTCTCACCGGTGGCATACATGAGGTAGTAGACAGGATTTAACATTCCCAGTTTAAGGGGAAGCTGCTCATGTTTCTTGATATTGTTGTGAGCGAACTTCTCCGCTCCATTTCCGATCTGCTGTGCCGCCCAGTGAGTGCCGTTGGCAAGTATGTCGCCAATTCCTTCCCGGCGGACAATCCTGTCCAGCAGCCAGTAGAATTTTCCTTCGTTGTCGGATGGGCATCCTTCAAAGTCCTTCTCGCTCAGAATGCCTTCTTCCAGCAGCTCGAAACCAAAGGCCATGGTCTGAGGAGTTGAGAATCCGTCTACTCCATACTCTGTGGCGCGCTGCGCGATTCTGAAACCGAAATCCAGGTCGTCTACGTATGCGGCCATTGTGTAGGTGAGCTTGGAGAAGCACTTCATCATATAGGTCGAGATTCCCGGAACGGAAATTATGGCCCCGCACTTCATGGGGCAGTTGTAACAGCTTATCAAACGGGTCCGCGTATTAAGCTGAACCTCTTTCCATTTCTCCTCTATTTCTTTGGTCCAGAAATCTTTTCTCCGGGTGCGGGAGTTTCCCCAGGAGAAGTTCTCGGTGTGCCACTTCTCATCGATGTGCTTCATCTCCTGTGGTGAGCCAAGGCCCGCCAGAATGGGCATTACCCCGGGGACCGGACGTTCTTCCCTGAGCTTGATATATTGTAGTACTTCGTTGCAGAGCTTTATGAATTCAGCTGGCTTGGCAAGGTTGATATCTTTCGTTCCGCGAATGGCTATTGCCTTTATCCCCTTGTCTCCCATGACAGCGCCCAGTCCGAGTCGGCTTGCACTGGACCTGCCCTGCTCGATGGAAGCCATATAGACCTTGTTTTCGCCGGCAAGGCCGATGGCAGCCACCTGGATATTGGGGTCCTTCAGTTCCTGCTTTATAATTTCAGCAGTCTCGACAGCACCCTTACCCTTCAAATGGGAAGCGTCGCGGATCTCAACCTTGTCGTTGTTGATCCATATGTACACGAGATTCGGGGATTTGCCTCGAAAGATTATCTTGTCGTATCCGGCGTATTTCATCTCCGGCGCAAAGAATCCCCCCATCATTGAATAACCCATGTACAAGGTCTGTGGGGAATAGGACGTAACAATTGTACGATTAGCACCGGGAGCAGGCGTGCCGCAGAGAAGGCCGGTGCTGAATATGAGCAGATTGTCTGGAGAAAAGGGTTCAGTTTCAGGGGGAACCCTATCCCATAATAGCTTGGCGTTTGTGCCAAGACCCCCGAGGTGAAGTTCCGTCAGCTTTGGATCGGTTTCTACCCTTTCAGTGTTTCCTCGCGATAGATCAATTTCTAGATTAAATCCTGTCTCTCCGTACCTCATTGTTTAGCCCCTCTAAGTCGTCGCTATTTGTACCCACAAACTTAGCTTGTGGTGGCAGGTTGTTAAAATTTTCACCTGCAACAAAAATATAGCAAAACTATGACACTCCTGTCAATAGAGAGGAAAAGATAAGATAGGCAGGTTTCCTTGAAAGTGCCAGGTATCTGTCACATAATGACTTCTCAATACTCCTAGTGTAATTTCTAACATAACTTGCCACGTATTGCTGAGATTGTCAAGACTAATATTGACCAAAACGAACAAATAGGTACTTAAGAGTACCAATAGAAACATAATATGGCAATAACGTACGTTGACCAGACGGATGGCCAGGATCTGAATCGGTTCTGAAAGGGGGACGATCCGGATCTGTATCCCTCAATATCCAACGGGATAAAGCAACGCGAGAAGCATTGTATTCCCGGGGCTGCTTCTCCTGTGGGAGGGGACGACAGTGTATACAAACCGGGAGAATTTATTCTCACAAAAAAGGAGACAGGAAGAGTGGGTTGACGGATGGATCGCCATGGGAATCTTCGGTAGGCTGACCAGGAAGTCATGATGCCCTTTGTCTGCTCCGGCCTATCGAGGCAGGTGTCATTCGCAGAATCCTTGAAGCAGAATGAAGTATGCCCGCTTAGCGCCACGCCTGACGGAATAGGGAAGCGTGCGATGCCATATGCGGTAGCGATGTGTTTGTGGAAGAGTGAGCGAGCGGGAGGGGTCGCCTGTGTTCGACCTGCCGGTGAAAACCGCTTTGAACGAGCAGGATGTCCTGATTGACCGAGTCCTCATAAGAAGTGAACGAGAAGATCGGGCCGGTGAGACTTCTACGGGACGACAAAAAAGGATGGAAGGGTGTTCAATATCCTGTTGAGGTATGAAACCAGCGTGGAGCGAGGAGCCTATCTCGACTGCCTCCATCTCATGCCCCGCGTTCACCTTAGGGATGTCATCCTCAAAAGGTTTTTTGTCGTCGTGGTCTTTCCGGATAATATATACCATTAGATAGATAACGGCTTCGGGGACCCTTTTTTGGAACCCTCCACGGCTGGTCTCTATAGATCATGCCACCGGGGCGTCCGTGCTTCACCGTGAAAGATGACCGGTTGCTTTTGTGGCTACGCTTCCGTTGCCGGGCTCCCGGCAGGTTCGAGCAGCAGAAGCCGGTCAATTTCGGACCCGGGTTACCATCGGGACCGTGGTGTGTGGTGGGGGAGAGAAGGGCAAACCGCCGGAAAGCTGGCTCCTGAACTCCTGCATTCTGGATGCAATTCAAACTCGAAGGAGCGTGGCCGGAATGAAGATAAAGAACTCCCCGGGGGACTACATCATCCGAGAAATCGGTTCTTTAAGAGGCGCCTGGATGACAGGGCAAAAGTATATTTTATCTTGACATACTACTGTTTTCACATATAATATTTACACTTATAAAAATTTTCACAAACCACTTAGAGGAGAGGGGCTGTTATGAAATTAGAAGGAAAAAATGCGGTGGTTACTGGGGGAGGTAGAGGCGTAGGACGGGCTATCAGTATTGCATTTGCCCAGGAAGGCGCGAACGTCGTAGTGAACTACGCAGGAAACCAGACGGCAGCCGATGAAGTAGTTAACATTATTAAAGGGATGGGAAGAAAAGCTGTTGCCGTCAAAGGCGACGTGGGGCAGGAAGCAGATGCACAGAAGATTATCGAAACCTGTGTGGAGAGTTTCGGTTCCATTCAAATATTAGTGAACAATGCGGGTATCTCGAAACCCGCTATGCTCCATAAGCTGACCGTTCCCGTCTGGGACGAGGTGGTGAACGTCCAGATGAGGGGTCCTTGGCTGTGCATCAAGGCCGCAACAAAGTACTTCCAGGAGCAGAAGTATGGACGGATTGTGAACGTGACCTCTGTGGCAGGCATGGTGGGTACAGCGGGTCAGATTCACTACGCGGCGGCGAAGGGCGGCATAGTCACCCTCACCAAGTCGGCCGCTCGGGAACTTGCGCGTTATAATGTAACGGCCAATGCGATTTCCCTCGGTATAGTGACCACCGATATGACAACAACTCTCCAGAATGATGAGAAAATGAGAGAAATCTATATGAGAAGGATTCTTTTGGGCAGGTATGCTGAACCGGAAGATGTGTCGCCGGCCTTTGTATTCTTTGCTTCAGATGACGCCCGATACATTACGGGGCAGATTTTGCCTGTAGACGGCGGCTATGGAATGACGTAAGAAACAGAGGAGGTGAGTAGTAGTTACCTAAAATATATTAGGAGGTGTTTTGATGGGTGAAGTACCGAAGACAATAAAACAGTGGCAGATGGTTCAACCGACAGTTTACAACAGAGAGACCAAAGAGACCACACCTGGGAAGCTCGAACTGGCAGAGATACCGGTTCCCGAGTTGAAAGAGGGTGAAGTGCTCGTGGAAGTAGCAGGCTGTGGTGTATGCCATACCGACCTGGGATACTTCTTTGACGGCGTACCGACAGTGAGCAAGCCGCCTCTGGCCCTTGGCCATGAGATAGCCGGCACCGTCGTGGCGGGAGACCCCGCATGGATCGGCAAAGAGGTCATTATCCCTGCAGTTATGCCTTGTAGAAAATGCGACCTCTGTAAAGCCGGAAGAGGTAACAGGTGTCTTGCACAGAAGATGCCCGGCAACTCGATTGGCGTGTACGGTGGTTTTGCGAGCCACATTCCCGTTCCCACCATCGACCTTTGTGTGGTGTCAGACAAGAAGGGCTACGCACTGGAGCAGCTTGCTGTGATTGCAGATGCAGTGACGACCCCCTATCAGGCATCAAAAAGGGCCGACCTACAGCCTGGCGACAACGTCATCATCATTGGCGCCACGGGCGGCGTAGGCGTTTACATGGCACAGACAGCCAAAGCTCTCGGTGCAAAGACGGTTATCGGCATCGCACGGAACCCAGAGAAACTCCAGAGGGCTCTGAGCTATGGCTGTGACTTCGTCATCAGCACCACCGACAAGACGAACAAGGACGTGGTCGGTGAGTGGAGAGGCATCTGCAAGAGCAAAGGACTTTCCAACACGGGTTGGAAGATCTTTGAGGTGACAGGATCGAAAGCCGGACAGGAACTTTCACTTGATCTGCTTTCTTTCGTGGGCAAACTGATACTCGTAGGTTTTGGAATGGCCAAGAGTGAGTACATGTTCTCGAAACTCATGGCATTCGACGCGGAAGTCATCGGAACTTGGGGCTGTCTGCCTGAGTATTACCCGATCGTCCTTGATATGGCGTTGAGCAAGAAGATCGTTATCGATCCATTTGTGGAAGTAAGGCCGATGAGCACCATCGCCGCCAGCGCGC
>CAYOYU010000064.1:5533-20733 GCA_964408265.1 uncultured Syntrophorhabdaceae bacterium
CGCCGCAACCTTTGCGGAGATCCACAAGGCAGGTTCTCCTGCCAAACGGGTAGTGCTGAAACCGGATTTTTAACTACAACAAAAATATTAGGAGGAGGTAAAGTATGGGTTTAGAATGGATGCCAAGAGAAGGTGGATTAAAGGATCACAACAGACACACAGCTGGCTGGTGGGGCACTGAAGCTCCCTGCACCGTATACGAAAAAAGACCCTTGAAAGACCTGAAGGGAAACGTGGTTCCCGGGTTGTACACCGCCTGGATTCGCCTCAACAACCCTGCCCAGTACAACTCCTACACCACAGAGATGGTGAAGGGTGTTATCGCTGGCTTTGAGAATTCCTCAACGGACCGCGAAGTAGTAGCCGTGATTTTCACCGGAACAGGCCCGAATGCCTTCTGTACAGGCGGCAACACGAAAGAGTACTCAGAATATTACAGCATGAGGCCGGAAGAGTACGGCTCATACATGGAACTGTTTAACAACATGGTAGACTCCATCCTTATGTGCAAGAAGCCCGTAATCAGCCGGGTAAACGGCATGAGGGTAGCCGGCGGCCAGGAGATCGGTCTTGCCTGTGACCTCGCTGTTTCCTCTGACCTTGCCATTTACGGCCAGGCAGGTCCCCGTCACGGTTCAGCCCCTGTGGGCGGCTCCTCTGACTTTCTCCCCTGGTTCCTCACCGCAGAAGATGCAATGTGGAACTGCGTGAGCTGCGAAATGTGGTCTGCATACAAGATGAAAGCCAAGAACCTTATCTCCAAGTGCGTGCCTGTACTGAAAGACGACAAAGGCGCCTGGGTAAGGAATCCTCAGGTTATCACCGATACCTTCGTCAAAGACGGCGAGATCGTCTACGGCGAGAACAAGACCGGCCAGGAAGCAAAGGATGCAAGAGCATGGGTCAATGAGAAACTGAAAAACAACGACTATGATTTCTCACTCCTCGATGCCGAAGTTGACAAGGTCGTCTGGACCTTCGCCAACCTCTTCCCGGGATGCTTGATGAAATCAATCGACGGTATCCGTCAGAAGAAAAAATCCTTCTGGGATGCCATGAAGAACGACCACAGATACTGGCTGGCAACAAACATGATTGGCGAGGCCTTCCTCGGCTTCGGCGCCTTCAACACCAAGAAGATCACCGGTGCCGACACCATCGACTTCATAAAGAACCGCCAGCTCATCGCTCAGGGCGTCCTGAACAACGACGATTATTTTGCTCAGGTCCTCGGAAAACCGCAGGCGAAGTAACAACCGAACACATTATGGGGGGTATATCCCCCCTATTTTTTTTCAATTTGGGAGCGGTCAGCTTCACAGGAAGCCACAGTTTCAGATGCGGGCCGTAGCTGCCTGACCGCTGAAAGCCGACAGTCAGCAATGTAAGGAGAATACAAATGAGCTTCAATCACATAATTTATGACAAGACAGACAAAGTAGCAAAAGTGACCCTTAACGTCCCGGTATCGAACTGGCTCACCATATCCATGATGAAAGAAATCAACCAGGTCCTGGTGGAAGTCAAGAACGATCCGTCAGTCCAGCTTCTGGTTTTTGATCATGCTGGTGACAAGGCCTTCTGTGATGGTGTCGATGTTGCAGATCATACAGAAGACAAAGTGGACGAGATGATAGAGGTATTCCACAGGATGTTCCGTCATATGGCGGAGATCGATGCGGTGACCGTGGCCGTGGTGAACGGCAGATCCTTGGGCGGCGGCTGCGAACTGATGAGTTTCTGCGATATCGTCATCGCTTCCGAAAAATCGCGCATTGGTCAGCCGGAAATCGCCGTCGGCGTATTTCCTCCGGTGGCAGCAGCCTGGTTTCCCAAAATCATCGGGCTCAAGAAGACTTATGAGCTTCTGATCACGGGCAAAGTCATCACCGCCAAAGAGGCAGAAGCAATTGGTCTCGTCAACGTGGTGCTCCCTGTTGAAAACTTTAAGGAGAGCGTGGATAAGTACCTCGGCGATTTTCTGAATAAGAGCAGACCCGTGACCCTGTGGACCAAACGGGCAATCAAAGCGGGACTGAGCCTTGACTTCGGCGGAGCTCTTCGTGCTTCGGAGATCATATACCTTCACGGTTGTATGGCTACCGAGGATGCCAAAGAGGGAATCACCGCTTTCATGGAAAAGAGAAAGGCTGTCTGGAAAGATAAGTGAGCAGGACATATGTTCTTCACCCCAAAAGAAGAAATAGAGAGTAGACTTGCAGGACTAAAACCGTTAATGGAGAAGGCCTCGGTAGACGGGGCCTTTTTTTTTTTTATTTTTGATTATTTCTATCTGTCGGGGACCATGCAGGATTGCCTGCTTTTCGTACCCATCGACGGGGAACCGACCCTTTTCGTGAAGAGGGAGATAGGACGGGCCAGACGGGAATCTTCGATCCGAAACATAGTCCAGATGAGATCCATAAAAGATCTGAAGCCTCATCTGAAAGAGATGAAAAGAGTCGGCCTTCAGCTCGATGTATTGCCTTACAATGAAGTGGTAAGGTTAAGGGAACAGGTGATAGGCGACGCCGAGCTCGTTGACATCTCTCCTGTGACCAAGGAACTCCGAAAGATAAAGAGTCCCTTCGAGATTACCATGATGGAGAAGGCTGCCGTAATCTCACGGAAGGTCTATGAGCGCATACCGCACATGCTCAAGGAAGGGCTCAGAGAGATCGAATTGGGAGGCATGTTGGAGGCCTACGCCAAGAGTCTCGGCCATGAGGGGCTATTGCGGGTGCGATCTCTCAACTACGAGGCTTACACCTGGCACGTCCTGAGCGGGAGGACGGGGAGTGTCGTCAGCCAGTCTGATTCCCCCATGGGCGGCCTCGGACTGTCCCCTGCTTTTCCTGTGGGCGCAAGCATGAAACGGATCAAACGGGACGAGCCCATACTTGTTGACTTCGGGATATGTTACCATGGCTATCAGGTTGACCAGACCCGGATGTTCGCGATAGGCAGCATGCCTGATCTCTTCGTCAAGGCCTATGAAGTCTGCAGGGAAATCCATTATCGGGTATTGGACAAGGCAGTTACCGGTGCTGGTTCGCGTGAGCTTTTCGAATACTCGAAGAGAATCGCCCGGGATGCCGGTTACGGGGATTACTACCTCGGGTATGATCCCCACAAAGTAAGATTCCTTGCGCACGGGATTGGCCTTGAACTGGCCGAGATGCCATATATCGCTGCCAGTATAGATTCCCCTGTAGAAGAGGGCATGGTTTTCGCTATCGAGCCGAAAATGGTGTTTCCCAGAAGAGGCGCCTGCGGTATCGAGAATACAGTTGTCGTGGGCAAATCAGATTACCGCATATTGACCAGAATAGATGAGCAAATCATTGTCGTATGAAGGTCCTTTTCTCTACCGGATGTCTTTTCTATCTTCCCCTGAAAGAGATTTTTCACCTGGCCGGGGAAGCGGGTTTTGACGGTTGTGACCTTGTCATCGACAGCCATTTCGCTAACCCTCGCTCCCTAGATCTGCTCTCAGAATGCAGTGACCTGCTCCCCGTTCATTCCGTGCATGCCCCTTTTATGAAAATGCGGTCCTGGGGAACGAAAGCGGAGATGCTTTCCAAGAGCATAGAGATTGCAAAAGGAGTGAAGGCCTCGGTGGTCAACTTCCACCCGCCCTCCTGGTATTCAATGGAGCTCAAGTTTTTGCAGTGGTTCAAAAAGGTGAAAGATTTTCAAAGAGAGCTCTCATGTGAAGGATTGGATTTGGCGATCGAGAATATGCCTCTGGCCGGAAAAAGAGTTATGCTTGCATCATATATCTTGAACGATTTTAAAGATCTCATCGATTTTGGTTTGGAACGGAATCTCTATTTCACCTTCGACACGACTCATCTCGGAACCTTTGGCGACGACGTGGTGGCTGCTTTTCTCGCGTTTCACAGGACCGGCAGGCTGAGAAACATCCATCTGAGCGATTACGGCGCGTCCAGAAGTCATCTGTTCCTGGGAAGCGGGGAATTGCCGATAGTGAAGCTGCTGAACACGATGAGGAGGCTCGAGTATGATGGGATGGTCACCCTCGAGGTGGCGCCCAATGAGCTTCCAAAGGCAACCCCATGGCTTTTGAAAATGATGCGGTATCAGTTGTCACTGGTGAGACTGCATCTGGGAGGAGGCGCAGGGTGAGCAAGAAGACGGTCTTTGTCTGCGATGCCTGTGGATATGAGACGTACAAGTGGCTCGGCAAGTGCCCCAGGTGTGCCGGCTGGGATACGATACGTGAACAGAGCCTGAAGTCGGAGGACGCGGTTGCTCCGGAGAGGCCCGTTGTAGTCTGCGATGATGACCTCTCGGAGGACAGGGTTGTCCTTGGCATAGAGGAGATGGATCGGGTTCTGGGGGGCGGGCTGACCTCCGGGTCATCGATTCTCCTCGGTGGGGATCCCGGCATCGGGAAGACCACGCTCTGTTTCGAAATCGTTTCCCGGATGATGGACCTGGGGTTTCAGGTTCTCTACGTTTCCGGTGAAGAATCGCTCAGGCAGCTAGTCTCCCGAAGGAGACGGCTGGTACTCAAGAACTCCTTCCCCATTCTTGTCACAAACCGACTCGAGGATATTCTGCAGGCAACAACAGAGAAGCGGTACGATCTTCTCGTGATCGATTCGATTCAGTCTGTCTATAATGCAAAACTACCGATGATTCCGGGCAGCGTAAGTCAGATAAAAGACGTTTCATCCAGACTCATCATGGAGTTAAAGAAGACGGAAACTGCCCATGTATTTATCGGTCACGTAACAAAAGAAGGTGCCATAGCAGGCCCAAAAATACTTGAACACATGGTTGATACCGTGCTCTATTTCGAGGGAGACAAGATGCTGCCCTACCGGATGCTGAGGGCCATCAAGAATCGCTATGGACCTGTGGATGAAGTAGGAATCTTTCAGATGAAGAAGGAAGGGCTCGTAAGTGTGGAGAATCCCTCTGAGTTTTTTGTTTCCGAGCGCGGCGATATAGGGTCGGGAAGTACGCTCTTTCCTTACATCACAGGTTCGAGACCCATTGTTCTTGAGGTGCAGGCGATTACCCCCAAGACAGGGTTCTCCATGCCGAAGCGACTCTCCCTCGGCTACGATATGAACCGTCTCTTTATACTGATTGCAGTCATGGAGAAGGTATTGGGCAGATCCTTTTTTGACAGAGATGTCTACGTGAATGTTACTGGAGGGATGAAGGTGGCGGAACCAGCCGTGGACTTAGCCGTGGCGGGGTCCATACTATCCAGCTATAAGGACGTGAAGATAGGCAGAGATACCGCGCTATTCGGCGAAATAGGTCTTACCGGAGAAATCCGAAGGACAGTGAACATGGAAGCGAGGTTCAAGGAATGCCAGCGCCTCGGGATAAATCGGGTATTCTGCCCTCCCGGAGCAGACAAAATAGAAGGTCTGCACATTATTTCCTTGAAAAATATTGGTGAATTATACGAACATATTTCATAACTTGAGCGAAGAGGTGTAGATTGAAGATCTCCACACAGATTAGATACGGTGTAAGGGCACTCTGTGATATTGCATACAACCTTTCTGGAAGCCCCACCCAGGTAAAGGCGATCTCTGAAAGAGAAGGGTTGCCTCCGAGATACATTGAACAAATATTCCAGAAGTTCAAACGAGCGGGCATCCTGACAAGTGTTCGCGGGCCCTTCGGAGGATACTGCCTTGCAAAGGCGCCCACCGAGATACGGGTAGGTGACGTGATCCGGGCTGTTGAAGGAGGGGACATAAAGCTCGTCTTCTGTCTGGGTGAGAAGACGAGATCGAAGAAGAAGTGCGATCGTTACGACATGTGTGTGCAGAAGGATGTATGGGATGAAGCGGGCAAGCGTATGATGGAATACTTTGACTCCATAACCATCGATAAACTCTGCTCCGAAGCTGCTTGTAAATCAACGGAAGTCAGGGAGAAAGCCTGAACACGAGGCAGGACTCCCGACAGTACTGGCTATGGCATGGAGAAGGTCTTGCCCCGCGGTCGTACGGTGAGGACCGGGCAGGGAGATTTCCTCACCACTTTTTCGGCAACGCTCCCGATAAGGATATGCTCTATCCCGCTTCTGCCATGGGTGCCCATTACTACCAGATCAATCTCGTTTTCCTTTATGTAGTCGATAATCTCCACGAACGTGACACCGGTTTTGATGACTTTGGAGACGGGAATGTCTATCTTCTTAGTAACCTTGTCGAAATCCTTGGCTACTTCTTTTTCTATGTTGCTTTCTATGGATACCAGATTCTCAGGCGTGAGGAAGGACTCGTAAGGAGTGAAATAGTTGAGGTTGGGCATAACGTGGAGAAGATGAAGCTCTGCATTGTATTTTGTGGCAATATCAACAGCGTAGGCCACTATTTCGTCGGTAAACTCGGAGAAATCTACAGGAGATACAATTTTCCTAAACATCAAACACCTCCCTGGAATTTTCTGGTATACTTGACAACCCCTTCTGTTTCAGGACATGTTCTTAATGAGAACATGGAAAACATACCCGCTACGACCGGGCCTCCCGAAAGGGAACATGCCGCGAAAATGGCCCTTGACAAGGCACGACCCTCAGATTATATTATACTATATTTGAAAGGAAAACGAAAAACTAACGGCGCGCCCTTTTTCACCAAAGGGCGCTTTTTACGTTGTGGAGTTATTCAATGAGTGTAAAGAATATTAGTGAGATAAAGCACCTTGTTGACATCGGGATGGAGAAAGGGTACGTAACGCCCGATGAAATCAATGATTTCCTTCCCCAGAATATGTTTTCGCCGGAAGATATAGAGGATATCTTCGACTTCCTGTCGGAATCCAATATCGATGTTGTTGAGACCATAAAGGAGAAGATCGAGACGCCCGAGGAGGAATCCCAGGAGTGGGGCGAGATGGAGAAGTTTCCTTCTGAGCGGACAGATAATATCATCTGGGCCTATCTCAAGGACATCGGACGGGTTTCTCTCCTCACCTCGGAAGAAGAATACCAGATTGCCAAGAAGATCGAAGATGGGGAGTCAAAAGTAAGGAATCTGCTCTTCGGTTTGCCTGAGGCCATAAATGAGCTGCAGGAAATAGGGGCGCATCTCAAGAAAGAGACCATAAACATCGTCGATGTAGTCAAGAACATTGACGAGATGAATTTTACCAAGAAAGACGAAGAGAAGCACAGGAAGAAGACCATTTCTCTCATCAACAATGTGAACAGTCTTTATGAGAAGAGAGAGGATTTGCTGGAAAAGCTTTCTGCTGCCGATGAAGCGTTGAAGAAGCAATTGGAAAAGAAGCTGAAAGTTCTGGACCAGAAGGTTGAAGAGAACTTCGTCAATCTCAATTTGAATAAGAAGATTCTGGAGGAGATCAAGCGAAAAATCTCAAAGCAGTTGCGCTTCCTTGATGATAAAGAGACTGACAAAGCGAGGAGGAGCCTTGCTGAGATCGACGAAATCGAGGCCAGACTCAAAATCGTAAAGAACAGACTAATCCAGGCGAACCTGAGACTCGTTATCAATATTGCCAAGAAGTATCTCAATAGAGGTCTCTCCTTCCTTGATCTGATCCAGGAAGGAAATATGGGGTTGATGAAGGCGGCAGAGAAGTACGATTATCAGAAGGGATACAAGTTTTCCACCTATTCTACATGGTGGATACGACAGGCTATTACGCGGGCAATCGCAGACTACGCCAGAACCATCAGAGTCCCTGTCCATGTCCTTGAGACGATGAATAAGATTACGAAAGTAACCATCTCACTTTTTCAGGAGTTGGGGCGTGAGCCAAACCTTGAAGAGATATCCTTCAAGGCCGGATTACCTCTTGAAAAGGTGAGAAAAATTATGAAGGTCTCCAACGAACCCATATCCATCGAAACGCCAATCGGTGACGATGAATCGAAGCTGGGTGATTTCATAGCAGATCCCAAATCACCATCGCCTTTCACGGAACTTGTGAACATCTCCCTTAAAGAGGAGATATCCAAAGTTCTTTCCACTCTGACGCCAAGGGAAGAAAAAGTAATCAGAATGAGGCTGGGCATAGGGGAGAAGACTGACTATACCCTGGAGGAAGTGGGGGAAGTCTTCGGGCTCACGAGAGAGCGGATCAGACAGATACAGGCCAAGGCCCTGCGTAAGCTCAAACATCCTTCCAGACGAAAGAGGCTTGAGAGTTTTCTCGAATAAATCCTAAGACGAATTACTTGATCCGTGCCCTTTGCTCGCTCTTTTTAGCGGTTATCTGCCCGGCGTGGAGAATTTTAGCCACATTCCGCTTGATTTCCTCCATCTTATCCGGTGACAAAGGCTGTACCTGCATATAGGCGGGATTCAACGTATTCCGCGGTTTGAATTCCTGGACTACAAATCTCCTGGCCTGTTTTACGTGCTCTGCCGATTCGTAAACGTCCTGTTCGGTGTGAAGAAAGGGGACTACCGTCATCCGAAACTCGTAGTCGATGGGCCCGTTGAGAAGGAACTCCACGCTCTCTTCTATCTTTGCCCTGTCCACAGCAGTTCCGCACCACTCGTCGTACCGGTCAAGGGGACCTTTGAAATCCATGGCCACGTAGTCAATGAGCCCCTCATTTGTGAGGCCCTTGAGGACGGAAGGGTTGGATCCGTTTGTATCGAGTTTGATCTTCATCCCCTCATTCCTTATTCTGGCGAGGAAATGGAACAGATTCAGGTGGGTTGTAGGCTCACCCCCGGTCACCACGACGTTCTCGACCCAGTCCCGATACTTGCGCAGGGTCAACAGGACATACTCCAGGGGCACGTCCTCGATTTGGTGATGGCGCAACACGAGGTCGCTGTTGTGGCAGAAGGGACATCTGAAGTTGCACCCGCCGCAGAATAGTACGGAGGAAAGTCTTCCTTTCCAATCGATGAAACTGGTTTCGATAAAGCCTTTGATACTGAGCCTACTGGCTGCTGGCAATTCTGATGACCTCATCGAGCTTGGGCACGTTTCCTCTCCACTCGCCGACCCAGTTCTCCATCTCATCTTCCACGAAAACCGAAGGAAGCGCCATGACTCTGTAGAAGGTTGCTTCTGCGAGTCCTTCGGCAGTCTCTACGTTATAGTCCTCGACCCCCACATTCTGCTCCTGGAGGCTCGCCTTGAGCTGTTTTGCCAATGGACACAGGGGGCAACTGTCTTTGTAGAAGATCTTAACTGTTCCCATATTTTCCCCTCCCCTTTTTGGGTGCCGCCTCTTTATTCGTTTGCTGCTTCGGCGATTTCCGAGAAGTATTCGCCTGTCCGATGCCGGTCTTTCAGTTCCCCGAGCTTACCCTTATTCCAGCTTGAGACCTTGGTAAAATAGCCGGTGATTCGCGTAATACCGTCCACATCGGGAGATTTGCAGTAGCTGCAGGTACTCTGGAGTCCCCGTGATGTTTTGTGACAGCTGTTGCAGGTGGTGAATTCCGGCGAAAATGCAATCTGATCATTCGTCGTATGGCGGAATGTCTTTATGACGAAGTCAGCGATGGCCTCCTTCGTCGGTTGAGCTTCTCCGAGCCACACATGGGATATGGAGCCTGCTTCGATGAGGGGGTGAAAAATACCCTCGTTGGATACCCTTTCAATGGGATTCATGGGGTACTTTACATTAAGATGCGTCGAATTCGTGTAGTAGACTTCACCGGAGGCGATGTCGCCCTTCACGATCCTTCCCGAAGCAGGTGAAAAGTACCGCAGGTCGAGTCGCGCAAACCGATAGCTCGTGCTTTCTGCCGGTGTCTGTTCGAGCACTATCCGGAGCCCTTCCTGCCTTCTTACCTTGTCGGTGAGAAGATTCAGGTGGGCAATTACCTTGAGCCCGAATTTGAGAGCTTTCCTCGACTGGTGGAGTTCCTCTCCCGTATGAACCTGGACCATTTCATTGAGGCCAACCATCCCCACGAGGTGAGATGCCTTGTCGAAGCGCAGGTAGGGTGCACCGTCTCTCTGCATGGTCAGCAGTGAGAGCGGCCCATCCTCGCCAAGTGCCAGGAGTTTCTCAAGGAAATCCCTCTTCTCCCTGTGTGCCTTGACGGCAAGAAGAAACCTTTCGGTAAGGAGATTGAAGAGTTTCGTATCATCGTTTTTTGCCTGGTAGGCTATTCTCGGAAGATTGAGAGAGACGTTTTGAAGTGCACAGTATCTCATTCTCCAGGGCTCTTTCGCATCCAGGAGGTCGTTGGCATCGAGTTTGAAGCTGAGCCTGCAGCACTCCGAGATCTTGGCTGTATCGCCCCTGTCGAAGACGAAATAGGTGTTGCCCTTGTCTGCGGCTATGTCGGATATGTGGTAGAGAAAATCCATGTGCCCTTCGGTGCGGAAGAATTTCTCGGTAATATGCACAATGGGCTTGGGAAAGAAGAAAGGTCTTCCGGCACCGTCGCCTTCTTTGAAGACATCGAAGAGTTTCCAGGCAAACCTCTGCGCTTCCTTCTCATATTCGCTGTATTTCTTACCCGTAAACTGGCCTCCCGGTCCTATGGCGGGTGTGTTCTCGAAGTGTTTCGGCACCTCCCAGTAGATGTTGATGTCGGAAAAAATGGCCTGTCCACCCCGTGCCACGGCCTGCTGGGAGAACTCAAATATGAGCATCTGGGCGAGTTGTTTCACTTCGTTGTCGCTCATACCCTCAAGGTAAGGAGCGAAGAAAATATTCACTGCATCCCAGCCGATGGCTCCGGCGAAATTGGACTGAAGTGCAGCGGCAAACTTGATGAGATGGGCGAGGAGTACCTCCGGATGCTTTGCCGGGTTTGCCATGGAGAGTGAATGAGGCAGGTTAAGGCCGAATTTCTTGATATACTCCAGTGACTGGCCGCTGCAATAAGGCCTGTCAATGAATCCCAGATCGTGGAGATGAACATCGCCGTTCATATGGGCGTCTGCAACGTCCTGGGAGAAGACGGAGAGCAGAGCGTACTCTTTCTTGATCCTCTCGGCGAGAGTGAGGTTGGTAGCCTCCGGTCCGTGAGGCACGTTGGCATTTTCCTTATTGGGGTGGAGAATGAGACTGTCCACGTCGAACACAGGCATACCCAACCTGGTGTGCATCCTTCTCGCGGTCTCCAGGCCGTGTTCGATGAGCTTTGCGTTTACGAGTTCCCTTATGAGAGGAGCGGTTACAACCCGGACTTCCGATTTCCTGAGCATTTTCTCTACATCTCTGCTTATCTCGTTGGCAGTGTCGAGGTCGATGAGAGTTTCTCTGATCAGGGCGTCGGTTATTTTGGACCTGTCCCAGTCGGAAATCGTTTCCTCAGACGTTCTTACAAAGAGATTCAGATCGGTTGTTTCCATTGGGCCTACCCCCCCATATTTAGTATGTTCACTAAGTACGTATACTATATTTAGTGAAAGGAACTTGTCAAGGACAAACTAATGGGGCAGGAAAGATTGCCGACAGCCCGTAAAAGCCGGGACAAAGGACCTTTTCTTGCTGCTACTACCGATGCTTTTCGGAAGGCCGATTGGGGGGTGTTGACGTCAGGACTTCTGTGTTCTCAAGAGGTTCGCTGACTCTTCCGGCGTAATGGGAATCACGTAGAACTGATCTTCTCTGCGGTATTTTGCCGACCGGAAATCCCTGGGAAGAATCTCGATGTGCCAATGAAAATAGTCGGCCATGGAAGCGTCATTGTCCTGAAAGGAGCCTGCCAGCCTGTTTGGCGAAGTATGGATGATAATGGTGTACGCCGTCGCAAGTTTCTCAATTCTTCCCACTATGTCGAGAAGCATGGAGATGAGTTCGTATTTGACTGTTTCATCGGTGAGATTTTCGAAGCGCTCTTCGTGCAGCCTGGGAAGAATCCATACTTCATAAGGCAGCCGTGACGCGAATGGACAGAGAGCCATGAAGTGGCTGTTTACGCTCACAACGCGTTTGTTCTGCCTCAACTCCTGTGACACTATATCGCAGAAGAGGCACCTTTCCTTCCGAAGATAATGGGTCTTTGCGTTGGACAGTTCCAGTTCGATACCCCTCGGCATTATGGGTGTGGCAAGAACGTGGCCGTGGGGATGAAACAGGTAAGATCCGGCAAGCTCGCCGTGGTTCCGAAAGGTCTGAATATATTTGAACCGTTTGTCCTGTTTGAGGTCGCGGATCCGGTCCATGTAGACATCGAGAACAACCGAAAGCTCTTTGTCGCTGAATACGGCGAGAGTCTTGGTATGGGACCTGTTTTCGAGGATGATCTCATGTGCCCCCAAGTTGCCCATCTTGTAATAAAGCCCCTCGGCGCGTTTCTGATCATCCACTTCAATGACAAATATGGGATTTGATGCGGGAAAACAGCGCACCAGCCAGGAGCCGTCGATATCCGTGACCTGTCTGATGCTTGGCGGGGTAAGGTGTTCGTTCCCCGGGCAGAAAGGGCATTCACCGACGGCACTTGTTTTTGTGCCGCCGTACCCCACGACGACCCAGTTGCCCGAAACCGGGTCTCTTCTTAGCTCTGCCACGCTCGTATAATAGGACATGCCGCAAAGTTTGTCAAACTTCTTGAAAAACCATCCCCTTCTTCATAGAATAAGACCCATGAACGAACTCCTGGAATTTACGGTCCGTTGTGCCTTCGAATCCGGCAGGATACAGCGGAAGAGTTTTCAGAAAGCCTTGGGGATCCGCCACAAAGGCGAGATCGACCTGGTAACGGATGTGGATATAGCCTGTCAGACAAGGATCATGGAGCTCATCTCAGTCGCTTATCCGGAAGATGACATCGTGAGCGAGGAGAAGGTCAATGAGTACCCGGAAGGGCGAAACCGATGGATCATCGATCCCCTCGACGGGACCACCAATTATGCCCACGGATACCCCTTCTTCTGCACATCCATCGCCTACGAGAAGGCTGGTGAGGTGATTCTCGGCGTTGTCTACAATCCCATCTTTCACGAGCTTTTTTACTGCAGGAAGGGGCAGGGAGCATATCTTAACGGCGAGAAGCTGAGCGTCTCCCGGCAGGGGGTGCTGAGGGACGCCTTGCTCACCACCGGTTTTCCCTATGACCTTCCCACAACCAAGAGGACCAATATCGAAAACTTCGTGGAATTTCTCTTCAAGGCTCAGGCCATCAGACGCGACGGGTCAGCGGCCCTTAATCTCTGCTACCTTGCCTGTGCCCGATTCGACGGCTTCTGGGAACTGAACCTCAATCCCTGGGACACCGCGGCAGGCTCGCTCATGGTGACCGAGGCCGGAGGGAGGGTGAGTGATTTCGCAGGAGAGAGATTCAGCATCTACGGCCGGGAGACTGTCGCGTCCAACGGCGTTATCCATGAAGATATGCTTGCCGTCCTGAATACTGACAGAAATAGGGCACAATAGCCCTAAATTGTCCATTGACCTCGGGACGAGCTTTCCCAAGCGCCACTGGAAAAGCCAGGGGAGCAGGAGGCTTTCATGAAGGAATATGCCATTGAAGATCTGAACCACATCGTGAGGCCGGAGCTGGGAGACCAGATCCCTCTTGTCCTCTACCGGATCCTAAGAATCATCGGAATGAGAAGCATTCTCGGCGAAAGCACCGGTGCCACGTTATACATGGTAGGTAAACAGGTTGGCAACCTCATCGGGGCAAAGGACCTCCAGGAATTCCAGGACAAGATCGTTGAACTGAAAGTGGGGATTCCGGAGGTGACCATCCTGGATGAGGATCAGATAGTGGTGAAACTCCGTGAGTGCATTACTTGTGCGGGTTACGCCTACACGGGCGAGATGTTTTGCGACATGGAGAGCGGAATCATAGCCGGTCTCCTGGAGAAAGTCTACGGTAAGAAGGCAAGGTCCACCCAGACAAAAAGCTGGTCTGTGGGATACAGTTATTGTGAATTCGAAGTCTTTTTGTACTGAGCCATGACGAAAAAAGAGGATTTGCAGGAGCTGGAAAAGAGGCAGAGGGACCTGCAGTACGAGCTGGAAGAGACGAAGAGCGTCTCCGCCGCCCGTAACACACTTCTCGAGGCCAACATAAGGGAGCTCGATGAGGTCTACAACGTCCTCAGGGAAAAGCTGAAAGAGCTGCGAAACCGGGAAAGGAGGATCAAGGCCTTTGAGGATGAACTGATACGGGCAAACAAGCTTTCCGACCTCGGAGAATTGGCGGGGTCCATCGCCCATGAAATCAAGAATCCCCTTATAGCTATCCAGGGTTTTGCCAAGCGCATAGAGGGAACAACGGAACCGGATAAGATCCAAAGATATGCCAAAATCATCGATGATGAAGCGGGCAGGCTGTCGGCTGTCCTGGTGAAGCTGCTTGAGTTCTCCCGTATGGATGAACCCCACAAGGCTCTTCTTGATCCCCAGGAAGTGGTGGATGATACGGTTCTCTTCATGGAGCACCATTTAACGAGATTCAAGAATGTCCAGCTTTCCGTTGAAAAGGAAGTCGGGGGCGCCATGATCTTTGCGGAAAAGATACACATCCAGCAGGCCCTGGTGAATATCATGATGAATGCGGCCCAGGCAATGCCTAAAGGGGGCACCATCAGGATCAGCACGGCCCGGCAGGATAATGAGGTGGTCATAACAGTCCAGGACGAGGGGACGGGCATTGTTCCCGAGAATCTTGAGAAGATTTTCGAGCCCTTCTTCACCACCAAAGGCGGGCATGAGGGGACCGGTCTCGGTCTTTCCCTCTGCAAGCGTCTCATCGAAGCGAACGAAGGAAGGATCGAAGTGGAAAGCTCAGTGGGTGTGGGTACTACCTTTCGGATGTTTCTGCCCGTTGCCGGCGATCAGATAGGCAACTCCATCCCGTCGTAAGCGGCAATTACTTCAATTCCAGTCTGTGCTTTCAGTTTCTCAGCAAGAAGATCCGGGTCCTGGCGGATAATGTTCATACCAAAGTGGGTCATCACGGCCACTTTCGGAGAGACTGCCGTAATTATCCTTATGAAATCGTCTACGGCCAGATGGTCCACCGTTTCGTGGGGTTCGATGGGTTGCGCCCTGAGTACGTTCACGATGAGGTAATCAGTATGATACGCCTCTGCCAGCCCGTCGAAATATCTTGTATCCGATATGATACCTACTGTTTTGTCCAGGTGGAGAATAATCCCGTAGGTCTCCACGGCGTGATGGTGTCTTATGGGGGCGGTGAATGTCACCTCTCCTATGGTGTATTCCCCCTTTTCGCGGAGGATGTCTATCCGCTGGACGTGGTTGCGCAGGTAGTTCAGAACCACGGCGTCCT
>CAYOYU010000065.1:0-5334 GCA_964408265.1 uncultured Syntrophorhabdaceae bacterium
GTAAGCCTCCAGGGATACCTTGGAATCGACGACGATCTCGCGGTCCCCGGGGAGGTGGACCACCATGTCGGGGCGTATCCGCCCCTTTTCCGTGGTCACGCTCTCCTGCTCCGTGAAGTCGCAGTGCATGGACATACCGGAGAGTTCGGCAACGCGCTTCAGCTGCATCTCTCCCCATCTCCCCCTGACCTGCGGCTTTCTGAGCGCGCTGACGAGATTGGTCGTCTCCTTCTGCAGGTTCTCATGGGTCATCGCCAGGGTCCTGAGCTGCTCTTCCAGGGTCCCGAAGGTCTTTACCCTGCTCTCCTCCATGAGTCTCATCTGGTCCTCATACCGTTTCAGCGTATCCTGGAGAGGTTTTATCATGCCGTCCATTGCGGCCTGGTGCTCCCCGAGCCTGCCCTTTGTCGTCTCCATAACCTTGCCCAGGTTTTCCGATGCCAGGCGGATGAACTCTTCACTGCTGCTTTTCAGCGCCGCAGCCGAGAGGGCGTTGAAGGTATCGGTCATCTCCTTCTTCATCCTCTCCAGGAGGAGCTTCTGTTCATCGAGGCTCTTCTGTGATGCTTCAAGGCGTGTAGCAGCCTCCACTTTCGACTGCCGCTCATTTCCCAGGTCCCGTCTCAACTCCTCCAGTTCCCCTTCTTTCCGGGTCATCTGCTTGCGCAGTTCGTCGGCCCGCGCCTCCTGGTCCCGCGCCCGGCCTTCGATTTCCGTGCACTGCCGTGCATGTTCCGCCTGGAGTTCCGCTGCCGCTTCCGTCTCTTTGCTTCTCATCACGGCTTTTGCCAGGAACCAGGCTATTATGCCGCCTGCCAGTAGTCCCGAGAGAAAATATATGATACTCATCGTCCCTCCCCTTTGATGCAATCCATGCCCGCAGCCACATCCATATCAGAAGATCCCCGCATTGACCCCCTCGGCCATGATGCTGCCCAGTTCAACACATCGGGCCAGCATTTCGTCAGTCACCTTTCCTTTGCAGACGATCGGTTTCTGGACCTGCCTGAAGCGGTACCCCTTGCAGATCTTCTCGATGTGGCTCAAGGCGAAGGAGCCGTCATTGCCCGCACTTATGACGATGCAGCAGGGTTTCCTGTAGATCGCCGGATCCTCTTTCAGTTCTTCATAGGTTCTGTCGAAGAAGTCCTTTACGGCGCCTGCCATGTATCCGAAGTATTCCGGGGAGCAGATCACGACTGCGCTGCAATCCCTCAGATCCTGCGCCGTCGCCTCCCCGGCCCGCCTGATATGGGCGTACGCGTTTTCAGCTTCCGCCACGCCCCGTGCAACGGCTCTGGCCAGCTTCTCCGTATTGCCGGTCTGTGAATGGAACAGGATGAGTATGTCAGCCACGAGGGGACTCAAAAGAGCATCTTTGCGATGCCATTCTTCTGTATGTTGCCGGTGCCCTCGTAGATCGATGTTATCCTCACATCCCTGAGGGCGCCCTCAAGTCCCTGGTCGCGCATATAACCATAACCTCCGAGGATGTCGATGGCCCGGTTGATGAGGTTTATGGCACTCTCCGGTATGGCAAGTTTTACCATGGATGAATATCTCTTCGATTCCTGGTCCTTCCTGTCGTAAAGCCAGGCAGCCTTGTAAAGAAGATTCCGGCATTTTTCAACTTCCACATGCATGTCCACGAGGTCATGCTCGATTGACTGGAATTTTATTATGGACCTGCCGAACTGTTTTCTCTTCCTTGCGTGGTCCACCGCCCTCCGGTAGCCGTAGAGCATGCTCCCGAAAGCCTGTGCCGCTATGACGATCCTCCCCAGTTCGAATCCGTCAAGGACTGTCCTCTGTCCTTTCCCCCGCCGGCCTATCACATTCTCCAGAGGAATCCGGAAACCGCTGAAGACGAGTTCGCCCGAGGTAGTCGTATTGATTCCCATTTTCCTGCCGAGGTCATTTACCTCAAATGAGCGGGGACCATTGGCCTTTATGACTTCCTTGTCGAAGAGGATAGCGGTGAGACCGTTCCCGTCCCGGGCAAGGAGTGTATAGAAATCCGCGTAACCGGCGTTTGTGGTGAATATCTTTGAGCCGTCTACAATAAAATAGTCTCCCGCCTCTTCTATTTTCGTCTTCAGGCTGCCAATATCGCTGCCGCTGTCCGGTTCCGTGACGCTTATGGCGGAGACATATCTCCCCTCTACCATGGGCCGCACAAACTTTTCCCGCTGGTCCCGGGTCCCGTACAGATCGACCACAAAACCCGGTATGTATCCGAGGCTCAAGGCCATGCCCATTCCGGGCAGGCTCCTGCACATTTCCGTAACGGCTACGACGTGGCCCATGGCTCCATACCCTGAACCACCCATCTCCTCGGAGAACCCGGCCCCTATGATTCCAAGTTCTCCGATCCTCCTGTAAAGTTCCCGGGGATACCCGTGCTCGTCCTCGAGGTTCTGGAGGTCCTCCAGGGCAAACTCTTTTTCGCAGAATTCACGGACCGCTCTTTCTATGTCCCTCAGGTCTTTGCCTATATCCAGATCCATCCTGAACCCTCCCCAAGGCATCCGGAATTCATACGCCCTGCTACTGACGGCTCAAGTATGGTAACAGGGCGTTTAGATTAATTCTATGAAATTCTTAACCCGAAAAAGCCTGCTATACCCCTTAAGGCTGTGGTAGGATACTCGAAACGTCGCAGCCTCCCGGGCGGGATTTCTGCGGCGGACACAGGAGGGGAAAAAGGATGACAAAGGGCTACGTGGATGATGAGGTGCTCAAGCAGGCAGCAGACAGCATCATCGAGGACTACAAGAGAACCGGCAACCCTCTTGGCCCCGAACAGGAGGCCCAGGTCAGGGCTTTCGTGGCAGGACTGGTGGAGGCGGAACCGCCGACGGATGAGCAGATATGGGAGACCATTGAGATAGTGATGGCGGCGATCGGGGCCCAGGCCAAGGAGAAGGCCCTTCGTGCCATCGCTATCCTCATGCTCCAGTTCATCTCCGGCTGCGACCATACGGAGGGGGCGTTCCAATGCATACCCATATTGAACCACGCCAAAGAGGCCGTGCAGGCTGACCGTTTTCCCCAAGCCCGCGAATTTATGATGGCTTTTCTCACCAAGTGCAGAGAGGCTGCCGGCTCAATGTAAGGGAGCGGCGGACACCCCGCCGACCCTCTTCCAGACTGTCCTCAGCAGCAAATAGTCCCGGCCTCTCTTTTTGATTTCTTACCCACCAAATACTGATTTTTGTGTTGACAAATATACGACAATGCCTTATTATATTTTCACGCTATGTTAAATAATTCACAAGATAAACGTACGACGACCGATATGAGCTGCAGATTACTTGACCGAGGCCTGATATATAGCAACCTCACCATCAAAAATAGTCCAATTTTGCTCTATTTTTCACAAGACGCTTTACCCAACTAAGAGAATCACCTCCATAAGCTTCTCATAATAACCCCCCTTCCCCCTGGGGCCACTCAGGGGGTTTTTCTTTACTTCCAGGGACCTTTGATGTAAGCTTTCAGCTGTGAATGCTTCCAATTTAGACATGTACACGGGCGGCGTGCTCGGCCTCGTGTACTCGGCCGGACCGGTCGCCAAGACGGTGGTCGTCATCCTTCTCGTCTTCTCCATTGTTTCCTGGGCCATAATCTTCTTTAAATGGAAACAGTACAGAAAGACTGAGAAGGATGGGCAGCGCTTTATCTCTCACGTCAGAGAAGCCGATTCCTTTAAGAAACTGCTCTCCATCTACAGGGACGATCCGGAAAACTCTTTTTCCCGTCTTGTCCTCGCCTGCTACAAAGAGATAGCCGGAAGGGAAAAGGATAATCCGCAGGTGAGGCCGGAGACAATACCGCTCATTGAGAATGCCATGAGGATAGCCGTGAGCGAAGAGACGGAAAGGCTGGAGCGAAGGCTCTCCTTTCTCGCCACCACTGCCAACACGGCCCCCTTTATAGGGCTTTTCGGGACCGTCTGGGGAATCATGGACTCCTTCAGGGAAATAGGGTTGAAGGGCACCACAAGCCTGTCGGTTGTTGCACCGGGGATCAGCGAGGCGCTCATCGCCACGGCAATAGGCCTCGCAACGGCCATTCCCGCAGTTTTGGCGTATAACTACTTTTTGGGAAGGCTCAAGAGGGTACTTGCCAAAATGGAAAACGCCGCCATGATGATCCTCAATATCATAGAGAAATGAAGGCATCGAGAGACTATAAGGGCCCCCTATCAGAGATCAACGTGGTTCCCCTTGTGGACGTCATGCTTGTTCTTCTCATTATCTTCATGATTACCGCACCCATGATGCAGCATGGCATGAACATCGAGATTCCCAAGGTGACGACAAGACCTCTGCCGGTCAAGGATGAACCGCAGGTCCTCAATATTACCAAGAACCAACAGCTTGTCCTGAATGAAAAGAGCCTCGCCCTCAAAGATCTCAAGCCTGCTATCCAGTTGCTCTTCGCGAATAAAAGCCAGAAGGAAATCTTTCTCCGTGCTGACAGGAACGTGCCCTACGGGTTCGTCGTCTCCTGCATGGGTCTCATAAGAGAAGCGGGAATAGAAAAAATTAACATAGTCACCAAACCCCTCGAAGACCAATGACGGAAGAGCGATGGTTCAAGATGATCGGGATTTCCGTGGCTCTCCACTTTGTTGTACTCGGAGCATTCGGCATTAACCTCGGAAAGGGCACCAAAAGGATCGACCTCTCATCAGCTTACTCCGTGGGACTCGTTGGAGATATCGGAGGTGGCGGAGGAGGAGCGGGCGCTCAAGTAAAAGCGCCTCCCGAGACCGGCAAAAAGGCGGCCCCCAAGGTATCCGCCCCCGCTAAGCCGAAGAAGCCGGCTCCTTACAGGCCGAAGCCGGTACCCACACGAAAGGAAAAGGAGGCTGTCAGCATCTCCAAGAAGAAAGCGCCTCCCGTCAAGGAGTCGCCCAAAGAATCCCTTACAAAAGCGGAGCTGAGCAGGCTTGAGGAGAGGCTCCGCGAAATCAAACAACGCAACGATTACATTGATGTGACCAGGTCAGTCAGCGCTATGGGGAAATCGTCCGGTTCAGGGAGTGGATCCCCCTCAGGCCTTCCTTCGACCGGAGAAGGCGGCGGCAGGGCACTCGATCCGGCTATGCAGAAATACTGGATGGAGGTGTGGGACAAGGTAAAGGCTGCCTGGGGCCTTCCAGGCCCCGCCTATCGCAATATGGAGACCCTCATAACCATCAAGATACGTAAGGATGGAAGGATCGTCGATATTTCAATGGACAAGCGCTCCGGCAGCAGGGTATACGATGAATCGATCCGGAGGGCTTTGAGGTCGGTTTAGCCCTTACCACCCATACGGCCTTCG
>CAYOYU010000065.1:5344-20683 GCA_964408265.1 uncultured Syntrophorhabdaceae bacterium
GGACTATGTGGAGATTCCTTTCCGGTTCATCCCCGGGGATGCGTCGTGAACGGTTTCCAGGCCATCATACTTGGCGCCATTCAGGGAATCACCGAATTCCTTCCCATAAGCAGCTCTGCACACCTCATAATAGTTCCCTGGTTTCTCCGTATAGATGAGAGCAACGTGAATGCACTCACCTTCGACGTGATGCTTCACTTCGGCACGCTTCTGGCAATTCTCCTCATCTATGGCAGGAAGTTTATGCTTACCGTTACCGGAGGCTTACAGGACCTGCGCCAGGGCAGATTCGGGAGATCCCTGCTTCTGAAACTTGCCGTTGCCACCTGCCCCGCAGTGATCGTGGGACTGCTGGCACACAAGTTCATCGAATTCCATCTGAGAACCCCTTATGCAACGATACCGGGACTTCTTGCCGTGTCCATCCTGATGCTGATTGCAGAACGCCTCTATGTGTCAGGCAAATCGATAACATGGCCCGTCGCAGTGGCCATCGGCTTGGCGCAATCCCTTGCCCTTATCCCGGGCGTTTCCAGAAGCGGGATTACCATAACCGTGGGCATGCTTGTGGGCTTAAGACGGTGGGAGGCTGTGGACTTCTCTTTTCTTCTCTCCATCCCCATAATCCTGGGGACCTTTCTTTACGAACTGCGCCACCTGCAGATTGACGGCGGCAATGGGGCGGTCTACCTTTACGGGGTGCTCTCCTCCTTCGTCTTTGGCGCTGTCAGCCTGCAGTTTCTTGTCCATTATCTGAAAAAGAACTCACTTGATGTCTTCGCCTGCTACAGGATTATCCTCGCCCTTGGGATCCTGCTTTTTGCCAAGTACTGAATGAAAAAGCCGGGTGAAGAAGTGGACCAGCCGATCCCTGGCGGCATAGAGCGAAAAAATCATGACCACACTGATGGTGAGAAGGACAAAGAAGGACTGATACTTCCCCTCTTTTACGGCGCTTCCCTGCAGGGTCAGTATGAGCGTGCCCGGTAAACGGCCGAATATGTTCATGAGCAGGAAGTCGACCAACCTCATTCGGGTAAGCCCAAGAAGATAACAGAGGGAATCCTTCGGAAAACCCGGTATCAGGAAGAAGACGAAGGTAACGTAAAGACCCTTGTGGGTTACAAAGAAGTTGAATTTGTCTATATACTCTTTCTTTACAACCTTTTCCACGAAACCGAGACCGAAGATCCTCGATATGCCGAATGCAGCGTAGGAACCGATGGTAAGCCCAACCGTTGAAAGTATCATTCCGTACACATTGCCGAAAAGAAATCCACCCACAAATCCCGTAATCTCTCCGGGAACAGGAGCAAAAACAACCTGAAGGGCTTGAACTGCGACGAAAACGGGAGCGGCATAAAGGCCGAAAGAGGCGACAAAGACCCTCAACCTCTTAGGTTCAAAAAAGAACTTGTAATACCGGAGTATGTCCCTCCATGCGCCCTCATGATAGACGTAGAAAATCAGGGCCAGCAGCAGCACGGCGGAGACAGCCAGGATGATCCGCATAACCAGGGAAACGGTATCTGATTTTACGATGGATTTTGGGTTCAAGTTTGAATCGCTACTGTCCGGAGCACTTCATCAACCGTTGTCATCCCCTCTTCGAGGAGGATCTGACAGTAGTCTTTGAGTGTCTTCATGCCGCCGTTTATAGCTTCCTGTCGTATGACCATGGTGTCGCTGCCCTCGGCGATATGATGGCGCAGAGCCTCGTTAACCATAAGTACTTCGTAGACACCAACCCTTCCCTTGTAGCCGGAGAGGTTGCACAGGTCACAGCCCTTGCCTTTATAGAGATCAATTCCTTCCTTAAGACCGAGGTATTTTACAATGACGTTGTCGGGAGTATATTTCTCCTTACAGTTCGGACAGATTCTCCTCACAAGCCTCTGGGCAATAATACCAATTATCGAGGTAGAGACGAGAAAGGGTTCGATGCCCATCTCATGCAACCGCATGAAGGTGCTTGGAGCATCGTTTGCGTGGAGCGTCGTAAAGACCAGGTGTCCTGTGAGGGCCGCCTCCACGGCAATCTTCGCCGTTTCCTTATCCCGGGTCTCACCAACCAGGATGATGTCCGGGTCCTGCCTCAGGAAAGCCCTCAAGACTCTCGCAAAATCGAGACCGAGATCGGCATTCACCTGCACCTGGTTTATGCCTGCCAGGTCATACTCTATGGGGTCTTCAGCGGTGGATATGTTCACATCAACGCTGTTCTTTTCCGTAAGGGCACTGTAGAGCGTGGTACTCTTTCCTGAACCCGTAGGGCCCGTTACGTAGATGATCCCGTAAGGTTTCTTGATCATTTCCCGGACGAGTTCGAGGGTAGGAAGATGGCTGACCAGCCTTTCCAGGCCGAGCATGGTATTGCTCTTGTCGAGAATACGGGCAACGATCTTCTCGCCGAATTTCGTTGGTATGGTAGAAACACGGAAGTCCACCGACTTGTCCACCATCTTTACGGTGATCCTGCCATCCTGAGGCAGCCGCCGTTCCGTGATGTCCAGCTTCGATATGATCTTTACCCTGCTCACCAGAGGAAGCTGAACCTTCTTGGGGAGTACGAGTTCTTCCCTGAGAACACCATCCACGCGCAGCCTCACCCGCACGGTCTTTTCAAGGGCTTCAATGTGAATATCGCTTGCGCCCTTCCTCAGGGCCAGGGCAATGATGTTATTCGTCAACCTTATGATCGGTGCCCCTTCAGCTTCCTTTTCCAGATCGGTTATTCCGATTTCCTCTTCTTTGCCGTCATCGAACTGGACATCCTTCATGAATTCTGCCTGCATGGTGTCCACTGAATCGAAGACCGATTCCTTGCCCCCCTGGGCCTCCCTCTCCTTCTTCTCCTCCTCTTCCTTCCTTACTATCTTGGGGTACTCCATATCCATAAAGCGGCGGAGATCGTCTTCGGCAACCACGGAGGGCTCTATGGCAACACCCTTGACAAACTTCCGTACCTCATCTATGGCAAGAAGGTCATTCGGGTTCACCATGGCCAGAGTAAGGGTGTTGTTCGAATAGGCAACAGGCAAAACCTTATACCGGTTCACCAACTGCTGGGGAATTACGGAGAGCACATCTGCGTCAAGCTTCAACTTGGACAGAGAGACAAATCCGAGCCCTTTCTGAACGTTCATCTCCTCGATCCGTTCGGCAAGTATGCGGTTCAGTGACAAGGATATGGAATGATGCTTCTTGATAAGTGCCGCTTCGAAGTCCTTCTTCTCCAGGACGAAGACTTCCGTTGCCATTGTAGTCAATACCGTCGCCGACCTGGGCTTGCCGGTGAGGAGGGCCATCTCTCCGAAACATGCTCCGCCGTTCAGGGTGGCGATAGTGAGGTCGACTCCAAGCGCGGGCTCACGTTTCTTTACCTCAACCCGGCCGTCCTTGATGATAAACATGGCGTCCCCTGACGCACCCTCCCGCACGATGGCCGTATTGGGCGGGTAGATCCGCTCTTTCATCCGAACGGCCAACTCCTGCAGTTCGTCATCATCGAGTTCCCTGAAGAGTTGTGTGCCTTTCAGACAGAGGATCTTGTCTGCGGTATCGTTCATTTACCGAATCTCCTGGTTCTCTGCTGATAGCTTCTTATGGCCCTTAAGAAGTCTATCCTCCTGTACGCCGGCCAGAGGGCGTCGCAGAAGTAAAACTCACTGTATGCGCTCTGCCAGAGGAGAAAGCCGCTCAGGCGTATTTCACCGCTGGTTCTGATGATCAGGTCGGGGTCAGGTATGCCCGACGTGTAGAGATGTTTTCCTATTTCGTCTGCCGTGATGCTTCCGGCAAGGCTATCCACGCTATCCACGCCTTTCGCCAGGATGGCCTTTCTTACCGCCTCCACGATCTCCTCTCTGCCCCCGTAACCGATGGCAATATTCAGAATGTGGTTTTCGTACTCCTTCGTGGATTCCTCAACTTTCTTTATAACATCTTTCAATTCTGCAGGCAATATATCGATTTTCCCAAGGATTCGTATGCGAAATCTGTTCTTTCGTATCACCTGGCTTCTGGAAAGCTCGTCTATCTTTTCCCGGATGATCCTGAGCAGCCCATCGACCTCGTCCTTGTCTCTCTTTATATTGTCGGGCGAAAGCACCCAGATGGTCACTATCTTGATTCCCAGGTCGGCACACCAGCCCAGCACCTCATCCAGTTTCCTGGCGCCCTCTTTGTGGCCCATGGTTACATCATCAAAGCCTTTTTCCCTGGCATATCTCCTGTTCCCGTCCAGTATCAGACCCACATGGGTGGGCATGAGGCCTTTCCGAACCTCCCGCGACAACAGCCTTTCGTAGGAAAAATAGATGAATTTCTTAAGAAACACAGTTAAGTATAATGAATATTCGCCAAAATAGTAACACTTATTTCGTTGAAGGAAAGGCCACGCAGCCCCATGAAAAACGGCCCGGGACGCCGGTTAAGGAAGACCATCCTTCGTATTTCTCTACGCGATGAGTCTCGGTCTTGACCGGGATGTGAGAGCCTTTATGCTGTCTTTCAAGCCGTCCAGGGTGAGCTCGAACATGGGGAAAATCTTTGAAACGGTATCCACTGTATAGTGGCCCCAGTAATTCCGATGCGTGGGATTCAGCCATACGGAACTGGGAAAGTGCTCCCTGATCTTTATGAGCCATTCGAGGCCCGGCTTATCGTTCGTATAGAAGTAGTCTATGCATCCATTCACATCGAACAACTCTGAGAAGGCCATCCGGGCATCGCCGACAAATATGACCTTGTATCCCTTGTGGAAGTTGGAAAAGAGTTTTTCCGTGGGCATCCTCTTATAGTTCGCCATATCCTCGTAAACATCCTGATAGACGCAGTTGTGAAAGAAGAAATATTTGAACTCCTTGAAATGCTCCATCTGGGAGGCCGCCGAAAAGAGCCTTTCACACAGCTCTGTATAGGGAAGCATAGAGCCCCCGGTGTCCATAAGCAGGATAAGCCTCAGGGAGTTCTCCCTTGACTTTGAGAAGACGAGTTCTATTTCGCCCCCTTCCTTGGCCGTCTTATCGATGGTCTCGTCAATATCGAGTTCGTCCTGGAGCCCCTCCCGCTTAAGCTCTCTGAGCTTCTTAAGGGCCATCTTCGTCTGACGGACGTCAAGAATGAGATCATTCCTGTAGTTCCTGAACCGCCTCTCGCCAGCCACTTTCGAGGCAGACTGCATCCACGATTCCCCGCCCACCCTGATGCCGCCGGGATGAAACCCGTAGGCACCAAATGGCGACTTACCGCCGGTTCCTATCCATTTACTGCCGCCGTCGTGACGTTCAGTCTGTTCTTTCAAACGCTCCCTGAACTGTCGCATCAATTCGTCGAGGTCATGTTTCTTCTTGAACTCCTCCATCTGCGCCTGGAATTCAGCCAACTCCTCCGGCGTCAGTTTCGGCATCTTATTGAGAGGATTATCAAGCCAATCCATCACCTTTTCCAACTCCAGGGGTTCGGTGGTGATGCCCCCGAAGTACTCCTGGAAGGCTACGTCGAACATATCATAATAGGCTTCACTCTTTACGAGGAAAGCCCGCCCCACATAGTAGAGGTGATTGAGGCTGGATTCGAAATACCCGTTATATAAGGCTTCAACGAAGGATACCCATTCTGTCACGGTTACGGGTACACCCTTTTTTCTGAGAAGGTAAAAGAAATCGATAAACATTAGAAAGCTCCTCGGCTGCTATGGCGCAATCAATACCTTCGCTTGAAGCCGAAGCCGCTGCCGCTTTTGCTGTTATCCGACATCTTCACGAACCGTTCGGTGTCCATCTCATTCTTGAGGAGCGTGCCTACGAAAGGTATCTGGGAAGTAATGGTGTCCACGGGAATGCCGCCGAGGGCGAGCGCTTTTATCCAGTCAAGGAGTTCGCTTGTGGAAGGTTTCTTCCTGAGTCCCTCAACGTCCCGTATCCAGTAGAACCGCTTCAACGCCTCCCGGACAAGCTTCTCTTCAATATCGGGATAATGGACTTTGACGATCTTCTCCATCATTTCCTGATCGGGAAAATCGATGTAATGAAAGATGCACCGTCTGAGGAATGCATCGGGAAGTTCCTTTTCGGAGTTGCTCGTAATAACCACGATGGGTCTTTGTGTTGCCACCACTTCCTCGTTCAGTTCAGGAATATGGAAAGACATCTCGTCGAGTTCATTGAGCAGATCGTTGGGAAACTCCACATCAGCCTTATCTATCTCGTCAATAAGGAGTACCACCTTCTCCTCGGCCCGGAAGGCCTGGCCAAGCTTGCCCATCTTTATGTACTGTCGTATATCGGAGATGTCTTTATCCTTGAACCGTGCATCGTTGAGTCTCTGCACCGTATCATAGACATAAAGGCCGTCACGCGCCTTGGTTGTAGACTTGATATTCCATATAAGCAGCTTCTTGTTCAGCGCCCCTGCAATGCTGTGCGCCAGGAGAGTCTTCCCCGTACCGGGCTCGCCTTTTATGACTAGTGGTTTCCCCAGGGCAATCGCCACATTTACGATCTCCATTAAGGGTTTCGACACTATATAATCATCACTACCGCTGTATCCCTGTGCTGCATGCGCCATTCTGGAGCCTCCTTATGCTGTGTGGAAAACAAACCGCCATATAATATACGGTGGAATGGCCCCTGTTGTCAACTTACGGCTGTCCGCGGGTCGACCGCGGGCGGGGGGGGTCCCTCGCCGTCGACCGGACCTATGAGGTTCAACGCTCAGCGGCCAAAGCGCAGGGCCGCAGGGGCGGGAAGCCGCAGGAACCTCATTTTCCCTTGACATGGCCCTATACCTGCAGTAAACTTAGGGTGTTATGAAAAGCTTACCTGCAGCGATTCGATTTTATTACTACTTTAGGATCCTACACCCGGGCAGCATTCTGCTTTGACATGAGCAGAAAGCCATGGGTGTAGATGCCCATGGCTTTCTGAGTTTTTGTAGGCCATGGCGATTAAACCATGGCCTTTTTTTATGGAGGATTTGATGATCATTTCTAACAAAATGCACAAGCTCATTAAGGACCAGGAGGGATGGACGCGCAAGATGTTCGAGGAGGCCATCCAGATGAAGAGGGAGTACGGAGAGGATCATGTCTACGATTTTTCTCTCGGCAACCCTGACACGGAGCCACCGGAAGCACTCCGCAAGGAACTGGTAAACCTTCTTAAGGAATCCACCGTCGGCATGCACCGGTACATGCAGAACAGCGGCTACCTCGACGAGCGCCAGCAGATTGCCGACTACCTTAAGGGCCACTATTACCTCCCTTTCACCCCCAACCACGTCTTCATGGCCGTAGGGTGCGCCGGGGGCCTCAACATCCTCCTGAAGAGCATGTTAAACCGGGGAGATGAGATCATCGTGCCCAATCCCTTCTTCTGGGAGTTTAAAAACTATATAGAAAACTTCGGCGCCGTCATGAGACTGGTGGAGTCAAAAGAAGACTTCCAGCTGGACATAGAGAAGATTGAAGCGGCCATCACCAAGAAGACCCGTGCAGTTCTTATCAACAGCCCCAACAACCCCACCGGCGTAGTCTACGGGGAGGAGAGCCTGAAAGAACTTGCCCGCCTTCTGAACAGGAAGAGGGAAGAAGGACAGGAAATCTACCTCATAGCCGATGAGGCATACAGGAAGATCGTCTATGACGGTATGACGTTACCCAACCTCTTTGGGATCTATGACCTGGTGGTGACCATTACGTCCCACTCCAAAGATTTGGCCTTGCCCGGCGAAAGGATCGGCTATCTGGCCATTTCGCCCAATATCCCCGACGTGAAGCTCCTTGTTTCCGGCCTCACCATCGCCATACGGGCCCTCGGGTTCGTCAATGCACCCGCTCTCTTTCAGCGGGTGGCCGGGAAATTCCAGGATCTCTCCGTGGACATCATGGAGTACCAGAAGAAACGGGACATTCTCTATGACGCCATTATCGACGCAGGCTTCGAGTGCGTGAAGCCGGGAGGGGCCTTTTACATGTTCCCCAAGTCGCCCATACCCAACGAAATCGATTTTGTAAGAAAGATGCAGCGGGAGGAGCGGATCCTTGTGGTGCCGGGACGGGGATTCGGAAAGGAAGGCTACTTCCGCATCGCCTACTGCGTTCCCATGAATCGCATTCTCAATGCGCTGGACGGTTTCAAGAAAATAGGAAAGTATTATAGGAAGAAGGGGTAGACCATGCCAATCTCAAAGAAGATTTCAGAACTGATGAAGAACTCCTCGTGGATTCGAGCAATGTTCGAGGAAGCACTGCGGTTGAAGAAAGTCTATGGCGCAGAGAATCTCTTCGATTTTACTTTGGGAAATCCTATAACCGAACCCCCGAAGGAATTGAGGGAAGAACTCATCAGGATGCTTACTTCCGAATCCGAGGGGATGCACAGGTATATGTCGAACAGCGGATACGACGAGGTGAGGGAAGAGATAGCACAGTTTCATAGAGAAAAGACGGGACTTCCTTTCACGAAGGACCACATCATAATGACCGTTGGATGTGCAGGAGGCATCAATGTGGTCAATAAGGCTATCCTCGATCCGGGCGATGAGGTGATCGTGCCGAACCCGTTTTTCGTGGAATTCATGTTCTACATAGGAAATCACGGCGGTGTCATGAAGCTCGTCGATACAAAGCCTGATTTTCACCTTGACATAGAAAAGATAGCTGCAGCAATCACCAAACGGACTAAGGCGATCATCATAAACTCACCCAACAACCCCACGGGAATGGTATACAACGAGGAAGAACTGAAAGAGCTGGCAGCACTCTTGCGTGAGCGCAAGAAACGGGGCCACACCATCTATATCATCTCCGATGAAGCCTACAGGAAGCTCATCTACAATGGTACCGTACTGCCGGATATCTTCCGCCTTTACGATGACACCATAGTCGTCACGTCCCACTCCAAGGATCTCGGCCTTGCCGGCGAGAGAATCGGCTACATCGCCATCTCGCCGCTCATCAAGAGGGCCAGGTCCTTGATCGATGCAGCAATTTTTGCAAACAGGATACTGGGCTTCATCAATGCTCCGGCCCTGATGCAGAGACTCGTGGGCAAGTTTCAGAAAAACTCCGTCGATATCATGGACTATCAGAAGAAGAGGGATGCCCTTTACGGTATCCTCACCAATGCCGGTTTTGAGGTCATCAAACCCATGGGAGCCTTCTATATGTTCCCCAAGTCGCCAGACCCCGACGATATATCCTTTGTGAAGAAGCTGCTTCAGCACCATATCCTTGCCGTTCCCGGGGTGGGCTTCGGTAAATCGGGTTATTTCAGGCTGGCCTACTGCGTCCAGGACGAGACTATCGAACGGTCGCGGCCATACTTCGAAGAAGTCATGGAGGAGATAAGAGCACAGGGCTAACCGGTAAGGGTGAATGGCGCCAAGGGGTCTGCCCGGAAAGAACCGGCACCCCCTTCACGGGCGAGGGTTGGCTCAGATGAAGAGTTTGTCCGTATCTATGTGGCGCGTGAAAATATCTGCAAGCAGGTCTCTGTCTATACTGCCTTTCAGCAGCCCCTCGATGTGGGGGAAGATACCGAGAAGCGGTGCATCGAGATACTCTTTGATGATCTCCGGGTTTGTCTTTTCCGGGAGGTTGAGGGGGCCGTCAACGTTGTTGAGTATGACGCCTGCCACCTTTACACCCTGGGACTTGAGGAACGTACAGGTGAGGAGCGTGTGGTTGATGGTGCCCAGACCAAGCCTGGAGACTACGAGGGTAGGCACATCCCATTTCTTTATGAGGTCCACGTAGAAGAAGTTTTTTGTAATGGGTACCAATACGCCGCCTGCACCTTCAACGACTACTATGTCATGCTTCCTCAGCAGGTTCTGGTATATCCTGTCTACGAGGTCGATATCGATCTTGATGTGTTCCATCCTGGCTGCCACTTCCGGCGCCAGAGGTGCCTCGAAGGTGTAGGGGCTTATGAGATCAAGATCATCTCCGCTGCCGGCTGCCTCTTTCAGACAGATTGCGTCCCAAGGCAACTGATCTTTGTCTCTCTTGGAGAGTCCGCTTTCAAAAGGCTTCATGACCCCTACGTCGAGCCCGCGTCTCTGCGAAAGAAAAGCGCACAGACATGCGGCGACGGTAGTCTTACCTACGCCCGTATCTGTTCCTGTTATAAAGATTGCTTTCATTATCTGACAACCGAAGAAAGTACCAGTCCCAAACCGATAAAGACTGCTGCACACACTACGGCAAGACCGATGTTATTCTCTTCCGACACCTTACGTTCAAAATCGGGAGTAAACGTTGCGCCTACAATCTTCAGCGAGATGAGGGCAATAATCATATAGACTGCCGAGTAAACGAACATCTCGACAACATTGCCAAGGACCCGCCACATTTGCAGCCTCTCAGTTAGACAAATAGTAGACGAGGTTATCCAGAGCTGCAGTGAAAAAGACGTTTCTCAATTTGACCTGTCTCGGTACGCTGACTGGAGCAGGAGAAAAATTAAGGATTCCTTTAACGCCGGCATCGACAAGGAGGTTGGCTACTTTCTGGGCCTCCTGCGGCGGTGTTGTGATAATGCCTACCTCCACGTCCCTCACCTTCACCACTTCTTTCAGCCTGTCTATGTGAAGTATCTCCACCGGCTTGCCCATCCGCTCGGAGATGCGGCCTATAACGCTTACCGGGTCAATGTCGAAGGCCGCCACTATTTTGTAATTCTGCTTCAGAAAATCCTTATACACCAGCAGCGCGCTACCCATATTTCCTATGCCGATGACCGCAATGCGCCATTCACGGTTGATGCCGAGAATCTCCTTGATATTGAACTTCAACTCCTTTACGTTGTAGCCCATTCCCCTGACGCCGAATTCCCCGAAATAGGCGAAATCCTTCCGAACCTGCGCGGCATTCACGTTGCAAATTGTAGCGATAAGTGCGCTGGAGGCGACCTTCTCATTCTTGCTCTCCAGGTCTTCAAGGCACTTGAGGTAGCTCGACAACCGTCGGATAGTGGCTTCTGGAATCTTAGGATATTTAGCCATTTGGCGCACCTTACTGTTTGTTGTGACTTTCTAAGTCGTAACAGTTCTTCACAAGAAATGCAAGAGAAATATTTATCAAGCTAACCGCTGGCTTAGGGGGAAGTTCAATGAAACTTAGGGTAGCAAAAGAAAAATTTAGCAAGCTTTTGCAGCACCAATCACAAATCCCTTGGGTAACTCATTCTGTCTGTAATGTAGTACAGAATAGGGCGTAATACCGGTGCAGACGAAAAGATCAGATGCCGAGGACATCCTTCATGGTATAGAGCCCCCTGTCCTGGCTGGCGAGCCACTTGGAGGCGAGTATGGCGCCCCTGGCAAAGTTGTCGCGCGAATACGCCCGGTGTGTGATTTCCAGCCTCTCTCCTGTGCCGGCAAAGATGACCGTATGTTCTCCCACTACGTCCCCTCCCCGGAGACTGAGAACGGCGAGCTCCTCCTTCTTTCTCGGGCCGAGGATGCCTTCCCTGCCGTAAACTTCCAGCCATCTGCGATTCGGCTCCGACATCTCTATGATTTCCTTTAATTTGAGCGCCGTACCGCTGGGTGCATCCTTCTTCAGCCTGTGGTGCATCTCCACAATCTCGATGTCATAGTCGTCTTTCATTTTGGCCGATAGCTTCTCCACGGCGTCAAACATGAGGTTCATTCCTACGCTCATATTTGGAGAGACCACTGCCTTTATGCCCGGTGTCCTCCGTATCTCTTCAAGATTGTCGTCGGAAAAACCTGTCGTTCCTATGACAATCCCCTTTCCTCCGGCTGTTGCCAGCTTCAAGTGTTGAATCGAAGAGTCAGGGGCTGAAAAATCGATGACCACATCGGCTTCATCAATCGCGGCCGAGAGGTCGTCACTGATGACGGGGCCGCCCGCTGCCATGCCCATTGCGTCAGGCCTCTTCCCCACCTGTGGGTGTCCTTTCGTCTCGGTAAAACCCACCACAGACAGGTCCGCATCCTCCAGAGCAAGTCTCAGGATGGTAGCACCCATCTTGCCGCAGACGCCCGTGATTGCTATCCTCACCATCAATCTCTCCTCAGAAGCCCGAAGTCCTTCAAAACATCCTTGAGAAGTCTTCTGTTCCCCTCGGAAAGATTGCAGAGCGGGAGCCTGAACTCCTTCTCTATCATGCCCATATGGTACAACGATTCTTTTACAGGGATGGGGTTTGTCTCGACGAACATGACCTGGAACAAAGGCATGAGCTTAGCATTCAGGTCACAGGCTCCCGCAACATCCCGGTCAACCAGAAATGTACGGCAGAGCACCTTCATCTGGGCAGGGAGGATGTTGGAAACCACTGAAATGACCCCCACGGCGCCAACGCTCATCATGGGTAAGAACAGGTTGTCATCGCCTGACAAAATGGTGAATTTTCCTCCCGTCAGACGGTAGATCTCGGCTACCTGTGTAAGCGACCCGGAGGCCTCCTTAATCCCTACCACGTTGGGGATCTGGGCAAGCCTTGCCACCGTCTCAGGGGTCATATTAATCCCCGTCCTGCCGGGAATATTGTAGAGGATAAGCGGAATGTCCACCTCTTCCGCCACCTTCTTGAAATGCCTGTAGAGACCCTCCTGTGAGGGTTTATTGTAATAAGGCGTGGTGAGGAGACTCATATCAGCTCCCAGCTTCTTCGCCCCGGCGGTGAGTTCTATGGTCTCACGGGTACTGTTTGACCCCGTCCCGGCTATGACCGGTACGGTTCCATTCACCTGCTTCACCGTAAGCTCTATGACGCGCTCGTGTTCTTCGTAGGAGAGTGTTGCCGATTCCCCTGTCGTTCCGCAGGGAACAATACCGTCTATACCCTCCCGAAGCTGAAAGTCGATGAGCTGCTTCAAACTTGCCTCATCGACTTCATAATCTTTAAAGGGGGTCACAAGGGCCGTATATATGCCTTTAAGTTTCATACTCTTCTCCTTCTCTTATTACGTGCGCCTGTGGACGGCGGATAGCCTACAGCAGCGCCTCCTCATGCAACCGTGCCACATATATTATCCTCGTCTCTCCTTCGAGGTATACGTCTTCATTTACATGGACTTTCAACATCTCTCCGCCCTTGGTCGATATGTTTACAGGTCCCTCGGCCAGGCTCTTTTCCTTCAGGATGACCCCCACAGCCACCGCGCCCGTACCGCAGGCATAGGTTTCACCTTCAACGCCGCGCTCGTAGGTCCTGATCTTCACGTTTCCTTTGTCCATGACCTCGACGAAATTGACATTGGTTCCTTTCTCGCCGAAAACCTTGTGGAACCGTATATGCCGTCCCAGTTCCTCCACCTGGACATGATCAACGTCATCCACCAGGACCACCGCATGGGGCACTCCGGTGTTCACGCTGCTCAAAAAAATCTCCTTATCCTCGAGGCCTACGGGATAGTCAAGTTTAAGGTCCGTAGGTCTCGTGAGCTGCAGCTTTACCCGCGTCCCTGCAACCTCTGCTTTGATACGACCCGCCATGGTCTCGAAGATCATGGTCTTCTCCGCAATACCCTTCGCTGCGGCAAATCTGGCTGCGCACCTGCCCCCGTTGCCGCACATCTCCGCCTCCGAACCGTCTGCGTTGAAAAATCTCCACTGAAAATCAACGACGCTTGAATCTTCTATGAGGATAAGCCCGTCTGCGCCCACAGAGTGGTGCTGCCTGCATATCTTGGTGGTGAAGTCCCTGGGATCACCGAAGAGTTCATAGACCTGCCTGTCCCGATTATCTATAACTATGAAATCATTGCCACTGGCACTCATCTTGTAAAATTCCAATTCAATCACCTCTTACACCTCCAGGAAAGGAGGGATAGCTTCCCCTCGTATGAGATCTTTCTTTGTCTCCCGTTTTCTTATGATATGAAATTCCTTATCCCTCACGAGTACCTCAGGAACCCGTCTCCGGGAGTTATAATTCGACGACATGGCAAAACCATAGGCACCGGCACCCATAATTGCAACCAGGGCGCCTGGTTCCAGGGAGGGCAGAAACCTTCCCCGGGCGAAAAAATCACCGGATTCACAGACAGGGCCGACTACGTCCACCTTGACCTTTTCTGCTTCACTTTTCCTGACGGGCAGCACCTCATGGTACGCATCATAGAGAGCCGGCCTCACAAGGTCGTTCATTGCACCATCCACTATGTAAAAGACCTTTTCCGGGGTCTTCTTCGTATAGAGGAGCTTGGCTACAAATATGCCGCTGTTGCCTACCAGGACCCTTCCCGGCTCCAGGACAAGGACAACATTCAGGTCCTTCATCTCTTTTTCGATAACAGCCGCATAATCTGCCGGTTGAGGCGGCAGTTCGTCCTTATAGGTAATCCCCAGACCGCCCCCTATGTCCATGTACCGCAACGGCATGCCGGCGCCGGCCAGTTCGAGAATCATCTCTTTCAGGGAACGTACGGCATCGATAAAAGGGGTCAGTTCCAGGATCTGGGAACCGATGTGCGATGATATACCGATGGGGTTCAGGTATCGCTCCTTATTCATTCTTCCGTACAATTTCCGGGCATCCTCCCAGAGAAGGCCGAATTTGTTCTTCCTCAGGCCGGTAGTGATGTACGGATGCGTCTTGGGGTCCACTTCAGGGTTCACCCTTATGGAGACCCGTACGGCTCTTTTCAGTTCCCTTCCCACCCGGGCTGCCGTCTCGAGCTCACCCTCCGACTCCACATTCAGCATCAATATCCCGCTTTTCACCGCGTAGCGTATCTCTTCATCTGTCTTTCCCACACCGGAAAAAACAATCTTCTGCGGCAGCACCCCGGCGGAGAGTGCCCGGAAAAGCTCGCCTCCGGAAACGATATCCACGCCCCCGCCCAGCTTTCCTATGGTCCTTAATATGGCCACGTTGGAGTTTGCCTTGCACGAGTAACAGGTCAGGTGCGGTATGTGTTCAAAGGCAGTGTCAAAGACCTTGAAGTGGCGCTCCAGGGTCCTGTAGGAATAGAGGTAGAATGGTGTACCCACCTTCTCCGCTATCTGTGCCACCGGCAGATCTTCGCAATAGAGTTCTTCGTTCTTGTACTCAAAAAAATTCATAGGCTCACTCTTTTATTATGATTATTGACTCCCGCGATGGCTCGCTTTCGTTACCGGAACTATCTACCGCCGTGACATAATACGAGGCATATCGCGAGTCGGGCAGGCTCTCATCGACATAGGTGACTCCGCGCACGAGCTCTTTGTTCAGCTTTTCCGTCCTGGTACCGGCAACCCGGTAAAGATTATATCCCGCAACATCCTTCTCCTTGCTCGCCTCCCAGGACAGGGTGGCGGAGGCTCCTTTCGTTTTTCTGCTTGCAAGTATTGTCCGGGCGTCGAGGCACTGGAAG
>CAYOYU010000066.1:0-4328 GCA_964408265.1 uncultured Syntrophorhabdaceae bacterium
TTGCCCTGCCGAAGTGATGCCATGACGCCGCAAAGGAAAGCGACGATGTCAGAACTTTTAGCCCTATTATGGTGGCCACTCTAGTATTACCTTGAAATGTCTGTGGACGTAACCGGTTTTTCAAGGTATAATCCAGATTATGATTGAACGCAGCAGGGAACTTGGACAGCTTGCCGGATCCCTTGAGACGAATCCTGTTGTGTGCATAATTGGCGCCCGCCAGGTAGGCAAGACGACGCTGGCCCGTACGTATGCGGAACGCGCCTCTCTCCCGGTCTCGTACTATGATCTTGAAAACCCCGAAGACATGGCCCGCCTCAGCGATCCCATGCTGGCCCTGAAAGATCTTGAAGGGCTCGTGGTGATCGATGAAATCCAGCAGTATCCCGAACTCTTTCGGATACTCAGGGTCCTTGTCGACCGGCCCCGGTCGTCTGTCCGCTTCCTGGTCCTCGGGAGCGCGTCGCCTCATCTGCTCAGGCAGAGTTCTGAAACTCTTGCAGGACGTATCCATTACCATCAGCTTGGGGGCTTCTCCCTGGAAGAGGTGGGAGTCGAAGAACATTCGACTCTGTGGCTCAGAGGCGGATTTCCTCGCTCTTACCTTGCCCCTTCTGACACGGAGAGCCATGAGTGGCGTCGCGGGTTTATTCAGACCTTCCTGGAGCGGGATCTCCCGCAACTGGGGGTCATGATCGGGGCGACTACCATGCGCCGGTTCTGGACCATGGTCGCCCACTACCACGGACAGATCTGGAACAGCGCCGAGTTCGGCCGTTCCTTCGGAGTCGCCGATACGACAATACGCCACTACCTGGAAACCCTGGCGTCAGCCCTCGTTGTTCGCCAGCTGCCCCCATGGCATGAGAATATAAGAAAGAGGCAGGTGAAGGCACCCAAGGTATACCTGTCAGACTCCGGATTACTCCACGCCTTATTGAATCTCCGGTCCATCAATGACCTCGAAGGTCATCCAAAGGTAGGCGCCTCGTGGGAAGGCTTCGTCCTGGAAGAGGTTATCAATCGCCTGGGAGCTGAAGCGGAAGAATGCTATTTCTGGGCAACCCATGGGGGAGCGGAACTTGACCTGCTCGTGGTGAGGGGGGTTAAGAGGCTGGGGTTCGAAGTGAAGCGAACCACGTCCCCCCGTATGACGCCATCCATGCGAAGCGCGCTATCGGACCTAGGCCTCACCAGTCTCGACGTCATCCATGCAGGTGAGAAGACCTTCCCTCTTGGGGAACGAGTGCGAGCGGTCTCGCTTTCGCGACTCTTGAAGGATCTTGCGCCACTGTGATGAAAATGACGCAATTCTTCATTTTCAGGTTTGAAAAACCAACCGTCTGCAAAGTCTTGCCATTAGCTGCTTTGCAGCGATAGGGCGAACCTGCACCAACAGTTGGTGCAAAGTCAGTAATTGTATACAGAACCGGAATCTGGACCATCCGCTTCGCATACCGTTTGCGGTTGGCTGACTATATGATGATGACCACCATCATCATCACCGTCACCATGACGAACAACCTGTCCCTTATTATCTTTTCGTGGTGGACCCACCATAAAGATTAGCGGTCACAAGACCCTGTCTGTATTCGACAGGTACAACATAGTGAATGAGGATGACCTGAAGGAAGCCTGCGAAAAGGTGGTTCAATTACACCGTAGAGGCCGGCAGATACCCGATCCGGAACCAAATTATCACAAAATTATCCCAATCTCACGGGTGCTGATTTGATATATTTAGTTCCGTACAGTCACGATTCACAACGTATTGAAATTACTTATGGCGGAAGTACATGGGAATCGAACCCACCCACCAGCTCGTCACCGGTGCACTGGTTTTGAAGACGGTCCAGAGTGTAACTTGGTGAAATCAATTACCTTTGGTGCTCTTGTGGTACCAATGATCAGTCGATGGAACGAGTCACTGTCAAAGTATTGTTCTAGCTACTCTCTGAGGCACATCCAAGCACAATTCAAGCACAGAAATCTTGGCTAGAGCTCTTCATTTAGGTGACTCATAAAGAGTCTGTTGAGTGTTCTGTGTGAGACTGAGTAGAAAATTTCGACCTGAGTGAAAGCTTTTGAAATGGGAGATTATTCAAGGGTTATCTGTATTAAGGCATAGCTACTTCACTTTGTTACATGAAACCCTTTTACCTAATTCACAAGCTTTCTTGAATTCTGCAGTTGCATCGTCGTTTTTACCTAGCTTCAAATAAGCTTCTCCTCTGCCATCGAATGCTTCTCTGTATGACGCATCGATTGCTAACGATTTATTGAACTGTTCAACAGCCTTTTCAAATTCAAGTTTTCCCAGGTATGCTAAGCCCCTATTCTTGAAAGCATTTGGTTTACTCATATCCAACGATAAAGACTTGTTACAATCTTCGATGGCTTTGTCATACTCACCTTTCTTTATGAGTACGTAGGCCCTTATATTGTACAAAGAAGCATTAGAGGAGTCTGAAGACAAACGTTCATTAACGACCTGCAGGGAAACATCTAATTCACCCAAGTCGACTAGACAAGTCGTCCGTCCCACGACTGCATGAGACAAACCGATAGCATCGAGTTTCATGGATGATACTCTGGAGAAATCTGCTAGTGCTTCAGTCGATTTCCCTAACTCAATATTAACCCACCCTCTGCCGAAATAGCCAAGAGGAAAATCGGGATACCTTGCAATTAGCTCATTTGCAATTTCCAGTGTCTTGTCATACCTTCCGTTTTTGAGACCATCTATCATATCTTTTTGAGACTGCACAATGGTATCCTTTTCCTCCTGAAGAGCCTGTCTATTAGCCAAATAATAGCCCTTCGATGTCATACACGAACTCATTAGCTGAACTTTTCGCACACCTTCTTGTATTCCGGCACTCACTGCTGAAGTGCCCCCACCATAAGGAACGAAACCATGTTTCTCTGCATCATATTGGCATTCCATAAAATCCTTCTGTGCTTCAGCCTGAGTTTTTGTTGAATGTACCCAAGTGTTTTGGGTTGCACAACCACCAATAATCAATGGCAGCAACAGGAGAAGGCCAATGAGATTCTTCATTTTACCTCCTATATGGGTCAGCACAGATACCTGTCTTTCGTTCAATGTTACGCCCATTTAACAGAAGAGAACAAGCTTTTATTCGTCAACCAGACGAGTTACAGAATCTTGACTCAACCTTTTCGATTGAATGAATTGTAGAGTCTGTTCAGTGTCTCGTGTGATTCTTGATCGAAAACGTCAATCTGAACGAAAGCTTTTGAAATGGGACACTGTTGAAATGTCATCCTAAGTAATCTTCCATGCTTTGTAATATGCTATTTCAGCTAATTCATCATGACGTTTATTGATTTCGGTTTCATCCCACGTGTAACCATTTTCTTCCCATTTCTCTACAAGCATCGTTGTGATCTTTACTCCTGAATTTGCCAAGTCAGTACTCTTTTCTTTCACTATCTTATTGCCAACAGTTGAATTTATCTTCTTGTGCACTAGGGTCAAGTTGCCAAGTCTGTTAACATATTCTTTAATGTCTTTTGGTAGTAGCCCCCAGTCCTTATGAGGCTTCTGTGGGAGGATATCTTCGATGTTTATGCTAGAAAAATCAAATTCACTGTCTTGGTAGACCTTGTTAATAGTGCTCAGGATGTACTTTATAAGTATTCTATTCTGTTCAGACCTACCATATGAGATATCTTGAAATGCTTCCTTGAACTGCTCGAAACCTGGCTCTTCTTTTATTAATTCTTTTTTTAGCTCTTCTAGGACAGACTGTATTTTCTTTGAAATGGAACTTTTGTCTTCAAACTTTGTGGTTTCTTCAATTCTCCGTGCAAAACTTGAATACAATTTTTCTAATTTGTTTCCAGGTAATTTACAAACCACCGAATACTTAAAAGAAAATGCTTCTATCCATCGAAACACCCTTCTCGGGTCGGTCTCCAACTTATCAATATTTCTAAGTATGCTTAGGAACAAGACATAACACTGTGAGACATTCATTAGTTTTAATGCACGTAAGGAATTGTAGATATGAGTTCCGCTTTTCAGGTCTTCCCATGAATCGTTATGTCCAGCAAGGAGTTTATTAAACCACTCCGACGATTTGTGGAGATCAAATAATAATGTCTCATAATTTGTCGTTTTGCTCTTTATCGTCTTGTATAGCTTCTTTTCTGATACCAATGGAGATCTTGAAATCCAGTAATACCGTATGAATTTCTTCAGCTCCGAGTCAGTTTCATGGACATTGGTAACTATCTCGTTCCAGTATTCTTTTGCTATATCTTTTTCTCCATTCTTTTTCTCTTTTACCCAATAAACAGGT
>CAYOYU010000066.1:4338-8550 GCA_964408265.1 uncultured Syntrophorhabdaceae bacterium
TTTTTCTTCATCATCTCTGAGTTTATTGAAAATCATATTCTTGAGAAGATCCGCTACTGATAAATCAACTCCTCTTGCATTGGTAGTTTCAAAAATATCGTATGCATCATCTTCATTGGTAATCTGGATCTGGATTACAGGTAACGAGTGTATTCTGTTTCTCAGCGCCTGCAAATAATCTAATTTCTTTGAATTGTCTTGAATGGTTTTTAGGGACGCTGATACCTGATCATAGAAGAATTGGTAATTGCTCTTAACCAACTTTTCTTCTTTTGTTTTTGGAATTGACGAATCAATGTTTTCGTTCATGTCTTGTATATAGACCTTGAAAAAGTTCTGTAGTGATTCACTACATTTGATTCTGTATGACTGTTTGCCTTCGTTGTCTTCTATAGCGATGTCCTTTCTGTGAAATAGATCTGCCTTCTTCTCATCAATTTTCGAAGCCAAATCTCTCATGACTGCGCACAATATTGTAATAGTCAATAATCTTTGTTGACCATCTATAATTTCGTAGTAACCGGTAGCTTCCTGAAATTCGGTATTGAGAATCAGAGAACCGATAAAATTGGAATGATCATCGTTTAGATCACTCCATAGATCTGAAATCTGATCTTCATTCCATGTATATGGGCGTTGGTATCTAGGAATTCTAAATTTCTTGTACGATGTAAATAAGATGTCCCTCAGTTTTGTATCCTTCGCTTCATAGATCAGGTCCTTTTCCATACTTACACCTCGTCTGAAGACTTTCGTATCGTCTATCGAGTGCTATTTGGTATCCCTTAATCTAAAATGAACGAATCAGATGTTTCTGATACTAGATACTCAGAGGCTTACCAACGTCGAACATGCCTTTCTTCAAATAGTACGCTCATCAGTCAGAAGAGAGCAAGAATTTATTAGTTTTTATTTCACATGATCTACACAATACTGTCTCTTCACTCGATCTTTAATACAGATGAAAAACTACCTCGATCTGTCGAAATGTCAAAGCTGGTCAAGGTGGTAGTGATTTTCAAGGTCATCGTCTACAGACTCGAATCTGAGTATATTCTGTCAGACAAATAATCTGTATTTCAGCTTGAAATATCTCTGAAATACACTTTCTGAGAAGCACGTCACAATTGCTACTTTTTCCTAATGCTACCAATTACCTCAGAAAGAAAAAGACACGTCATTGATTCACAGTTTATAAGAGAAAACATAAGAGATTCTTTCCTGACAGGACCTCGATAAAGTTAGCACCCTTTTTTACTAGCACGATCTATAGCTGACTGTATGAAGGTCTTGAGGTCCGCAATTTTACCCTCGTGTTTTATGTGATGAGTCATCAGAAATAGACGTAAAAAAGGAGGTGGTATCGATGGACGTGATTCTGTTGTTGCTACTGCTATGTCTGATCTTCAAAAGGTAATCGAGTAAAATCAAAAAAAGGAGGTCCAAAATGTTCAAGAATCGTAGTGAGGCCATGAAAGAAGCTCAACAACTTGCTAATGAAAATGATGCTCCTGTTTGTGTTTTGTTCTTGCCAGACTTCTGTGCTTATCAGATCGATGACACTCCCAACAGTGCTTTCAGTGTGAATCTTGTTGCTATTGTCGAACCTCAAAAGGACCTTCAATAGAATATCATTGATACAGGTCTTTCTTGGGTGTCATAATCTATCGTACTCAATACCTGAAAACTGAGGTGATGGGATGCCGGTAACTAATGACAATGTTCACACGATTACCGTTCAGGATGTCTTAAAGAGAGTTGAAGAGAAGATCGCTTACATCGACACGATGACTATATGGTTGCCAGAGAAACCAGAATTTTTAAAAGACCTCAGAAACTTCTGTGAGAGGGTAACTGCTAAACCGAAAACAATGACATACTTTAACAGGAAAATAGGTCAATGGATAACAATACCAAAATGGCAATACAGGATGAGGTTATTTCGTCCTACCCCTGAAGCTTTTGTATTCTTGAAGGAGCACCTTCGTAGACCAACAGAATTCTTGATCAACTACCTTGAGATGACCCTCGATCTTATCACGGATAGCCACGACAACAGGAACTTTCTACGTGGGTTCTTTATGAGATGCTGGGTCAAATCACACAACGTCAGTCAGAATGTCAGCCTCAAGGTGAGAAAAAAGGACGAACCATTAGCCTACCATATTTATGATGACACGGTATACCTGGGTACTACCTACATTGGGTCAAGAAAATCAGGTATGAAATATGTGATTTATAGTGACAGGCCATCGAAGATCAATGGGAAGCTCTGTTGCCACCTCGAAGTAAGATTCAGTGGTGCTGAAGCTATCAAACGGGAGAGATTGAGTCGCGTTGACAGATACCTTGAACCTGATCTCTTTCACAAATTCTGGGGAAAACATTTGAAGCTACGTAGACCCAAAGAGTTGAGTCACGTAAACAGCGAAGTTGCAAGAATTATACGAAAGAAAAGGGATGGTGATAGTGGTAGCACTCGTGAAATACATATGAGTCGATCTGGACGAAGATTTGTGTACGACGATGTTACTACAGAGATCAATCTGCTACAGAGATTCTTTACCATTGATGGGATGTATACCGCTCAGAATCTTGTCGATTACGGTAAAGACGTTGATGCCAAAAGACGCTTTCTCGAATCTTTGAAGAATGAAGAGTTGCTGCCACCAACAAGTAAAACAATGATTATATACACAAATGAACAAAATAATAATAATAAATCACATTCATCTAAATTAAGAATAAATAAGAAATCTACTATAGGTGAACCTAAACATAGAATTATCTATACAAGAAAACATGATAGTACAGGTACTCTTGATTCAACCTCTACCAGTGATAGTGAACCTACACAGATCAAAAGAAAGAGACTTTCAAAGAATAAAAATAAGAAGTAATAGTCTCTACTCTGTGAATTTCTTATAAACTACCTTCAGAGACATTTTTTTACTTCTCTCTTTTCATGAGTTCTTCTAAAAAACTTCTAACCTGTACTTCAAGAGATGCTTCTCTATTTTTGTTCAATTATTGGACCTCTTCTTCTTCACTCTACCGAACATACCAGAAAATAAAATATAGATTTCAGTAAGTGCTCTGTCTTGAGTAGGTAAATAAACAGGAGCAAGTAACCTTTTACGTCACATCGAGTTTTGGATTTTATATCGTCAGTTTTACATACGTCTTAAAAAAATTGATCTGTGATGATTTACCGAGAAATGGGAGGGTGCTTTTACACTATGTAACAGACAGGGATCTTGCTTCATATCGTAACCAAAACATAGTGTAAGAGTAGAAAGCACCTGCTCCGTTTCTGAGGGATAGCTGCACCCTGACCCCGTACTATACAATAGAGCACGTGTAACCTTTCTTGCCTACGATATTGTGTTATGTGAGATCGACATTTTCACGTTTACAAAAGAAATTGTTGGCCAGAGTCGATACCTACGAAATGGGAGACTCATTTACAGTTAATTTACAGTCGATCTTTCTTGTTACAGACAGAAAATCTTGGACCTCTATTGAATATCATCTTGGGCTAACAAGGTCAGGGACATTCGACAATACACTTGATTTAGCAGGACCTCTTAATTCAAGGGACATTCATATCCCAAAAAAGAGAACTTCTCTATGTCAGGGACTTCATGTCCCACTAGAGGGAACCCTCGTGTCAGGGACATTCATATCCCAAAATGACTACCACAAGAAATTCTCTTGTTGCTGTCGTGTCCCAAACTCAAGCACAAAAAAAGCACAGCTACTTGGGAGCCATTAGCTACCAACGATTAGCAACGGTACACTGGTTTGTTGATCGGAATTATCCTTGACACCTTATCGGTAGCATCCAAAAGTAGAGCTACGAAAAAGAGGTCCAACAGTGAGAGTAAAAGAAACACAGATCACAATAAAAGGAGGTATCGAACATGGGACGTATTTATCAGAGGGGTAGCACGTGGTGGATTCAGTTTTATCGAGGTGGCAAGTATTACCGTGAATCTACTCATTCACAGAAAGAGTCTGATGCTAAGAAGCTCTTGTCTGTCAGGGAAGGTTCTATTGTTGAAGGCAGATTTCAAGGTCTCAAGATCGAGAAAACTACCTTTGATGACCTTGCCAAAGATTACATCACAGACTACACGTTGAATGGTAAAAAATCCCTTGAACGTGCTCAGTTCATGGTTGCCCACCTCAAGAAGCACTTCGAGGGATTCA
>CAYOYU010000066.1:8563-19274 GCA_964408265.1 uncultured Syntrophorhabdaceae bacterium
CTATCAACATCACGACACAGAAGATAAAAGACTACATGATTGCAAGATTAGCAGAGGAGGTATCGAATGCCACCGTGAACAGAGAATTGTCAGCTCTCAAGAGAATGTTCTCTCTCGGTACCAAACAGACACCGCCAAAGGTTTTGACTATCCCTCACATTCCCAAGTTGAAAGAAAGTAACGTTCGAAAAGGTTACTTCGAGTTCAACGAGTACCTTACATTGAGAGAAGCACTACCAGACTACTTGAAACCTGTTCTCACTATTGGCTACCATACGGGAATGAGAAAGGGGGAGATACTGTCACTTACTTGGGATAACGTGAACCTCTTTGATAAGAAGATCACTCTTGAAGCAGGAACTACCAAGAATGATGAAGCTCGAATCATCTACCTTACAGGTGAACTTTACCAGACTATTCTCGAACAGAAGAAACTGAGAGATACCAAATACCCTGAGTGTCATTATGTCTTCTTCTTGAAGGGAGAGAAGATCAAGTATCCCAGGAAGTCGTGGGACAAAGCTTGTAGAGAGACAGGCATCTATAGGTTGTTTCACGACTGTAGAAGGACAGCAGTACGAAACATGGTAAGAGCTGGGGTACCTGAGGTAGTTGCCATGAAGATTTCAGGTCACAAGACACGTTCTGTCTTTGATCGTTATAACATTGTGAATGAAGCTGACATAAAAGAAGCATGTGAGAGGGTATCTTCACTGCACGAAGAGAACAAAGAGCTTCTGTCTCGGTCTACCACAGGGAAGAAGGTGGCAAGAATTACCAAGAGATAGTTTTCTCCGTCAAAACCTTTTGCCAAAGCACCCTAAATGTTTTAATAGCCCAGATATGTAGTTTCCCCAAAGAGGGTAAATCCTGTCTATTTGTTTGTAATCGTTGTCTATCTTGCCTTCATGAATCATGTCGTGGATATTCTTGATTTTGGAGAGTTCAAGTTTCCAAGTTAGATTACCTGAAGAACGTCTAAAGATGATAAGGTAACCCTTCTCTCCGTTCACTTCGAATATATTCATTTCACGTTGTCCACCAGCAGTATGAAACTTCTCACCGGTACCTGTCTTCTCTGACATTTCTTCTAATGTGGATATCGAGAATCGACACCTATTGCAGGAATAGTCAGGAGGTAGTTCAATCTGAGGTACAGTTACTCGTTCTTTCACACGTCTGTTGCTATTCTTTACTGGTAAGACATCTTCGACCTCGAACAAGTGAAGAAACTCGGTATCACCTTTCATTATCAGGTAATCTCTGATCGATGAAAGTGTTAATTCTCTCCAACCTATACCGTAGTGGTCCAATACTTTTCTGACAGACGGTGCCACAATGTTAGCAACAAGCATCACTCTAACTGTTGGGTCATCACACGTTAACAAAGAACCCTGGTAAGTAAGCACTTGACCTATGTGCTCATCTTTGATAGGACCAATCTTGAGTTCGACGATTAACCTTCTCTTGTTACGATCTTCAAACAGTATGTCGATTCTTCTACCAGAGACAGTTACCTGTCTTTCCAGCACAACTAACCCTTCTTCGATCAGAGAGGGATGCTTCACAAGCACAGTCTCAAAGTCTTGCTCTCTCATGTACCTATTGATTACCAGCATCAGAGACTGTTGTCAAAGCCTTAAGACTCGTACAAGCACAATCCAAGCACAATTTCCCTTGCGGAGACACCGAAGGGGTTCTGGTGGGCCTTCTGGTCTTCAAAGTCTGAATAGGTTATAGAGCATTGGTATTACTGATTGAATGGCGGAAGTACATGGGAATCGAACCCACCCACCAGCTCGTCACCGGTGCACTGGTTTTGAAGACCAGGAGGCCCACCAGGCGCCTTGGTACTTCCGTATCAATAATGTAGTAGATGTGTCGAATATTGTCAACAAATGCGCGTAGAATAGGCGGTTATCCAACGCTGCACCCCTCTCTGACGGGGTCGAATCAAAGTGGCAACGCGCCGCAGCGACGATAGCCATACAGCCGCTAAACAGGACGTTCTTGTACCAGCTTTATATTAAAAGTTTTTAACGATTTTTCTTGCAATTAGAACTTTACTCAAATAATATTCAATCACCCAAACAAGATTTGATGGATGTCACGGGTGGGTAGGTATTACCGCTGTTTTACTCCACATTCAGGAGGTTTCTATGAAGCGATTGTCTCTAATGCTTTTCGCATTACTGGCTCTGTCGTTCGTCTGGTCTGTAAATACCGAAGCAAAGTGGTGGATATTCGGCACCTCGGAAGATGAGATTGAAACAAGCTATCTCTATCTCAACAGAGTGAGCTTCAGCGAGTTGGGCACCAAGGTCACCTTCTACCGCGACATGCTGCCCAACGGCGTGATCACCATCCAGGGTAAAGCCATTGCCGGCAAGAATAAGGTCGGGAGCGTGCGGGTAACCCTCGATGGAAAGGAAACCTGGGCTGATGCCAAGTTATCGGAAAGCGGGGCATTCGAGTTCAGCTTTCGGCCGGACCGGGGTAGGACCTACAAGGTATACGTAGAGGTCACCGATACCACGGGCAAGACAAACAAGATCGAACAGACCTATAAGGAAGTCACGGTTTCCGACTCGAACATTCAGGCAGTGGTGAGGGACCTGCTGGACAAGCTTATGGATGCCTACCGGAGAGAAAACGCCGCACAATTCATGGCTCTCGTGAGTGACGATTTTGCGGCTGACAAGACAATTCTCGACAGGGCCGTTCGGAAAGACTTCCTCATATTCGACAATATCATCATGCGTTATACGCTGAATAACGTCACGTCCGACACAGTGGGCAAGGTATTTGTGTTACTCACTTACAACCGGCAGGTGACATCGACGAAGAGCGGCAAGACCCTGCAGGACAACGGACAGACCCAGTTCACCTTCAAGATGGATGATAGGGGGTTGAGACTCTGGGACATGAAAATCCCGCTTCTCTTCGGACTGAGTGATTCATCTCAGGTTGCCACCGGCATCACGGGCACCACGTCGGGCGGCGATGTGATAGTGGTGACCAGCACGGGCGACGTGACGACCCTTCCCTTTAACCAGGCTGTCCAGCAGCAGCAGAGCGGTTCAGCACCGGCCCGGTCGGCAACTCTCGTCAACAGCGCAGGCATACCCATGGGGCTGGACCTTGCAACAGGGCGCACGCAGTCAGAACCGACCCACTTTCCTACGAATACGGATTTTCTCCTGACCCCGCCCTTCATAGAACCTTTCGGGGTTTTACCGGGCCAGGTTGTAGGGAGACCGGGAGTACTTTTTATGGATCTGGGTGTTAAGAGTATAGATACCATCACGGAAGCGCCGGACCCGGCAAGGGGCGGGTACATCAATACGGCGCCGGTAACACAGGGCCGCGCCTTTGCAGTCAGACTGCCTTCCAACAACTACGCAGTCGTTGAAATCATAAGCATCTCCTCCGGGCCGAACTCAGCTACCTTCATCCTGCGCTATAAGTACCAGTCGACGCCCGGACTGAGAACCTTTTAGTGGAAAAGACCAATGAGGAGGGATGCGATGATATACTCCAACTGCGATACAAGAAGAACTAAGAACAACGTTCGGTCCTGCCCGTTGTTCCTGCTCACGGCAATTGCGGCTGCCCTGATCTTTGTGGCTTCAGGCAGTCATGCGGCCAATGAGTTTCACTTCAACAATGACTTCGGATATACCTTTAATGATGTCTCGGGCCCGGGGGGCGATACGTCATCGTCTCTGACAAGAGGCTGGAGATACCTGAACGTATTCGGGGCAACGGCGAATGGAACGTACAAGGATATAGACTACAACTTAAATCTCGGCATCAAGGGAACTGACGACCGGAGAAACGACCCCACCACGTGGTCTCTTACCAACCTCCAGGGCAGGGCAACAAACAAGATCCATACCCTGACCGCCGGAGATACTTTTGAGAGTTTCTCCCAGTACGCTTTGAGCACGTCAGTGAAAGGCGGGTCGTACAGGTATTTCAATGAGCAGAAAAACAGCCCCGACATTACGATGGTCTACGGCTATGCTTATTCGCGCTGGGACAACATTTACGGCGGCCTCGACACGCGGGCCATAGCGAGGGAAGTGTACGGCATGCGGGTGAAACAGAACTTTACTCCCAAGTTCTATGTCGGAGGCAGCTTCGTGGAAGGACGGGACATCTCACGGACGAGACTTTCCGCAACGGACCCGATTTATGACAGCAATAACTATACCCTGGATGCCCAGTACCAGCCCATCCAGGGACTCACGTTCCGCGGCGAGTATTCCTATTCACACACAAACCTGACACCCCAGGAGGGCGCAGATACACAGCGGACGCACGGGGCTGCCTATAAGTTGGAAGCCATTGGCGACGGCGGTCCGAGCAGGGTGTCTCTGGAATACGAAAAGGTGGGATATGAGTTCTTCTCCCTTCTCGGTTCAGCTACCCCGGACAGAGAGAAAGCAAAGGGTCGCTGGAGATACAAATGGACGAAGAACAGTGACCTTAACATGGGCATCCTCTGGTACAGAGACAATTTGGGAGGTCAGAAAGCCTTTACGACGAATAGCTATACACCTGATGTTGGTGTGAACATAAGAAACCTCTTCGGGAGGGCCACCGCGTCAACCGACATCGTCTACCGCTTTGAGAGACGATATGGGGACGCTGCTTTGGCGCCGAACACGGGCGACGAGAGCGATCACATCGTGACGTTGAATTACAGGGACCGCTTCTGGGAGATCGACTGGGATTCGAACTTCGGCTACTCTTTCTACAATACGGAACGTAACCAGACGGACAGGAGGGAGTATATCTACAACCTTACCCTCAATACCAGGCAGCAGGTGAGAGAGATAGTATTGAAACCGGTCCTCTACGTCGGTGGAACGACGATCAGGGACGAACTGGTCTATGCGACGAACCAGATTTTCGAGTACTCCCTTGGGCTGGGCATCGAGATACCCCAGTGGAAGGTCACTACCGATATGAAGATCGGTCAGAACAGACTCGAGAACTCCGCCTTTGGCACGGACAACTCCATGAAGACATTCGCCAACTGGAATGTCTTCTACAAACCGGCATATCTTGCGAAACTGAACACCATGCTCTATTTGCGCTCCTACATGAACGATTTCCGCTACTCCAACTATGCTCCCAACGTAAACAATAACTTCAGAGAGACGAGTATCACCATGGGAGTGAGCGTGCAGTATTAAGACTGACGATTTCTTTTTACGAAAAACGCCCGTTCCTGGAACGGGCGTTTTTTCTTCTTCCACGCCGAATGCAGGTCCGGGCCGGTACCCCGTCCCACGTGCAGGCGAAAGCGACGCACGCAGAAGGTGACGAAGCGCACATAAGGGATGTAGTCTATGTGATATAATATTGATTTTGGGGACGAGAACCATTTATTGCGGATCACGGGCCGTGGGAAAATCACCTTTGACAAACAGCACGCAGGAGTCGGATCCAACGAATAGAACCTAGCTAGTAAGACCAAAGCAAAGGGAGGTTCAGATGATACGAACGATCTTGATGCCGGGAAAGGGGTTTTTAGTCTCCTTACTTATGCTCGTTACATTCCTTCTTTTCTCAAACGTGACCTTCGCCCAAAACACTGGCGGCAGCGGCGTGACCGATTTTCTCGATACCTTTGCAACAGCCGAGTATCCCGGGGCCTACGGCGACGTCCTTGAATACTTCGCCAATAAGGCGAAGGGTGCACCCGATCCTGTCAAGGCGATCTACGAGGATCTGGACAAGTATAACAAATACGTGGGGCGTATCTCGGGAGCAATCGATATCCTGGGCAAAGCAGGGACGGGAGAGTATTCCGAAGCGGCTATCTCTGCGGCTATGCTGGGGATCTCGGAATACGCGGGATCCGAAGCGGGCAAGGCCTTGCTTGGCGTGGTGGGTCTTTCCACTATCTCTGTCAATGTGGCCATTGCTGCTGTCCAAACCTATCGTGCCTCGGTAGCTGAATTGGAAAAACAGACCATCGGGAGACAGCTGGAGGCCCTTTACGGCAGGATAGAGTCGGACCCCGTCCTCAAAAATCGGAACAGGACCTTGGGACAGGGCGATCCCATCCCCGTTAACCAGGGAAACATCGACTATACCTGGAAAAAGGTGATGGTCGATCCTACCTGGCGGGAGCTTTTCAAAGTCTATGTAACGAGTGAACTCGAGCAAGAGTGGCCCGAACCGTCTACCTGGGAAAAATGGACCCTCTCGTCGAACGTCCTCGAAGAGGATCTGCTTTTCAAGAAGAAAGATGAATACAAATCCTACATCGCAGGTCTCTTGAGCCAGCTCAACAGGGCAGCCAAAGTGGCTGAGCAGTTGGTCCTGGCACGACAGGCTCTTACGGAACTGAGACAGAAACTGGGCACTCTCCCGGATCTTGCATCCATGCTCGCGAAGCTCGATGGGGCGCGTAAAAGGCTTCCCGCGGCGGCAGAGCTTGGCGCCAAGTGTGCCACATACGTGCAGAACGCCATTAACACGAAGAGCTATAACTCTCTGGAAGACCTCATGAATCAGTGCAAAGGGTTTGCTGAGAACGTTCTCAAATACATCCCCGAGAAGGGGACCTTCGGAGCTGAACGGAAAGCTGTCTTCGATCAACTGAAGAAGTGTTATGACCTAGCGAAGGGCAGCTTTGTGAAGGTAGCAGCGCTGCAGAAACAGGACCTGGAAAAGACGGCCCAATCCGTGCCGGCGCCATCGGGAGGATATCGTTTTGACGCACAGCGCTTCCCGTATACCCTTGAGTTCGGCGCAGTAAAGGACCAGGTACTCAAAGCTTTCATTGCCGGTCAGCCGGAGCTGGAGAAACTGATTGAAGCGATCAACAAAGAATACTCCGATACTTCAGCCTTGAAGTACCAGGATTTTCGGAACAAAGCTGGTGGCGTGTACGGTAAGACAAAATATGGGCCCATGGGGCAACATCTCCTGGATGGTGCGGCCGAAGATGCTCTTGAAGCTGCCTATAAGTCCTTCAACGAAAAGATGAACGCTTACCAGAGCATAGACAGTACCACATTCGGTACGCTCATGTTCCAGGTGAAGGAATATATCGATACGCTTACGCAGGCCGCAAGGAACGATGCCGGGAAGACCGACCCTGGGCCTATTTGGGGTAAGATCAATGCGGCGAACGTGAAGAAGGGTGCCGTACTGCAAGCAGTGAACGGGGTCGAGAAGCTGCCCGAGACGGGATACGTGGGTCTCCAGAAGCTCACATTTCCAAAACCTGGGCCGGCTGAGTACGGAGCGAAGCCCTACTTCATGCCCTATCTGGAATACGTGGATAAGCTTGCCCTCAACGCCAGGTACCGGGTCACCTACAGCGGACCGAGCAGCTACAGCTATGGAGGCGAGGGGCGCGTTGGAGAGATAAATACCGTGATCCAGCAGATAGATGCTGCAATCGCTTTGGTTGACGGGTCCGGGTCACTGAAGGCAGATGTAAAGGAAATAGAGGACAGCATCATTGGGTTCAGAAATCTCATAAAGACCTCCTTGCTCAGACAAGGTGACGTAACACGACTGGAGAAGGAACTCCAGGGCATGGATGCGTCCGTAAAGGAACTGAAGGATTTCCTTGGAAGAACGAGCGGCTACAAGTCCATGTGCACCGCCAAGAGAAACAATTGCCTCACCGATATCAGCAACATCGAGACCGATATGAGCTATCTGACCCAACTTAAAGTGATGCTGGAGAAGACGGCAGATATCCTGGATGGTTTGAACGCCAAATACAGGCGGGAACCAGCCGCGGTTTATGGAGTGGGTGCCGGAGGCGCGGTTGTCGTAGGCGGCGCCGGCGGAGGTTTTGTCTTCAAAGAGAATACGCCGGCAACCTGTGAGGCATTGCTGACAAAGCCTTCCATTATGCTGAAAGCGGATATTGAAAAGGCAACGGGCAGCGTCATCGCCAGTATCGAGAGAACGGGAATATTCAAAACCGACAAGGCGTACAACATCGGCATAGAACAGTACGCAAGAAAAGCGGTAACGGATTACTTTGCATACGGCACCGCCTCACCGGACCACTATATCTTTATCCCAATATCCACGGGCCAATGCATCTTCTCGACGAAAGCGCACTTTGAAGATCTTGCCGCAAAGGTAAACGCCCTGCCCGGTGAAACGAGTGAGGGCTCGGTGAAGGCAGGTCTGGAGAAGGCTGCAGGCGAATCGCTCGTTGCTAAATATCTCGTGGGTATCGGCAGTGTCGCTTCCCTTGATAAAATAGACACAAAAACGCTCCTCGACATAGCAAACAGATCCTGGGACAGCGATGTGAAACAGGGCATCGTGAAATTCGCCGCCGCCGTGAACAATAAGATAGCGGGGTACAAGCGTTACAACGACTTTACAAAGCAGTTGGACACGCTTCTCGCAAAGTTAATGGCAGTCGAAACTCCTGCGCAAGGAAAGACGGACGCAGCTTTATGGAAGAAGGTGACGGATATGGAGCCTGAAATCCTTGCCTTCGAAAAAGCTGTTGCCGGGGATTCCCTCCTGACAGCAGATAACAAGAACAACTTGAAGATCTCAATCGATTCTATGAAATCCAGGATCAGCATGGCACGGAGCCCGATAGCCACCGGCAACATGCCGGGTCCCGGCGGCGGGCAGATGATCCCGGGACAGGGTCAGACCGGAGGGCCAGCAGGTCCGGGTGGGGTGATGACGGGACCCCCCCAGGGTATGGGACAGGGAAGTATGCCGCAAGGTCCCGGCCAAACAGGCATGGGACAGCCGGGCCAGCAGATCGCAAGCCCCATGGCACCCCAGGCCGGTCAGCAAATGGGAGCCCCTTCGGGTATGCCACAAGCTCAGCCGCCATCAGGATCGCCCTCAGGCCCGGGACAGATGGCCATGGCACCTCAATCAGCAGGTCCTGGAAGTATGCCCCCATCCGCAGGTCCATCGTCAGCCGGAACCATGCCCACGGGCATGCAGGGTGCTCCTCCCCAGGGAGCAGGCCAGATGCCGGGTCAGGGTAGCATGGCGGGTGCAGGTCCAGGGAGTGGTCCTCAAGGTCCCCAGATGGGACAGGCTATGGCACCTCAGCCAGCAGGCGCAGGGAGCCCTCAGGGGTCCATGGCAGGTCCCCCGAAAATGGCCCAGTCCGCTGGAATACAGCCAGGGATGGGAGGCACCGGTGCTTCGATGAAGACCCCCATGACCATGGCAGCCATGGCCCAGCCCAAAGCCCCTCAAACGCCTGCGGAAGATTATACTCCCCAGGTAAAGGACCTTTACAACCAGTTCAGGCGAGCATACGAGTCGAAAGATCTCGCAGGAATAACGGGGTGCATCAGCAACCAGTGGCAGGCAAACGACGGAACCAACCTGTCTGCCCTGCGATCCGGTCTCACCAAGGCATTCGCAAACTTTGACGAGATAAAATGTACCATTCAGAGTTTGCAGGTACAGAAGTCAGCCGACGGGAAGTATAAGGTGAGCTATGATTTTACCCTCTCCGGCAAGAATGCGAAGAAGAACCTGAAGCAGGAGGAGAAGTCACGGGTCTCCGAAGAGGTCACCATCGAAGGCGGCAAACCGAAGATCATGAAGACGCTGTCGGGAAGGTTCTGGTATGGGGGTTAAGCAGGAAACCGAGTTTCCTTTCCATAAGGCCCTTTAGGGTGAGGTGAAGAGATGAAGAGACACAGATCAAATCCCATCAGAAGAAAGGCCGAAGGCGGCATCCGCACTGGTGTGGGGATCACAGTGGCACTCCTTTTTCTGGCGCTGGCCGGCTTCATGTCCTCCGGGGCGGTTGCAGCGGGAGAAGATGACGTCATCGAAGCGATGTGCCAGGCTGACTACTCTCTTTTCACCACGGGTTACGGCATCGCTTTGGAGTCGGTCAAGGATGTGCAACGCTATGGCGATATCTTTGACAAGTTTAGCAAGCTCGGCGGTTTCTTGAGCACAGTGAGCAGTACGAGTCAGAAAGCGGGTTCCGGCGACCTCCTGGGCGCCAGCGAAGAGACCATACTCGCCCTTCTGGCGGAAGCTGCAGGATGGGAGAAGTCGGGCCAGTCCTTTCTCGCCTACTTCAAACTCTCTACCGGTACATTCCAGCTTGCACTGACGGCCTACTCCATTACCAAAGAATCCTATAAACAGGCCAGGGAGACCAAGGTTGCCCTCGATATAGAATCGCTGTACGGCGCGATAGAAAGTGATCCCGTTCTGAAACCCCGGACCGGGAGGCAACTGGGGGACAAGAGTGACCCAATTCCGGTGACTCAGCAGTCCATAGAATATGTCTTCCGGAGAGTGGTGCAGGACCAAAACTTCCGCCACAGGCTGAGAGCGTACGTAACGGAGGAACTCGGACAGCCCTTTCCGGAACCCTCCTTCTGGGATTGGGTCAGTGCTGCCGGCGTGGGGGGCGGAGGTGCGGTAGAGAGGGCCGAGCAGGCTGAGGTACTAAATAGCAGGAAAGACATGCAGATGTGGATAGCCGGACTTTTGAGCCAGTTGAACAAATGGGCCAAGGCAGCGGAGAGTGAGGTGATCCTGCGGAAGACCTTGGCGCAGATCGAGGCTGCTGCCAAGAGGATCACCCCGGAGTTCCAAAATCTGGCGGTAAGTGTTGAAGAAGCTCTCAAGAAACTCCCTGAGATTGATGCCTACACGAAGCAGGTGCCGCAGATGGTGGCAGATGCGAAGAGACAGAAGAAATGGGACA
>CAYOYU010000066.1:19284-20489 GCA_964408265.1 uncultured Syntrophorhabdaceae bacterium
ACTTCCAGAGGATTCCGCTTTCCCAGTATCTCAAGAAGAAATGGGACAGCCTCTATGATGCACGTGATAAGCTCGGGTATTATGCGAGGATGTATGTGAGAGTGCTTCCTGACACGGGTGCGCTGGGTCAGAAGAAACAGGCCACTAAAGCGGGCCTGAAACAGTCCTGGAGCCTCGTGGCTCAGACACTGAAGGATGTACCCAAAGTGCTTCAGGACGAGTTTGCCAATATGACCGCCAAGTACCCCAGTTCTTTGCCGTTCAATACAATCCCGTTGAACCTCCCGAGTCTGGACGATGTGGGTTTGCAGTTGCGCCAGGCGAAATCCTTGCAGGATATGGAAACCGCCGCAAAGGTCCTGGCGCAGGACAGCGCCGACAAGTGGAAGAGATTCCAGGAGGACTTCAACAAGGCGAACCCGCCCGGCAATCAACTCCCGGCATATCAGACTGCCAGAGACCAGATAAGCCAGGCTGCGGGGGCCAGAAGAAAGGGTCTGGAACAGAACCTTGCCTCGTGCGGCGGTTACACTCAGGCTAGAGACAGAGACCCCAACTGGCACAATTGTATCAACGCTGCCCAGACTGCCTTGAACGCACCGGACACCGAGTACGCGAAACAGAGTACGGACCTGGATAAGCAGCTAAACAACTACAATGCCAAACGACAGGCCTACGTAGACAGCACGAATTCCCAGTACGACGCAGTAGTGGGGGTAATCGGCAAGTTTGCGGCGGAGGAGCGTATACGATACGCTGAAGCGGATAAAACCAAAAAAGCCGCTCTGGATAACCTCGACAGGGTGAACGGGGTGGTCCCCGGGTTCTTCCCCGTGACGCCGGCGAAGAACTATCAGGTAACGGCAGCGGATACGAAAGAGTATTTGAACGGCCTCAGGAATCTGACGTCAGACGGATACCTTGGCCTGCCGAAATTGGTCTTCCCCAAATGGGAAGGCAATGGAAGGGCGGTTATAGATTATCTCGACAGTGTGGACAAGAAAGTGTCTGCCGAGATTAACAGGAAGTGGGAGATGAGTTATCGCTACACTCCTGCCGTCCAGTATATAAGCACACTTAAACAGCACCTGAGCAATAATGACCGGTATGCCCAGGAGTTTACCGACGCCGAGGAGAGAATAAAAGCCCTGAAACTTCAGGGCGACCCTAAAGCCCAGGTAATTCCGGCCATCCAGAAACGGATT
>CAYOYU010000067.1:0-20468 GCA_964408265.1 uncultured Syntrophorhabdaceae bacterium
GAAGGATTCCCTATATTGCCTATGTTGTAGTAATCCGGTATTGCAGCCATGGGCCGGCCATAGTAGCAGCGGGAGGCGCTGCGGGTCTGGTTGGCGTATACAGATATCCGAACTGTCGGTTCTCGGGGACGCTGGTTTATACAAACAACACCCCAGGCGGTGCATACCGGGGGTTCGGAACTTTGCAGGTTCACTTCGCGGATGATGTCCATATGGCTCACATTGCCCAACAGCTTGGTATCGATGAAGTCGAGATCAAACTCAAGAATGCCGTCCATTCGGGCGACATACTCCCCAACCTGTTTGAAGTGACGAGTTGCGGCCTTACGGAGTGCATCACGCTGTCGGCACAAAGTGCAGGGTGGGGTAAGGCGAAGCTCAACCCAGGAGAAGGGCTTGGATCTGCATGCAATACCTATGTCAGCGGCGGGAAACTTTTCTTTCCTCATGACAGCTCGGCCGCTTTCGTGAGGGTTAATGTAGGTGGGACGATCACGGTTTATACAGGAAGCGCCGACATAGGACAGGGATCTGATACGGTCATCTGCCAGATCGTTGCCGAGGAGTTCAAGCTGCCCATGGGAAAGGTATCGATCGTTGTCTCTGATACTGAGTTGACGCCTATGGATTTGGGAGCCTATGCGAGCAGGACTACATTTATGGCGGGCAATGCTGCGCTGGCAGCGGCGAAGGATGCCAAGAAACAGGTGTTGGAATTTGTTGCGGAGGCACTTGAGGCGAATGTCGATGACTTGGAGATGAAAGATGAGAGGATCTTTGTAAAAGGGGATCCGGAGAGAGGTATGTCCTTTTCCGATGCGGTAACGGCAGGACTCTTCTCACTGAAGGGTATCACGTTCTTAGGTAGAGGCTACTATAACCCCCCCACGGTCCTCGTAGACTACATGACCGGTAAGGCGAATGTTTCCCCCGCCTATACCTATGGCGCTCAGGTCGCCAAGGTTCATGTGGACGAGGAAACAGGCAAGGTCAGGGTGCTGGATGTGCAGGGAGCAGTCGACTGTGGCGTCGCCATCAACCCGATGGCCGTGGAAGGACAGATGGAGGGGTGCGTTTCCCACGGGGTAGGGATGTGTTTGGCGGAGGATCACCACAGAGAATGCGGCCTTGTCCTCAACCCTTCCTTTCTGGAGTACAAGATGTCTACCGCACTGGACATGCCGTCAGTCGGGACCACCATAGTGGAGACTAACGATCCGGCTGGCCCTCTGGGAGGCAAGGGTTTTTCGGAAGGCTGCCAGTGCCGACAGCTCCTGCCATCGTAAATGCCATTTGTAATGCAACAGGTGTGAGATTGCATGACCTTCCAATAACGCCGGACAAGGTATTGGATGGCCTGGTGAAGCGTGACAGCGCGAGAAAGGTCCACGTTGAGGGGGAGAGCAAATAATGAGACTTCCGAAATTCGACTATAGAGAACCGAAATCCGTGGAGGAAGCTGTTACTTTGATGTCGGGGAACACCGGAGACACCTGTATCGTGAGCGGAGGAACCGAGTTGTACGTTCATTTGAAACAACGTCTTGTCACGCCGAAGAACATAATTAGTCTGATGAAAATTCCAGACATGGCTTTCATCAATTACAACGAGGAAACCGGTTTAACCATAGGACCGTGCGTGACCCAGGCCATACTCGAAAGGTGGGCCCTTGGCCACCGATCTTACTGATGTGATTACTTCTACCGGACTCATAGGCCTTCTTTCCTGCTCGTTATAGTACTAGCACTAAGGCTATGACTACAGCTTATTTTGAGGATATGAGTGGCCAGTTAAAACGGGGGCTACACCAGGAATCGAAAATATGCCGTTCATTTTTTCGAGCCTTGACATTACCTCCGCCGGACGCAATAGCGGCTGTTTTAGGCTCAGAATAGTTCGTCTCGTCCCAGGGAAACACGGATACCTATTCATACAAACTGAAATTTTGGGATCCCTACCGTTCCCCCAAAAAATGAAGGATTCCCTCTATTGATCTCTTCCCCCCCCCAAGGCAATAATAGATTCCTATACAGGGCTGTGAAGAGATGGGGCGATGCCGATATGGTCAATCAAGCTCAGTGGCGACGGCAAAAAGGGGCAACTCAAAGAGTTTCTTGTCAGACGAGACTTGGGGCTCAGAGACAAAAATAATATGTGCAAAAGGAGGTTATGTTTATGGATTATTTCGATATGAATCTCGATCTTACCAATGAAGATATCGCAATAAAAGAGGCTGCCCACAAGTTTGCCGAGACCTACATGCGGCCCACGGCAGCGTTACTCGACAAAATGACGGCGGAGCAAGTAATTGCAGCGGATTCGCCGCTCTGGTCTTTTCTAAGGAAGGCTTTTGAGCTTGGGTATCACAAGATGTACTTCCCTGAAATGGTGGGCGGACCAGATTTCACCCCTGTCCAACTCGCAATTATCGCAGAGGAGATGGGATGGGGGAGTTATGGGCTCTCCATCACGCTGCAAGCAGTGAGTGCGCCCGCCGCCGCAGCGCTAATGAGCGGCAACCAGGAACTTGTAGAAGAATTTACCATGCCCTACTGTCAGTGCAAGGACGGGAGCATTCTCGGATGCTGGGCCGGAACCGAACCGGATCACGGATCGGATACACTCGGCATCGGCGAAGCGTTCTATTCCTCCCCTGATCTGCCCAGGGGCAATTGTCGGGCTGAGCGCGACGGCGACGACTGGATACTTAACGGGCAGAAGTCAGCTTGGGTATCGGCCGGTACGATTGCCACCCACGCTGCCGTCTTCTGGGCACAGGTCGACCCATCGAAAGGATTTGCGGGGGGTGGGCTTTGCCTCGTTCCCATGAATCTGCCCGGCGTAAGTAAGGGGAAGCCCTTGGGGAAGGTCGGCATGAGGGACCTCAACCAGGGTGAGATCTATTTCGATAACGTTCGGCTCCCAGGAAAGTATATGGTTGCCTTGCCGGGTGAAAAGTTCAGTTTTATAGAGGAACAGATGTTCATAGCGGCGCAAATGTGCATGACAGCCTGGTCAACGGGGTTGACCAGAGCCGCCTTCGAGGAGGCATTCAATTATTGCAAGGAGAGGGTGCAAGGCGGGCGCATATTGATGGAACATTATTCAATCAAGCAAAGGATCTTCAGCATGTTCGCGAGAGTGGAAACATGCCGCGCTCTCGCCCGGTCCGTTTTCAACCTAAACATGAATATTATGCCAGGACTTCTCGAATATTCAGCCGCGTGCAAGGTAACAGCCACGCAGCTCGGATTGGACAACGCGAACGATGCTATCCAGATACTTGGCGGGAACGGACTGGCAACCGAGTATCTGCCCGAGAAACTGTGGCGCGACGCCCGGTCGTCCCTTATAGCCGACGGCAATAACGAAGTTAATGCAAGACTGGGCGGTCATCTCGTTTTTGAACGTTATCCGATGAACAGGGCTGAGGTCAAGAGCAGGATACTACCGAGAGGATAGAGTCCTTGATGATTTAGACGGTATTTGGAGACCTGGAAGAATGTGGAAGTTGGGATTATACACTTCAATTTTTATGGTCAGGAGGTAACACAATGGGCAAGGCACAGCAGGAACGTCCCTATTGGAACATGCAAATGGAGCCTATGCTGAATAACCCTGGAATGGGGAAAATTCAGTTCGAGAAACTCAAAAAGATGCTAATGAAACTGAAGGCGACAGCACCGTATTACACACGTATGATGGAGAGGAACAACCTCGACCCGGAGAAGTTGACCGGATTTGATGAGCTCAAGGAGAAGATCGAAATCTTTACCAAGCAATCCATGTGGGATCTGGTGGACGAGTGCGGCGGTGATTACCTAAAGGCTTTGGATCAAAGAATGGCAGTGAACTCGGAGGATCTTGATTGGATAGCCACGACCACCGGCACCACAGGGGTTCCCACCCCGTATCCCATGACAAACCGTGACCTGAAGAATTTCTGGTGCGAATACGCTGCCAGGGGATCCTGGCGGTCCGGCATACGGGCGCACGATCGGATCCTTTACTGCTTTGCCCTTTCAATGGTGATCGCCGGTGTGCCGAGCGCCATTTCATTCCAGGAAACGGGGGCTACCATGCTTCCTGTGGGGGCAGAGGCGAAGAGCGAGAGGATATTATTTGCCCAGAACCTTTTCAAGGGAACCGTTTATATAGGTACCCCCTCTCTGGCAGAGTATCTGATCGATCAGGCGCCGAAGCTTATTGGCAAAGAAGCAAGGCAACTGGGTTTGAAGATCTTGTTGTGCGGAGCGGAACCTGGCGCTGGCATTCCAGAAGTCAGGGCAAAACTGGAGAATGCTTTCGATGCGAAGCTCTTCGATATGGGGGCGGGCCTGGGTTTCTCCTGCGACTACCCTGAATATCAGGGTATGCACTGGCTCATGGACGATCTCGCCTATTTCGAACTCGTGGACCCAGACACAAAGGCTCCAATTCCCATAGAAGACGGAGCTGAGGGACTCTATGTGCTGACTACACTCGATAACGAGGGGTGGATAAGTATCAGAGAGACTACCGGTGATATCATGCAGGTTTTCACGGAGCCATGTCCGTGTGGCCAAACTGGTTTTCGCTACAAGGTGGTGGGCCGTTCCGACGACATGCTCAAGGTAAAAGGGGTTATGGTTTATCCTAGCAATATTAAAGGGGTTCTAAACAGCTTTTTGCCGAGAGTAACCGGTGAGATGCGCATCGTACTTGATGAGAGGCCGCCGCGGGTTGTACCGCCTTTGAAGGTCCGAGTGGAGCATGCAGAAGGGTTGCCGGGAGCGGAGCTCCAGGCGTTAGAGAATGAGATTAATGAGGCCATGAGCAAAAGGTTGAAAATAAATCCCCGGATCCTGTGGGCCGAGCCGGGTAGTCTCGAGCGCAGCCACTACAAGGGACAGGTGTTTGAGAAAGTTTACCTGGAGGAGAGGGGAAAGAAGAGCGGATGATGCTCCGGCGGCACTCCAGGGGCGGTGAAACAGGCCTTTTGGCTACAACAAGGAGGGGAACCGATGACGTATGAAACCATAACCGTGAAACTGCAAGGAGGTGTTGCCGTTGTCACGCTGAACAGGCCTCCGGCCAATCGCCTGAGCCCCGGGTCCTATGAAGAGCTTTACGGCGCGTTTATTGGGCTTTCGCGTGATGACGCCGTTGGGGCAATAGTGCTTGCCGGGGCAGGCGAAGAATCTTTTGCAGCGGGACTCGATGTTAAGGAGGTTGTGGGCAAATCGGTCGCGTGGGCAGTTGATTTTGGGAAGAAGGTCATGCTTACAATGGAGACCATCGCCAATATCGAGAAACCGACCATAGCGGCTCTCCACGGCCTTATTATTGGCGGCGGCTGTGAGCTCGCCCTCCTGTGTGACATGAGAATAGCCGCGGACAACACTCTCTTTTGTTTTCCGGAAGTCCCCGCCGGTGTGATCCCGGGGTCAGGAGGGACCCAGAGGCTTCCCCGGCTCATCGGTCCTGCAAGGGCAAAGGAGATGATATTTACTGGAGAGCCGGTCGCGGCAGATGAGGCCTGGCGAATCGGCTTGGTGAGCAAGGTTGTGCCCCGAGCCAGGCTTATGGAGGAATCCCTTGGCCTGGCAGCAAAGCTCGCTGCACGACCGAGAATTGCAATCGGCCTGGCGAAAAGGGCCATCAACAGTGCAATGACTACCGACCTTCCTACAGGATTGTGTCTGGAAAGTGATTGCTTCGCCATCGCCTACGCATCTGAGGATGGGAGAGAGGGGTTACAGGCGGTCGTGGAGGAACGGGAACCAGAATATACAGGCAGGTAGCGGCCGGGGAGATATTTTGTTCCCATGAGCTGCCCCGGAGCGGGTGAAGCTATCCCGTAATGTTGGAGATTGATTGAGAAGTGAGAGAACAATTGCTGATGAGCAAGGAGGTAAGATATGGCCAGGAAGGTTCTTGAACCCATAAATATTAACGGAATGACACTGAAGAACAGAATCGGTTATGCACCTTTCCTGCCTATGCCGGTCAATCCGGGCGGGTCGGTGAACTCGGAAACCATAAGATGGTTCGAGGAAAGGGCGCGTAACGGGGTGGGGTTTATGATGACGGGTAATCTTGAGATTCTACCTCCACACTTGCAACTTCAGGCCCTGGCAGTAAAAATGGAGGTTGGGGGGGGTGCGATCCATGATGATTCCTTTATACCAGGCTGGGCGGAATTGAACGCCGTAATGCACTCATACGGTGTGAAGATGGGAGCTCAAGTCGGCGCAGCGGGCACGATAGCCGGGGAGGGTCCCTCGTCCGCTCCTTATCCTAATGAAGCCTCTCCTCGTATGAGCCTGTTTGATCTCGCGGCCGGTACTTTCGTTCCCTGTGAAGTGGTTTCGTTGGAGCGGATGGAAATGTTAAAGAATGCCGTTGCAGCAGCGGCCGGCAGAGCTAAGGCGGCAGGATTTGACTGCGTTAGCCTGCATTGTGGTCACGGAGCAGCGACTATGCTTGGTGCCTTTATGTCGCCCTACTACAATAGGAGGACCGACAGGTATGGCGGCAGTTGGGAGAACAGAATGCGCTATACTGTCGAGACGATTGAAGCGATACGAAATGTCGTAGGGAAAGGCTACCCGCTATTCGTCAGGGTCTCTGCCGATGAATTGCTCGGGGACGAAGGCGTAACGCTTGAGAAATTTGTACGATACTACCTTCCTATTCTTGAAGAGGCAGGTGTGGATGCAATCGATGTAAGTCAGGGCTCGGTGACGCATACTACTGAGGGGGTCGCCATTCCTCTGTACTACAGAAGGGGCTGTTTCATCCAAAACGCAGAGGGCGTTAAGAAGGCCACACGGCTTCCGGTGATCGGCGTGGGCCGTATCCTGGACGTTGGCATGGCGGAACAATTCATTGAGCAAGGAAAGGCAGACATCATATATCTCGGCAGCCAGCTCGTTGCTGATTTCGAAACGGTAAAGAAGTATCTCGAGGGAAGGCAGGACGAGATTCGCAAGTGTATAGGTTGTAAACCCATATCGTGCGCCGTTCCTTGTAGCATCAATTATGACACGCGCATCGTCGGACGCATCCCGCTGACTCCTGCAGAAAAGCCAAAGAAAGTAGTGGTAATCGGGGGTGGAGTAGGCGGCATGGAAGCTGCCAGGGTCGCGGCATTAAGGGGACACAAGGTGATCCTCATGGAGAAGGAAGCGTCCCTCGGGGGGATGGTGGCCGCGCTCGCAGAGGCTAGGATGACTGGCGAGTTCAAGAATATCGTCACTTATCTCGGCACGCAGATGAGGAAGCTTAACGTAGATGTGAGGGTGTCCAAGGAAGCTACCATTGCGGACGTTGACGAGGTAAAACCGGACGTAATCATAGTGGCCTGTGGCTCTTCGATGGTAATTCCTGAGGTTGCCAAAGACAAGCTCGGGGTAATTGATCATATCTCGGCCTGTCGTGAGATGAAAGCCATTGGGCAAAAGGTTGTTGTCTGGGGACTCGTTGCTGCCGAACTTGCTATCTCCCTCGCGGAAGAAGGCAGGGAAGTCACAATGATCGGCAGAGGCGGAGTGGAAACCATAGCAAGGGATTATCCGGGGCCGCGCCAATACTACGCGTTGCGCAAGCTCACCGATCTGCCCCTTCCTCGTGTTGCAGGGATGGAACCGAAAAGGGTAGCGAACCCACGCGTGTTCTTGAATGTTGACGTCAAGGAAGTAAGCCCGGAGGGGATAAGGTTAACAAGTGGGGACGGGCCGGAAACCATAATTCCTTTCGACACGCTTATTATCTCGCTCACCAGAACTTCAAACGATTCGCTGTTTGAGATGTTTCAGGGTAAAGCCGCAGAGGTGTATAAGATCGGTGACTGTGCAAAGGTGGGAGAAATTAAGGAGGCTATTTTTGCGGCGAACGAGGTGGCCAGGAGGATTTGAAACTGTCCGGATTTTGCTTTCTTTCGAAGAAAGGGGATTGAAATTTATCACGAAAGCGAAGGGCCGGCGGTGGTCTTAACATAAAAAGCATGTTGGGAAGCTATCTAATATTAGATGGGAGCTGAGAATCGCAATCGGGCTGGCCAAGAAGGCTATTGACAGCACAATGGATACGAGTCTCTTTAGTTGGCTTATGCTTAGAGAGTTACAGCTTCACGATTTGGCCTATGCGTCGGCGGATGGAAGGGAAGGTGAGGTCCTACATGCTGTGGTGATGTGGCAAGCTTAAAGTCTTATTGTTGAGGAAGTAAATGTGCGGTAGGAAAAGAAGATATATCGAAAAAGGTGAGGGAGTAGCGACTACCGCTTGCAAGACAGGTTGTCTAACTGCAAGGAAGAACACGGAAATGGGGACGGAGCGCAGGAAAAAGAAATGAATGAGTGGAGTCAGTACCCCCGCTTACGATGGTTGGTATTACTTTCGATGTGTGTGAGTTTGATTACGATATATATTAACCAGCTTGCCTTTGCTCCACTACTGCAGGAGATTGCAAAGGATTTAAGGATTAATATAGCTGACGCGACGAACCTGATGACGGTCTTCCTGCTTTGCGGCGCGATTGCCCTTATTGCGGGAGGAGCTCTTTGTGATAGATTCGGTATCATGTTTATGACTATTCTTGGCCTGCTGTGTACATCTGTTCCAGCTTTGATCATGCCGTGGCTTGGAACTTCGTATGCTGCGGTACTATGGATGCGAGTGTTTCAGGGCTTTTCTCTTGGATTTATCGTGTGCGCTATAGCGCCCACTATTGGGGTCTGGTTTCCGATCAAAGAGCAAGGCCTTGCGAGCGGGCTTATGGGCAGTGGGGTGGGTCTGGGTTCAGCAATCGGTGTTTGGGCGGCCCCTGCTCTGTTTATGGCGGTGAATAGCTGGCAACAGGCGGTCGCGTGGCTCTCAATTATGGGCTGGGTAGGCCTTGCCTTATCTCTAGTAGTAGTCTTTAGCCCGAAACCTCAACTTCCGTCACAGTCTCACAAGACGGCGGAGATTCCCGGTGGTGATCCGGCTGCACTCAAACATGCCTTGTCGGCGACCATGACGTGGATTATTGTACTTGTCAGCTTCTTCGTGGCATGGTGTATGTTTTCCATTTACAGCATTGTACCCGCTTATTTAGCAGCCGATGAACCTATGGGGATCGGTCTTGGTCCCATGATGTCAGGAAATCTCATGCTGACTGTTATGATTGCAGGGATGATCGGCCCCGTTATTGCCGGGACTCTTCAAGACAAGGTGTTTCACGGTAATTCAAAGCTCGTCATACTGATTGGTTTTGGCCTTGTTTGCGTGTTTATCTACCCAATCCAGCTTCCTGTCGTTTACGGCAGGTTATCGGTTCTTGCGATCTGCCTTTTCATCGGGGGATTGGGCCTCCAGTTTTTGACACCTTGCCTAATGGTTCTTGTCTCGAAATCGTATCCGATCCACATTGTGGGCAAGATTGCAGGGCTAACTTTGGGTCTTGGATGCTTTGGCGGGCCTGCGGGGCTGTTTGGCTGTGGCGTGGCGCTGGCAAAATTGGGAAATTACAGTGGAGCTATCACCCTCATGAGTCTCGGCGGTTTAGCTGGTTTTGTCCTTACAGCATTCCTTGCAAGGCCGAAACAGAGGCCAGCTACTGAGCCTGATGCCGCGTTTTCGGAACCATAGGACTTATGCGACGGGACGGAAGAGGTCGCCAGTATTTCATCCTTTAAAAAGGAGAGTGATGGCAAAGAACGATGTAAATGTGGGAAGGGCTGGGAGAGAATCTATGTATTAAAGGAGCTTAACGAGCCGGACAATCTGTTGGTGACAAGGGAGTTGCGCATATTTATGCGAGAGGCTACGCAAGAAAGGTTGTCACCAGAAGTGAAGCGATTACTTAATGTCTCCCTCGGGGAGAAAATCCCTCGCCTTTGAGGCGAAGACTTTAGTATCATGAGTAGGTGCAGAACTACAGAACCACGGCGCATTCGGTGTATGACCTCAAGTACCACCTGGTGTGGATTACCAAGTACCGGAAGAAGGTGCTCTATGGACAGGTGGCGGAAAGAGTACGTGAAGGTATACGGGAGATATGCAAGGCCAAGGATGTGGAGATCATTAAGGGTTCTTTCTCTCGGGATCATATCCACCTCTTCTTTGTATCCGTCCCGCTGCACCTCTCCATCTCAAAGCTCATGCAATCCCTCAAAGGAAAGACCTCCTACAAGCTTCTTTCAGAATACAAAGAACTCTCAAAACACTTCTGGGGACGCCACATATGGGGGAGAGGATACTTTGCCGCATCCTCCGGCAATGTCACCGATGAAGTTATCATGGAATACATTGCCACCCAGGATCTTCAAGAGAACTACGGCGACTTCCATATTGCCCCATAGTGGGAGAGGCGGCTTCAGCCGACTCCAGCCTAGACCATATTGGTTCTTTCAAAGCCACCGGCTTTGAGCCGGTGGTGGTTTAGCTCTGTTCTTGCCGTCGAGTCTATGGGAATAAAAAGCCCTCCGTAGCAAGCTACAGAGAGTTGCCATTCTAGATATGGGATAGATATCATGAGGTTCACTGCAAAAAAACGAAAGGGAGGGTACCATGCGCTTGTCGAACAAAACTGCTTTGGTAACAGGGGCTGGAAAGGGCTTGGGTAGAGCCATAGCCGAGAGGTTTGCGGAAGAAGGGGCCAAGGTAGTTATCAACGATATCAACGGTGATAACGCCAAATCGACCGCAGAGGCGATTGCAGCCAGGGGAGGACACGCGGTTGCTATTCGGGGTGATGTTTGCAGCGAAGCTGATGCGGAAAAGGCTGTAACATTTGCTGTTGAAACTTTTGGCGGCCTCGACATTCTCGTCAATAATGCCGGAATAGATCTCTGGAAACCTTTTTTTGAAATGACAGTTGAAGAATGGGATCGCATCATGGCCGTTAACCTCAGAGGAGTCTTCCTCATGTCGAAACATGGAGTGAGGCAGATGTTTGCACAGGACCGTGGAGGCAGTATCATTCAAATGTCATCAGCCGGAGGTCTCGTTGCTAATCCCCCGTTGGATGCCTACTGTGCCTCGAAAGCAGGAATCATTGGATTGACACGGTGTATGGCGGTCGAGTTGCGACCTAAGAACATTAGGGTCAATGCTTTATGTCCATCATACATGGATACAGATTTGAGTACAAATGCCTTTAAGATTCTCCGGAGCCAGGGGGTTCCCGTTGACGACGTTCTCATCCAGTTCCAGGGGCGGTTGGGCAAGCCGGAAGACGTTGCCAATTTTGCTCTTTTCCTGGCCAGCGACGAATCATCATTTATCAGTGGTACGGCCATCCCTATCGACAATGGCTGTACAGCGCAATAAGGATTCGATACCAAGTGGGGTAGAGCCTCACGAGAGAGGTTCGTTCACGCCCGTATGCCATAGCCATATTATCTTTTCCTGTAAGGTTTGAGATCAGTTAAGGTTGCAGCTGAACCCTAAGTGAAGGCCAAAGATAGCAGCGTCAATCACTTGCGCTAGGGGTTTCTCTCCATCGTCAGGATGTGCCCCAACTCAATGTCATGTTCAAAAGGAAGAGCCGACTACCTGATACTACTTGAATCCGGTATGCCCTCTGTGAGCGCTCTACGAGAAATCACCTACAGTAGGAAAGAGTGTGAAGTGGCTCTCCGCTGTGGAAAGGCATCGAGAGTGGCCAAGTGTCCAACGTCTGCTAATCTGCGAAGCCATCGTCGAAGACCACGATTACTCAGGAAAAATGAAGGATTCCCTCTATTGAATCTGCTTTTTGCCAGAGCGATAATCCTACCCAAGCAATAACCGAATAGTGGCTTTGCGGCAGTGACCGAGCGTGGAAGGAAGAGAAAAATCTGTCTCAGGTCCGTCACCTCTCGTGGTTCTTCGTGCAGAGGGTTGATCCATGGTAGCGATGAGATCACCGTGCAAGGAGATGCCAAATCCTGATTATGGATGCAGGCTGATCTGGCGACCTGGGCGGGATGAATAATACAGATATGAAAACAGGAGGAAAAGACATGAGAGATGTATATGTGGTAGGAGTGGGACACACCCCTTTCGGAAAATTTCTGGACCGGAACATCAAAAGCCTGACTGCAGAAGCCGTCGGCTCTGCCTTACAGGATGGCGGTATCGACAAGAAATGTCTGCAGGCGGCTTTTTTTGGCAACTCTTTGCAGGGTCTAGTGACCGGGCAGGAGATGATTCGCGGAGAGGTCGCTTTGATGCCCTTGGGAATAGAAGCTATTCCAATAGTCAATTGCGAAAACGCATGCGCTACGGGTTCGACAGCTTTCTTCCTTGGCTGGCAGGCTGTTTCGGGGGGGCACGCGGATGTCGTCCTGACAGTTGGTGCGGAGAAACTGTACATGGAGGATGCCGCGCGGATGTTCAAGAACTATGAGGCAGGCATGGACGTGGAGGCCTTGGAGAACCTGAGGAAGGGGTGGACTGGGGAAGGGGAAAAGCCCGACGGGAAGCCTTCTGGCGGTGGAATGCGTACTGTGGCGATGGATATGTACGGCGGGTTCTGCCGACTTCATATGGACGCATTCGGAACCACCCAGGAAGATATCGCAATCGTGGCTGCGAAGAACCACACTCACAGCGTCAATAGCCCGTACGCTCAGTTTCGCAAAGCGATGACTGTCGAGGAGGTGCTCAACGCGAGACCTGTTGTATATCCTCTGACGGTCCCGATGTGCGCGCCTATCGGTGATGGAGCCGCCGCAGCCGTTTTGTGCTCGAAAGAGTTTCTGGGACGACTGGCGAGTTGCCGGCCGATTAAGGTTCTGGGTTGCATCTTGGGGAGCCATACGAACAGGCCCAGGGGATTCGGGCCTGATCATATTGCGAGCAGACTGAGCAATAAGGTCTATGACTTGGCCGGCGTGGGGCCGAAGGACATTGACGTGCTCGAATTGCACGATGCCTCATCCATGGGGGAGATCATTGAGCTTGAAGCAATGGGTTTCTGTGAATGGGGCCAGGCGGCTGCACTGGCGAGGAGCGGGGCCACCACCATTGGCGGTAGAATTCCGGTAAATGTAAGCGGCGGGCTCGTTTCAAAAGGCCATCCTCTGGGTGCCACAGGCTTGGGGCAAATTTTCGAGATTGTGACGCAGCTTAGAGGTGAAGCGGGTAAACGGCAAGTGGAGGGTGCAAGGATAGGAATGACCGAGAACGGGGGCGGATTCGTTGGTGTCGAAGAGGCCTCTATGGTCCTGACGATCCTTGGAAGGACTTGATGAGCACAAGGCTAACGGGATGCAAAATGAAGGATTCCCTTCATTGACCGGTACTCAGTGCGTCATGTTATGAGATATGAAAAGGGGTGTTATGAGGGTATCGTTGTTAGGGCATATAGTAACAAAAGGTTTCTGCAAATCGACTGCGGTCAATACCGATGCCGCTCTTATGAACAGTCTGGTTTCTTGGCTGTCGCCCCGGACATATCTGGTCAGGTATGAAAAGGAGGAACACGATGTTGCCTATGCATAGGGTAGCCGCACGAGACGGTTTCGGAAGGCATACATGGAAGTATCATTTAGTGTTACTGACAATCGCGGGGTTAAGTCTTTGCTTGTTCTGCTTTGCATCGGTAAGCGAGGGCAAATCCCTTGCGAAACGAGCGCCGAAAGCACTCAAGCACGATCTTTTCTCCGTTAGCTTCCCGACCGACAAGGATGGTTTTGCCTGCGGCCGCTCGGGCACCATCTTAGGCACGACAGACGGCGGCAATACTTGGAGCAAGCTAACAACAGGGGTCGATTCCACACTGAGTTCGATACACTTTGTCAACCCGAAAACCGGCTGGGCAGTGGGTGATGTGGGAACGATTCTCGCGACCAGCGATGGGGGGAAGACCTGGGTCAAGCAGACAAGCCCGGTAAAAACGCTTCTCATGGGAGTCTACTTCGTATCCCCCAAAACTGGTTTCATCGTAACAGAGAAAACGACAATCCTTGCGACAAAGGACGGCGGCGTTACCTGGCAAGTACAGTTTTCTGGTGAGGATTTTATTCTGCGGAGTGTCTCTTTCGCAGACGAGAGAAATGGCTGGGCAGTGGGCGAAAATGGGTTTGTCTACCATACCGATAACGGCGGTGCGACCTGGACGAAACAGGCAGGAGAGTTCGGCTTTTCCGAGGAAACCGGAGAGATGGTCGGTGGGAATTTTCTCTTCAGCGTTTATGCGGTTTCGCCCAAGATTGTGTGGGCGGCCGGCATTGATGGAGAAGTCATCCATACCGATGATGGTGGGGCAAGCTGGAAGAAGGCAACGAAGGGCGTGCCGAAGGTACATCTCTTTGGTATCATCGCCCAGGGCAACAACGTTTTAATTGCGGGCAGTGCGCTTCTCCTAAAAAGCAATGACGGCGGTTCCTTTGCGAGTCCCTCCATCAAACCCCCCATTACATACGGTTGGCTTTATGGTTTTGCCACCCGAGGCAAAGCGGGTTTTGTGGCTACCGGGAAGGAAGGTCGTATCTATCTGAGTGACACGACAGGATCCAATTGGTGGCTTTCAGGAGCAAAGTGACGGAGACAATCATGGGCGAGAAAAAGAAGAGTACCAATAAACTGATAAAGAAGCTTGCAGAGAACAGGGCCACTGTTTTGGTTGTTATTCTTATCATCACCATTGGTGTTGCCTTTGGCGTAACGAGAATAAAGACTGAAGTTATCCTTGCACACCTATTCCCCAATGAACATCCATATCTACGTATTATAGAGCGCTTCAGCCAGGTTTTTGGGTCAGGGGGGTCAGGTGTTGCCATTGTTGTGAAGGCGAAGAATGGAGACATATTCAATCAGAAGGCACTAACGAAAGTCAAAGATATCACCGACGAAATTATACTATGGGACGAAGTCTACCGTTCCCTGACGGTCTCAATCGCCACCAACTCAACAAAAGTGGTCAGTACTAGGGCAAAAGGGGAGATCTCGGTAGAGGCGGTCTTGTATCCCAATGTGCCGAAGAACGACGAAGAGATGTCACGCCTCAGGAAGAGCATTTTTTCCAACCCGGCATACAACGGCACACTTGTTGCTTCCGACGGCTCGGCCGCCATTGTTCTTACCGAGATGAAGGAGAATATTCCATACGAACTAATGTTTACGCGTCTGAGTCGGCTTTCTGCCAAGTATACTGACCCAGAAACTTCCATTCACATCGTGGGATTCCCCATGCTTATGGGCTGGATCTATAGCTATAAGACCCAGATCTATATGGTTATGGGCATAAGTATTCTCATGATGATCATCATACTCTACCTGTCCTTTCGGAACTTCGTGGGCATGGTTGCCCCTATCGTTATCGCTCTTATATGCACGGCGCTTGGGCTTGGATTTATAGGCTGGACCGGCGTGAACTTCAGTCCACTGCTCTACGTATTGGCCTTTCTTGTGGGTGCCCGAATGATTAGTAACGCGGTGCAGATCACGCACCGGTATATCGAAGAGTTCTTGTATTGCGACGGCGACAAAAATATTGCGACTTTTAACACGATGCGTGCCATGTGGATGCCCAACATTATGGCAACAGTCACGGAAGTTGCCGGATTCCTTGTGCTAGGCGTGGCAAAGATCGTCCTCATGCGTCAACTCGCAGTCATCATGAGCTTCTGGATGGCTACCATTGCCCTGGAAGGCATTCTTGTCCCCATCATCTGCAGCTATCTTCCTCTCAATAAAGAAAATCTCAAGAGGCGTATGGGGGGACGAAGTGTGATCTCGCACGCTACCGCCGCGGCCGCGCGATTCTCTCTGGGGAGAGGCAAATATGTTCTCGCCGCCACGATCCTTGTTATCGTTGTTGTTGGCTCGTGGCAGATATCACACGTGAAGGTCGGAGACGCAACACCCGGGTCTCCCATCCTTTGGCCCAACGATACATACAATAAAGACCAGGAATTGCTTAACCAGACTTTCGATGCGTCCTCCGAGAACCTGGTCCTTTATTACGAAGGAGTAAAAGATTCAATTTACGACCCTGTCGTTCTGCTGACCTTTCAGAAGTTCTCGGAGTATATGGCGGAGAAGCTTCCAGATATCTACAAGACAAGCAGTTCTCTCATCGATATGGGAAAGATGGTTAACTTGATTCTCCATGATGGTGACCCCATCTGGTACGATCTTCCACGCAACGCGGAGCAAGTTGCAGGGCTTGTCGGCTACCTGCGCAACTCGCTCGGCAACGCGGTCCTTCTCCGGTTCGTTGACGAGTCGAAGGAACGATCACAGATTACACTCTTCTTCGCCGACCACACTTCAGAGAGTGTTGGAAGGATCCGTGAGGCTGCCTACGGCTTCTTCAAAGACCAGCCCATGACAACCGACAAGGGGAAGTTTATCCTGGCCGGCGGCAGGATCGGTATGGAGATGGCGCTTAACGAGGAGATGAAGCGGTCTCACGCGCAGATTGATGCAATCGTTCTTGCTGCCATCTTCATCATGGTTACCCTTGCCTTTCGTTCCTTTGTTGCCGGTGTGATGTTGACTGCACCGTTGATCCTCTCAAATCTGATCGCTTTCTGGTACATGTCCTGGATGAACATCGGCCTGTCAGTCAATACCCTTCCCGTTTCCGCAGTCGGGGTAGGAGTTGGAGTTGATTTTGCAATCTATCTCTACAGTCGATGCGTGGAGGAATATCCTGGTCATCAAAACTACTTTGATACCGTCATGGCAGCGGTGAAAACGACGGGAGAGGCGATTGTGTACACCGGCCTCACTATCATCCTTCCCGTCCTTACCTGGTACTTTATTTCAGGTCTGAAATTCCAGGCTGAGATGGGATTCTTCCTTGCCATGATAATGGCGACGAATATGGTTGCGTCATTAACGCTGCATCCACTGATGTTAACAATAATAAAACCGAAGTTCATTGCAAGGGAGAGCGTAAGGCAAGCGGAGCTCGAGCTACCAGGAAGAGACGGGATAAGAGAAGTATAAGGTTCGCCGAGAAAAAAATAAGGGGGAGGTATGAAAAAGAAAACTCATTTACTCAGAGAGGCGCTAATGTTGTCTGGATCGATTTTTACTTGTGTTGCTGCAGTCATTCTGTGTTTCACCGTTTCCTGCAATGCTTTTGACACGGGCCAGTCGGGGCTCAGCATAATGGGCTATATCAATCAGAGTACTTCGTACGCACTCCACAACAACAGGCCCGATAACAAGGACGGATTCAACTCATTTCTAACACAGGCCATGATCGAAACCCGTTACGAGGCCTCGCCAGACATGGTGTTGTTTAACAGCCTGAAACTGAATGTCGATTGGGCTTACCCGCTCTATTCGGGCAGTAGTGAATGGAGAGATAAGGGATTCAGTGGCGCGAGGGATCGACTTTTTGCCTACAATAAGTTCCGCGACTATGTAGGAGAGGCGCACATCACGTGGAAGCCTAACAACCAGTTCTACTTCCGGGTGGGTAAACAGATCGTTCAGTGGGGTGAAACTGACGGCTTTCTGCTTATGAACCAGATTAACCCGATCGACCAGAGAAGGGGCATGAGCGATGTCGAGTTCGAGACCACTATTATCCCGACGTGGCTAATAAGGGCTGAGTACAAGCCCGTCTGGAACCCCCAGTGGATTCAGGATCTCAATTTCCAGTTTATTTTCGACCCTAATGCGGATTTCGCAAAGAACCAGGCTATTGAAATGGGGGCCGATTACTCTGGTATCTGGAACCCGTATGTGGAGGCGATACCAGGGGTTGCATATCTAGCCCGATACCGGGACGCCCTGAGTGAACCTGATGCCTGGGATCCCCAGGGACATGCATTTGCTTTCCGGACATCCGGTACGGTAGGTGGGGCGAGAGTGACTCTGAATGGGTATTACGGCCGGAGCCATGAACTGGCGAGGTCCGGAGCGATCGGAGCTGATTTGGAGCCGTTTAAGTGGGACCCGAATTACCTTCTAGTGCATCCTCATTATGAAGCCTATTATCCCTATTTCCGGTTCGTGGGTGCTACCTTCACAAAAGACCTTGATTTCCTGAAAACCTCTGCTCTGGGAGGGGTTGCTCCCGTGTTGCGCTTCGAAGGGCTCTATGCTTTCGACAGCACCTTCTCGACAAACAACAATAATATTGCACAGTACGTGCAGGAGCAGGGGAATAACTTCTGGACCAGCGATGAGTATCGTTGGATGGTGGGCTTCGACTGGAAAGTCAGGGTTAACGCGCTGAACCCCAAGGCTTACTTCTTCATTTCACCGCAATTCTACCACAGACATATAGTTGACTATCCGCAAGCGGGCCATTTGGGAACGTACGTGACTGACATACTCTACCAGAACACCTATACGACAAGCCTGATGGTCAATACGACCTATCTGCATAACAAGCTGCAGCCGTCAGTTTTCTGGCTTAGGAACTGGTCTACGCGGTCGCAATTCTTCCGGCCCCAGATCGCTTACGAATATAATGATACCTGGAAGTATACCTTGGGCGCGATCATATTCATTGGTGAGAAGGATGGCCAAGACATGCAGCCTTTCAACTACAAGGATCACGTGTATGCAACGATAAGTTACAGATTCTAAAGGAGGATCTCTATGAGAAAATATGTCATTACCTTTCTTGCCTGCTGCTTTGTGGTATTGCTGCTCTCCGTGGCTAATTCCCAGGAGGCTGCAATGCCCCATCCGAAGACGTATGTGCCGAGTCTTGAACAGGTAGAAAAGCAGAAGAAAACCTTTGATGATCCACGGCCGTATCTGAATACCATCGGGGTCAAGCAGGTCCTCCCGAAGGCGGTGTACGACAAGCTGGCCTTCAACGAGGATGAGATGAAAAGGGCCTGGGCCGAGGTGGTCGGGTTCAGGGCCCCGGATGTTGTCGGTAAGATTCGCCCGGAGATCAAGCCGGGGAAGTACACGTACAAAGATGTGCAGAATAATCCAGCGTTCAAAGAGCTCATGTGGCCGGACCTCTATAATCGCATTAAGCCGGGTGGCCCGCCCCACGCAGGAAACATCCCGGAGTTCGAAATCATCCCCACGAGACAGTACTACTGGTCCCTGCCGATTGCAGAGGCGACGAAGAGAAACTCCGGCAAGACCAAGCTCGACGAGAAGGGGTATCTGATCGGCTCGACCTGGGAAGCGGGCTACCCGTTCCCGAAGCCGGAGGGCAAGTTCAAAGCTCAGCAGATCATGTACAATTGGGATAAGAGATATTTGCAGTGGGGTGTGGACTACTATATGATAGGTCGGGTTATTGGTATGACGAAGGACCTGAAGCAGGATATCGATAACCCCTGGAATGCGAACAGTGTGAGGCTCCAGGGAAGGGTGCAATGGGGCCCAATGGGGTTTTACGACCAGAGGGCGAAGGACAAAGGAGAGTATAAATGCTTCCTCTTTGCTTTGCACGGCCCCCGTGATGTTGCCGGTATGACTCAGTCGGCTCTTTTCTATTCGGACCCTAACAAGGCGGATCAGATCATGATGTACATACCATCGATGCGGCGGGTCCGGAAGATGAGCGCTACCGATACGCAGGACCCGGTTGCCGGACAGGACCAGATCTATGATGACAACGAAGGGTTTATGCAGAAACTCTCCCCTACAAGATATCCATACAAATATGAGGTTGTCGAAGAGAGAGAGTTTCTCGTGCGAGCCCCGACTCTCGATGGGTCGGAGTATGTTGCAAGCAAGGGAATGGAGTTTAAGAACGTTCGGATGGAGCGAAGGCCGATCTATGTTGTCAAACTTTCCCAGCTTGATACGAGTTATGTGTACAAGACGAAGATATTCTGGGTCGACAAGGAAACATTCAATTTTTACCATGTTGAGAGCTACGACTGGAAGGACAGACTCTACCGTTCATGGGAAGGCAATTACGGCTTTACCCCTGAAATGGGAATGACCTCATGGTTAGGAGGTATCATCCTTATGCGGGACCATCTAGACGTCCATTCGGGTATCCAGCAGAACTACTCTCTGCCAGCCCTCTGGACGCGGCAGGATTTGTCTATCGAAGGGGCTTTGCGAGCTAAGTAACACAAGAACGGAGCGAGTACTGGGTTCATCTGACCGGGGCCCGAATTGGGCCCCGATGATAAAGAAGGGAGGGCATAACTATGTTGCTTAAGGATCGGGTGGCCATCATCACGGGGGGCGCAAGAGGAATAGGAAAGGGAATTGCTCTCAAGCTCGCTCAGGAAGGATGCACCACGATAGTGACAGATCTGGCGGCAGAGGCGGCTGAAGCTACGGTGGGGGAGATAAAAGAGAAGGGCGGCGAAGCGTTGTTCATAGGGTGCGACGTGACAAATAAGCTACAGGTAGAGAATATGGCAGCCCAAGCGGTGACGGCCTACGGTCGAGTCGATATATTAGTCAATAACGCCGGAGTGGCTGCGCAACCGAAATTTGTTACAGAAGTGAGTGAAGAGGAATGGGACGGGATTTTGGACGTGAATCTGAAGGCCGCATTCTTATGTTCACGGGCCCTGATTCCACATATGATGGAACTGAAGTACGGCAAGATTGTGAAT